>NZ_CP107716.1:2302728-2628273 GCF_025854335.1 Pelagibacterium flavum
TTCCCGGAATTCAGGGCTCCGCACCGCGTCGCCGCTCTTGTCGCGGTTAACGGCGAGAACCAGATCGGTGCCGCCGATGCCTGCCAGAAGCACGCCCGGAACGCCGTTGATCGGCCAACCTGAAGCAAGGCCGAAAGGCAGGATGCCGGCCTCCTGGAGCGCGGGCCAGCTTTCTACATATTCGTGCCAATTGGTTGGAACAGGCTGCCCGATTTCCTCATAGGCCGCCGTCGACAGCCACAGCCAATCCCACGAGTGGATATTGATGGGGAAGCAGTAGATGCGCCCCTCATAAGTGCAGGGCTCAAGCAGGGATTCATCGACGTAGAAATCGCGAATATTCATTTCTTCGGCGATGTCGGTCAGGTCGCGCATAAGGCCCGCCTGGATGAGTTCCTCGGCATCACGGCCGGTGTTCATCTGGGTTGCCCCCATCGGATCACCGCCGATGATGCGGCTAATGATGACGGGGTTTGCGCCTGTGCCCGAACCGCCAAGGGCGCTGTCGACCCAAGTATGGCCGGTTTCTTCTTCAAAAATGCGTGCGAATTCAGCGATCGATGCCGCCTCGCCGGCCGAGGTCCACCAGTGCGTGACTTCAAGCTCAGCCGCGGACACCGCAGTCGTCGACATCAAGGCGACCGCAATGGATGCAGCCACTGTGAATTTCTTCATCGGATAATCCTCCCAGGGTTTCCTCAAGACGGCATGTTGGCCGCCCCTCCTCCATCAACCGTACCGCGGCTCCTCAACACGCGGGTCTCCTCGACACGGAGATGTAATCGATTACACGTGTGCAAGTCGCACTCGCTGCAATCGATTACAAGCATCACATGCCAAAATGTAATCGATGTCAAGAGGAGGTAATACCAAAGTCGAATATGTGGATAAGCGCCTCTGCCAAATGCGGTCGACGCGATTTTCCACCGCCCAACGCAAAAAAGGCAGCCGCCGTAGCGACTGCCTTTTCATCATTTGCCGTGATTGTCGTACTTACGCAGCCTGGCGAGCCCGCTTGTTGCGCTGCTTGTTGCGGTTGCGCTGGGCAGCAGCCTTTGCGGGGTCGAAGGGCTTGCCAGCCCCCTGCCCCTTTGATTGTGGCTTGCCGTTTCGGCCCTGCGTGCGCTTCTTGGCGGGAGCGGTCGACGTTTTGCGCAGCGGGCGCTCGCCACCTGCGGTGGAGATCGAAAGCCCGGTAAGTCGCTCGATATCGAGCAACAGGCCGTACTCTTCGCCTGACACCAGAGCTACCGCCTCGCCCTCGGCGCCGGCTCGCGCTGTGCGCCCGATGCGATGGACGTAGTTTTCGGCAACCTGAGGCAACTCGTAATTATAGACATGGCTGACGCCGGGAATGTCGATACCCCGCGCTGCGACATCGGTTGCCACCAGAACGCGGATTTCCCCACTGCGGAACGATTTGAGGGTGCGGTCACGCTGGCCCTGGCTCTTGTTGCCGTGGATCGAGCCCGAGGCAAAGCCGGCCGCAGCAAGAGATTTCGAGAGCTTTTCAGCGCCGTGCTTGGTGCGGGCAAAAACCAGCGAGAGCGAGTCCTTGTCGACCGAAAGCAATTGCTTGAGCAGCGCAAGCTTGCCGCCCGGCTCAACGAAATGAGCGCTCTGGGTCACCTTGTCGGCGGTCTTGCCCGGTGTCGTCACCTGAACGCGGACGGGATCCTTGAGGTAAACCGCTGCGATCTCATTCATCTGCTTGGGCATTGTGGCCGAAAACAGAAGGGTCTGGCGGGGCTGGCCGACAAGGCGTGAGATATCACGCAGAGCGTGGATAAAGCCAAGATCGAGCATCTGATCGGCCTCGTCGAGCACGAGATGCCTGGCGGAATCGAGCCGGATAGCCTGGCGCTTGACGAGATCGAGTAGACGGCCCGGCGTTGCGACGACAATGTCGCTACCGTGCGCCAGCGCCTTGATCTGGGTCCCGATGGACATGCCGCCGACAACGGAATTGACCTTGATGGGCGAGCCCTTGGTGAAAGCGCGCAAGTTGACGGCAATCTGGTTCACCAGTTCGCGGGTCGGCGCAAGAATCAGGGCCTTGCACGTCTTGGGGTCAGGCTTTCCAGCTTTGGCCAGGAGCTGCTGAATGATGGGAAGACCGAATGCGGCGGTCTTGCCGGTGCCGGTCTGGGCAAGGCCCATGATATCGCGGCCCTCCAGAACAAGCGGAATTGCCCGTTCCTGAATGGGCGTGGGGTCGGAAAAGCCGAGCCCTGCGATGGCTTTAAGAAGGTGATCGTCAAGGCCGAGAGCCTGAAACTGAGTCAAATTATATCCTTTTCCGGCAGCGCCGAAACGCGCGCCGGACATTATGCGGCTTTACCGCGCCAACTCATGAAGCTGCGCGTTTGCCGTTGCGGTTGCAGATCCATCCAAACTCACGCGCCACATTGCGCACCGAGCGTCGGACCTGTCAGAACCCCGCGTGATCTGGGAACTTGGGAAATCATGCCGGTTCAAGGGGTCACCCTAAGCGGGGACGCGATGGCTGCTCACGCGGCAGCACCTAGCATAGCGTTCATATCGGTTGTTGTGGATACAAAGTCAAGCGCCGACAATGTCACATGCTGACAAGCCGTGCTATTTGAGCTAGACGGCACTTGACGGCCCCGTAGCTCAGCTGGATAGAGCAGTAGCCTTCTAAGCTATTGGTCACAGGTTCGAATCCTGTCGGGGTCGCCACTTTGGGTCTTGTACAGCCCGGCCGGCGAACGCACCGCGCTTGGCGGCGCTCCGACTACTCGCTTGAACGCCCGGCTGAAGGCTGCCTGCGAGTTGCAGCCGAGCTTTTGACCTACGCGATCGATGGACTGCTGATCGCGGGCGATCCATTGGGTCGCCAACTGCATCCGCAATTCGGTGAGATGGCGCACCGGCGTCGCGCCGGTCACGGCCATGAACCGTTCGGCGAACACCGACCGCGAGTTGCCTATCTCAGCTGCAAGTACTGCGAGCGCGGCTGTTGTCGGCGCCATCTTCGACACCAGTAGCGCAACAAGCGTTTTCATAGCCAGCAGCATCATGCTGCTCGCGGCAACTCTGCTCATCGTGCTCGCCATCCGCCGTCCGCGACGTGTCGCGGGCTCAGTATAATGGGTTGCTTCGCATGATGTCCGGCACACCGGACATCCGTCCGGCAATCCGGACGGCACGACCAAAGCGCAACGGAAACGAGAACCCAGCGAACCCGCAAATCTCCGATAGTTTTGAACAGTTGGACCGCCTCCCGGGAGTTGGCACGCTATTTGCGGGAAGCTGCAAGCCGGCGCGCGTTCGGCTCCAGGAGGATGGCCGCCGCGATTGTCGAGAGACCAGCAAAGCAGGGGCAAGGGATGCGCGGTTGCTCAACGGGAGGAAACTATGAAACTCAGTAAAATACTCGTCATAGCCGCTTTGGCCGCGATGGCAGCTGCCGCGGGTACCGCAGGCGCTCAGGACGCCGATCCAATCACCATCGCCCATGTCTATGGCAAGACAGGCCCGCTTGAAGCCTATGCCACGCAGTCCCACAACGGCCTGATGCTGGGGCTCGAATATTACACCGACGGCACGATGGAGATTGCCGGGCGGCCGATTGAGGTCATCGAAAAGGACACCCAGCTCCAGCCCGATATTGGCCGGGCGCTGCTCGCGGAGGCTTATGGCGACGATGAAGTCGATCTTGCCGTCGGCGGGGTGAGCTCAGGTGTCGCGTTGGCCATGCTGCCGGTCGCCGAGGAATACGGCAAGATCTTTATCGTGGAGCCGGCGGTGGCCGACTCCATCACTGGCGAGAACTGGAATCGCTATATCTTCCGCACGGGCCGCAACTCGTCCCAGGATGCTGTCGCCAACGCTGTGGCTCTCGGTCAGGACGACGTCAAGATCGCCACGCTGGCGCAAGACTATGCTTTTGGCCGCGACGGGGTCGCCGCGTTCCGCGAGGCTCTCGAGAGCACCGGCGCCGAGCTGGTGTTCGAGGAATACGCGCCCCAAGACACCACCGACTTCACTGCACATGCCCAGCGCATCTTCGATGCACTCGAAGGCGAAGACGGGCGCAAGGTCATCTTCGTGATCTGGGCCGGCGGCGGCAATCCGCTGGGCAAGATCCAGGACATGGATCCGAACCGACTCGGCATCGAACTGGCAACCGGTGGCAATATCCTGCCGGCACTTGTCGCCTACAGAGATTTCCCCGGCATGGAAGGGGCGACCTACTATTATTATGAGAACCTAGAAAACCCCATCAACGACTGGCTCGTCGAGCAACACCAGGTGCGTTTTGACGGTCCGCCCGACTTCTTCACCGCTGGTGGTTTTGCCGCGGCCGGGGCGATCGTCGCGGCGCTCGAGGCGACGGGCGGTGACACCGATACCGAGACGCTGATCTCGACCATGGAGGGCATGAGCTGGGACACGCCCAAGGGCGAAATGACCTTCCGACCCGAGGATCACCAGGCGATGCAGGACATGTTCCACTTCAGGATTGAAGTGCAGGACGGCGTCGAATGGGGCGTACCGGCCTTGGTCGAGGTGATCGAAGCGGAAGAGATGGATATTCCCGTCCGGAACTGACATCCAATCTCTTAAGGAGGTGGCGGGCGCCGGGGAGCGCGCCCGTCCCTGCCTGTTCGATCAGCGGAGACCGATGATGGACCACACCACGGCGCCGGCGCTGCAGACCCGCAACCTGACGGTCCGCTTTGGCGGCCATGTCGCCGTGGATTCGGTGAGCTACGATTTTCGTCCCGGATGTCTTGTTGCGATCGTGGGGCCGAACGGGGCCGGCAAAACGACCTATTTCAACCTGATTTCCGGCCAGTTGCGCGCCAGCAGCGGCACCGTCATTCACCAGGGCGACGATATCACCCGACTCTCGGTGCCTGAGCGCACACGGCGTGGGATCGGGCGGGCGTTTCAGTTGACCAATCTGTTTCCGCGACTTTCGGTTCTCGAAAACGTCCGGCTTGCCATTCAGGCCCGACACCCGGGAGCCATGGACATTTTTCGGCTCGCCGATGCGGACAAATTCGCAATCGACACCGCCATGAGCTATATCGAGCGCTGCGGGCTCGCCGGACGACGCAATGAACCCGCCGCCAATCTTTCGCATGGCGACCAGCGCAAGCTGGAGGTCGCGCTGCTGCTGGCGCTCGAAAGCTCCATTGTCATGTTCGATGAGCCAACCGCCGGCATGAGCGCGGATGAAGCCCCGATCATTCTCGAGCTTATCCAGTCCATCAAATCCGATGCGAGCAAAGCCATTATCCTGGTGGAGCACAAGATGGACGTTATCCGATCGCTGGCCGACGAAATCATGGTGCTCCACAACGGCCAGCTCGTGGCCGCCGGCGTTCCGGCGGAGGTGATGAGGTCTGACGTCGTTCGTGATGCCTATCTCGGAACCATGGGACATTAGGAGGCGACGATGGCAGGAACCGACGCGCTTTTATCGCTCTCTGACGTTCATACCTATATCGGGCGCTATCACATTCTGCACGGCGTCAATCTTGAAATCCCGCGCGGCGAACTGACGATGCTGCTCGGACGCAACGGCGCCGGCAAGACCACCACGATGCGCACGATAATGAAGCTCTGGCCGGTGCGCGAGGGGCGCATCGTTTTTGCCGGCGAGGACGTGACCAGACTCTCGACGCCAGAGATCGCGCGGCGCGGCATTGCGTATGTTCCCGAGAATATGGGCATTTTCGGCACTCTGAGCGCAGAGGAGAACATGGTGCTGGCGGCGCGGGCTGGCGAGCCCAATGCCAAGCGGCTCGAGTGGATCTATGACCTCTTTCCGGCGCTCCGCAAATTCTGGCGCTGGCCGGCCGGTCAGCTTTCGGGCGGGCAAAGACAAATGCTTGCCATCGCGCGCGCCATCATCGAGCCGGCGGACCTGCTGCTCATTGATGAACCCACAAAGGGATTGGCGCCCACGATCATCGATGCTCTGGCCAATGCGATCGATGCGCTCAAGGAGACGGGCGTCACGATTTTGATGGTCGAACAGAATTTCGCGCTCGCCGAGCGGGTGGGTGACCGGGTTGCTGTCATGGACGACGGCAAGATCACACACACCGGGACCATGGCAGCGCTGAGCGCCGACACAGCGCTTCAGTGCCGGCTGCTGGGGTTCGATGTTGGGGGAGACGCGGCATGAGCGCGAATGATGAACCGATCGCCCTCTCGGGCAACCGGCGCGGCCCTGTGGGATATGTGCGGGATCGCCTCGCCTATTTCACCGTGCCGTTGCTGATCTTATTGGCATTGCTACCGATCAGCAGCGTACCGACCTGGGGCACGCTGACGCTGGCGGGGCTTGCCATGGGGCTAATGATCTTCATCATGGCGTCCGGGCTCACCCTTGTTTTTGGGTTGATGGACGTTCTCAATTTCGGACACGGCGCGATGATTTCGTTTGGCGCCTTTGTCGGGGTGTCCGTGCTTTTGGCACTCGGACCGCTCTACGGCGCGGCAGCAATCGAACTCAATCTTCTCGCCCTGCTGCTTAGCGCCTTGGCGGCAATGGTTGCCGCAGGCGTTCTGGGCCTCGCCTTCGAGCGGCTGATCGTGCGCCCTGTCTATGGCCACCACCTCAAGCAGATATTGATCACCACCGGTGGGCTTATCGTTATCGAACAGCTCATCATTGTCATCTGGGGTCCCAATGAAATCCCCATCCCGCGCCCAGAAAGCCTAAAGGGCGCCTTCATCGTTGGAGGCGTGATACTCGAAAAATACCGGCTACTTGCCGTCGGCCTGGGCCTCGCGCTGTTTGTGGCGCTGCGGATCATCCTGACGCGCACCAAGATCGGGCTGCTTGTGCGGGCAGGCGTCGAGAACCGCGAAATGGTGGAAGCGCTGGGCTACCGCATTTCTGTCCTTTTCATCGGTGTCTTCGTTGCCGCTTCGGCACTTGGCGGGATGGGCGGCATCATGTGGGGGCTCTATGACGAGGTGATCACCGCACACATGGGCATGAGCGTGATGATTCTGGTGTTCATCACCATCATCATCGGCGGTTTGGGCTCGATCGAAGGCTGCTTCGTTGCAGCGTTGTTGATTGGGCTGACCAATAACTATGTCGCCTATCTCGCGCCCAAGCTGTCGTTGGGTTCCGCCATCCTGCTCATGGTGGTCGTTTTGATGTGGCGCCCCAACGGCCTGCTGCAGCCAAGCGGATCGAGGTAAGCGACGATGTTCAAATCCATTCTTTCCGGCGACACGCCAGGCAGGCCGCTCCTGAGCGTCGCTATAGCGGCGATCGTTTTGTGCCTGGCTTTTGCGCCCTTCATTTTTCCGGGCACGCGGTCGATGGATACGGCAGCACGTATCTGCATCATCATCGCACTTGTCGCGAGCTATGACCTGCTGCTGGGCTACACGGGGATCGTTTCGTTTGCCCACACCATGTTTTTTGGTCTTGGCGCTTATGGCGTTGCGATTGCATCATACAACTTTGGACCGGGCTGGGGTTCGATCGGGCTGGGCACGCTGATCGGCGTGGCGATCGCGGCTGTTCTGGCGCTGTTTATCGCGCTCGCCTCGCTACGCGTGCGGGCGATCTTTTTTGCGATGATCACACTCGCCGTTTCTAGCGCCTTCGGTATCCTCATCTCGCAGCTCTATACGATTACGGGCGGGGAGGACGGGCTGACCTATCGGGTGCCTCATATCCTTACCCCGGCCTTCAAGCTTGCCGACTTCCGCATTTTCGACGTGAGGCTCGATGGCAGGCTTTTGGCCTACTATCTCGTCTTTGTCGGTGCGACCGCGCTGTTTCTTCTCCTCATGCGTTTCGTCAATTCCCCGTTCGGCCGCGTCCTTCAGGCAATCCGCGAGAACGATTTCCGGGCCGAGGCCTTGGGCTTCAAGACAGTTTACTACCGCACGATCGCCTCGGTGATTTCGGCAGTCGCCGCCGCACTTGTCGGCGCGCTCTTTGCCGTCTGGCTTCGCTACACCGGTCCTGAAACCACGCTATCGCTCGACCTAATGATCGACATACTGGTCATGGTGGTGATCGGTGGCATGGGCACCATGTGGGGCGCCATTCTGGGCGCGACAATTTTTGTACTGGCCCAGAACTATCTGCGCGATGTGATGGCTACGGCAAGCGCGGCAACTGCAGATATTCCATTCGTCCCCGATCTGCTGCACCCGGACCGTTGGTTGTTCTGGCTCGGGCTGTTGTTCATCCTCAGCGTTTATTTCTTTCCGACCGGAATTGTCGGACGTTTTAGAGGAAAATTCGAATGACCGAGCCCGTCTCCCGCTACTTCGCGCTGCGTGATAGGGAAATCCACGTTTCCCAATGGGGAACTCCGGACAAGCCGGCGCTCATCATGTGGCACGGTCTGGCCCGTACGGGACGCGATTTCGACACCATCGCACGCGCCTTGAGGGACCAGTACTTCATCCTTGCGCCCGACACGCTCGGGCGTGGACTGAGCCAATGGGCGGACGACCCATCAAGCGAATACCGGCTCGACAATTTCGGCGCCATGGCGATGGAGCTGCTCGATCAGCTCGGCATTTCCACCTGTCGCTGGATAGGCACCTCCATGGGCGGAGCCGTCGGCATACGCCTCGCGGGTGGTCCCATGCGCGGGCGCATCAGCCACCTCGTCATCAACGATATCGGCCCCGAAATCCCCACCACCGCCGTCGAACGCATTTCGACCTATGTCGGCAACCCACCGGTCTTTGACACAATCCGGGAGCTTGAAGCCTGGCTGCGCGCCGTTTATGCGCCGTTCGGGCCGCTTAGCGACGCCGAATGGCGGGCGATGGCGGACAGTTCGGCGCGGCGCACGGACGAGGGAAAAGTGACTGTCCATTATGACCCGGCCATCGTCGCTCAATTCGATGCAGCAAACGACGTCGGCGATCAATGGTCCGATTTCGATGCCATCACTGCGCCGATGCTGCTAATCCGGGGAGCTGAAAGCGACCTGTTGAGCGAAGACCTTGCCGTGAGCATGCAGGCGCGCGGACCGCGGCCACAGCGACTCGATATTGCCGGCGTTGGACACGCGCCAGCCCTGAACGTTGCCGCACAGATTGAGCCCGTGCGGGCGTTTTTGCGGGACTGACAACCCCGTTGACCCAAATCAAGTCGCAACGGATCGGCTCAGGTTAGCGTTGTTCATCGCAAAGGAGACGCGCCATGTATAAACACATCCTCATCGCAACCGACGGTTCGGAATTGGCTACCAAAGGGCTGGATCAGGGCCTCAAGCTCGCCAAACAATTAGGCTCGAAGGTTACGGTAATCACCGTCACCGATATGTGGGCCTCGGGCGCGTTGGCTGTCGCCGGGCCCACAAGCATTGCCGAATATGATGCGGCAATGCATGCAGCGGTGAAGGATATTCTAGAAGAGGCTGCCCGATTTGCATCGGAGACCGGGGTTCAATGCGAGACGCGGCACATCGCTAACCGCTATCCCGCCGATGCCATTGTTGAGGTTTCTCAGGAAATGGACGTGGATCTCATCGTAATGGCCTCCCATGGCCGCCGCGGATTCCGCAAAATGCTGCTGGGTAGTCAGACGACCGAAGTTCTCACGTCGAGCACCGTGCCGGTGCTGGTCGTGCGCTAATCGAATAACAGCGGCTATTCTGCTGTTTCGGTGTCCAGCTCTACCCGCGGGTGCTCCAGCCGGGCACCCGCTTTCAGCCCCAGTTCGGCGGAACGTCCGCCGGGAATTTCCAGAACGAAGCGCACCGGTTCGCCGGAGGGGATTGGTGTCGTATCCATGGGAACGGCATTTTCGTGGATACGTACAACCTCACCATCCGCCTTGATGAACAGCATGTCGAGCGGAATGAGGGTGTTCTGCATCCAGAAGCTGGCCGGGCGCTCATCTATGAAGTCGAAAAGCATGCCGGCATCGGCCGCCAGTTCTTCGCGGAACATTAGCCCGCGCGAGGTCTCCTCGGGCGTGTCGGCAATCTCGACGGCAAACGTGAAACTCTGATCCCCGGAATGGATTACTGCGATCTCTTCGTTTTCCTGCCCGAGGGCCGGAGCGAGGCTGGCGAGCATGAGCACCGCCGAGATCATGATATTTCTGGTGGCGCGCATGCAAATCAATCCTGGCTGAGAGGTGCCTGCCTTAGTGAGAAGACGGAGCGTCGCCCCAACCATCTGGGCGGATTTCGGCGACCATAAGGCCTTTGGGACCATCGCCATACCGGGCCAGCACAAACTGTCCGGGGCGCAATTCGGTCAGCCCGAACTGGCGCAATGTTTCCATGTGAATGAAAATGTCGGGATGACCCTCACCTGCCGAAAGAAAACCGAAACCGCGCACCCTGTTGAACCATTTGACCTCAAGGCGTTCAAGCTTTGAAGTCGGTTCAACATGGACGTGTGTACGAGCTGCGGGCATTTGTGCCGGGTGGCGTGCCGTCGATTCATCCATCGATATGATTCGGAAGGCTTGCAGACCGCCGGGGCGATTGAGCGCCTCAACCACTATGCGCGCGCCCTCATGGGCCGTCTGATAGCCGTCCCTCCGAAGGCAGGTCACGTGCAACAGCACATCAGCACCGCCCGCGTCGGGCACGATAAAGCCAAAGCCCTTGCCAGCGTCAAACCACTTGATGGTTCCGACAACTTCTATGACGTCGAAGTCCGTGGCCGGATTGCGGATATCCTGATCGGCCCCTTCGCGGCGAGCATCGTCGTGCCCCACAGTCCTGGAGTCTGGTCCGGTGCCGGAAATGTTTTTCGCCCCCATGCGCAACGCCTTCCACACACGCCCCTGCAAAGCCGCAGGTACTCATTACAATCTTGCGTAGTCTGGCCGATTCAGGATCAAAAGTTAAGAACCATTCATAAATTTGTTGACAGCAATTAACTACCCTCTTTGTCAAAGCGCGGCTTGGCGCGCGATGCTGGCTTCTGTTAGCCTTTGTAGCGCCCTGCCCTGATGGTGCCGGGATGACCACAAAAGAGCCGGAGCCTTGCTTTGAAATATCTCCACACAATGGTGCGCGTTTCCAACATAGAGGAAAGTCTTCGCTTTTACAGTGAAGGGCTGGGCCTTGTTGAATCGCATCGCATCGAAAATGAAAAAGGGCGCTTCACGCTCATATTCCTCCACGCCCCCGGCGATGAAAGTGCCAAGGTCGAGTTGACCTACAACTGGGACCCCGAAGAGTATTCGGGTGGCCGCAATTTCGGCCACCTCGCCTATCGGGTCGAAAACATCTATGCGCTCTGCCAGCATCTGCAGGATATGGGGTACACCATCCACCGTCCGCCACGCGATGGGCACATGGCATTTGTGAAATCCCCCGACGGCATTTCGGTCGAGTTGCTTCAGGACGGCAATCTCGAAGCGCAGGAGCCTTGGGCTTCAATGCCCAATTCAGGAACGTGGTAAACGCATAACGAGAAATTAACCACGCTGATTGACCGGCGGTTAGGCAACCGCCGGTATTTTTGTGTCTGTGGTTTGGGACGATTTCAACCCCGACACGGAAGTGGTTTTGATGCGTTTACTGTCCAGTCTGATCGTCATGGTGGGCCTGCTCGGCGCCTGCGCTCCGATGGCCATGTTCGCCTCGGGGAGCGGCAGCGGCTACAACGGGTTGCGGACCGACTGGGGCACCTTCGTCTCCCATGACAATGTGAACGCCTTTTGCCTTTCGCCCAAGCTGCGCCTTCTGATCTGGGACGTCGAGGGCCATTTCGGCAAAAAGGTCGTGATGAATTCGGGCTATCGTACGCCATGGCACAACGCCTCAGTGGGCGGCGCCGAGGCCTCCTACCACACCAAATGCATGGCGGCCGATTTCTATATTCCCGGCGTCCCGAAATCGCGCATCATCGCTTACGCGCGCAATAACGGACTGGTTGGCGGCCTGGGCTGCTACCCCGGACAGAACTTCGTTCATGTCGACGTGCGCGACCGTCCGCGGGGGTATCGCGGCCCGGTCACATTCAGCGGCTGTTGAAATTGAAATAAAATCGAATTTGGGTATTGCGCAATCGCAAAGCCCCCCCTATACACCCGCTCACTGGCCGACGCGGTGAACCGCTGACAGCCCGCCGCGCCCTTCGTCTAGCGGTCTAGGACGCCGCCCTTTCACGGCGGAAACACGGGTTCGAGTCCCGTAGGGCGCGCCATCCTCTTCTTCGCGAAGATTTGGCCGTTTCCCGTTGCATGTAGTTACGCACGACGCTATCTATGTCGGCTACAAACGGTTCTGGAGCTTTCTGCGTTTCATATTGCGGATCGTTTCGAGTATTTTTACCGCGCTTCTTTGAAGCGCTCTAGGCGCCCTTCGTCTAGCGGTCAGGACGCCGCCCTCTCACGGCGGTAACACGGGTTCGAGTCCCGTAGGGCGCGCCAAGTTTTTCGCAATTTCGCAGTCGCGGTCGAAACACTCCCCACATCACCCCCTGCCACCCATGGTTTCCCGATGGAATCGGTTTTGCTCTTGACTGCCGGCCGGTCTTGTAAAGAAACCACCTGCCGACTGTTGCGGGTGATACAGTAAGCCTCAACCAGTGAGGCACCATGACCACGACGTTCTTGATTCAATCGTTCCAGCAACGCGGACGCAAGCTGGTGTCTGATCCCCTGCAAAGGGCGAAGACGGCCGAAAGTGCGATTGCAACGGCGGTGCGTATTGCTCCCTCAAAGGCCGGTGTTGTGGCTTTTTCCCAAGAGGTCGACGTCGAGACCGATTGCTATGATGAGCCGCTGGTGCTGTTCAAAACAGGGATGTTGCCCGCTGAGCTTCTCGATTGAACCTGGCCGGTAAAATTTCTTTACTGGCCCGACTCGGCTGATAAGGTCGCGGCACTTCCAATCCAACGACGGACCTTTCCGCAATGACTGATGCCAACGCTCCGCTCGATGCCGTGCTTTCCCATGTCGATGCCCATATCGAGGAAAGTCTCGAGCGGCTGTTTACGCTCTTGCGGATTGCCTCCATTTCCACTGACCCCACCTATGCAGGCGAATGTCACAAGGCGGCCGAATGGCTGACCAATGAACTGCAGGGTCTCGATTTCGATTCTGCGGTACGCCCTACCCCCGGCCATCCGATGGTAGTGGGGCACCAGCGCAGCGCTGTGGGGCCAAACGTGCTGTTTTACGGGCACTACGATGTTCAGCCTGTCGATCCGATCGAACTTTGGACGAGCGAGCCGTTCGAGCCCAGGATCGGCGAGGAGAATGGACGGAAGGTGATTCTTGCTCGCGGCGCGTCGGACGACAAGGGCCAGTTGATGACCTTCATCGAAGCCTGCCGGGCGTATAAGGCCGTCCGCGGCTCGCTGCCGGTCGGCGTCACGGTGCTACTCGAAGGCGAGGAAGAATCCGGCTCCCCATCGCTCGATGGCTTCCTCAAAGACAACGCCGAGGAACTCAGGGCCGACATCGCACTGGTGTGCGACACTGACATGTGGGACGAGGAGACGCCCTCGATCATAACCATGTTGCGCGGGCTGATGGCCGACAATGTGGAGATCCAGGCGGCGAGCCGTGACTTGCATTCGGGCATGTATGGGAATGCGGCGCGCAATCCCAATCAGGTACTGGCCGAAATCATCGCCTCTCTGCGCAATCCCGACGGATCGGTTGCCGTCGAAGGCTTCTATGACGATGTGCCGGAACTGCCCACCGAAGTCGCGGAGCAATGGAAGCGGCTGCCGTTCGATGAGAAGGCTTATCTCGGCGCTGTGGGTCTGTCCGAGCCTGCCGGCGAGAAGAACCGCTCAGTTCTCGAACAGATCACTTCGCGCCCCACTTGCGAAATCAACGGTATGTGGGGTGGCTATACTGGCGACGGCTTCAAGACAGTGATCCCGGCCAAGGCTGGGGCCAAGATTTCTTTCCGACTCGTGGGCAATCAGGACCCGCACAAGATCCGCAAGGCATTCCGCGCGCATGTCGAGGCTCGGGTGCCCGCCGATTGCACCGTGACCTTCCATGAACACGGCGCGAGCCCGGCATCGGTCGTTCCTTCGGACGGCGCCATGCTGCAAAAGGCGCTCGGCGCGCTGACCGACGAGTGGGGCCGCGAGGCCGCTATCGCGGGCTCGGGCGGATCGATCCCCATTGTAGGCGATTTCAAGCGCAAGCTGGGCATGGATTCGCTTCTGATCGGATACGCCCAGACGGACGACCGCATCCATTCGCCCAACGAAAAATATAATCTTGAGAGCTACCACAAGGGCATCCGGTCATGGGTGCGGGTGCTCGATGCGCTGTCGAAATAATTGTAGCAACCTGATCTGTCGCCAACCCATTTCGTATTGACCAAGAGTGCAAGCGAAAGGGTCAAGCGAATGGCAAAGGTAGCGTGGGTGCTTGGCGGCGGTTCGGGAATCGGCGCCGAGACGGTCAAACAGCTTTCGCGGCGTGGATGGACGGTTGCGATATCGGGGCGACGCGAACAGCCGCTCAACGCGCTCTCGGTCAGTCACGGCGCGCGCCCCTACCCTCTCGACGTTACCGACTTCGACGCGGTAAAGACTACCGTCTCCCGCATCGCCGAGGACCTTGGCAAGATCGATCTCGTTATCTTTTCGGTCGCCGCCTGGGAGGTCACTGAGCCGGGTCGGTACGACTACGAAAGCTATGCCAAAATCATAGATACCAATCTGCTGGGCGCCATGCGGGTTATCGACCCGGTGGTGGCTCAGATGCGCAAGCAGCGGTCTGGGGAAATCGCGCTGGTGGCTTCCGTGGCCGGCTATTTCGGACTGCCGCGCTCGGCAGCCTATTCTTCGGGGAAATCGGCAATGATTGCGTTGGCCGAGACTATGCGAACCGAACTTGCCTCCGACAATATCAGCGTCCGGCTGGTCTGCCCCGGGTTTGTGAGAACCGACCTTACGGCCAAGAACGACTTCCCGATGCCGTTTCTGATGGAGGCAGAAGAGGCGGGCAAGCGGATAGCGAATGGCTTGCTCAACTCGCGAAAGTTCGAGATCGCTTTTCCCCTGCCCTTCGTCCTGATCCTGAAGACGATCCGGCTGCTGCCCTATCCGATGTTTTTTGCCTTGATGTCGCGACTGATCTCGCAACCGTCGAAATGATAAAGGGCGGCCCAGTGGTCGCCCTTTTCGGTTTCACTCTTGGACGACCTCAGCATTTTCCACAAGTGCCGTAAGCTTTTCGATTTCTGCGGTATAGGCGCCATAGGTCCTGATCCACCAGGCCGGCCAGTCGCCCACCTGACCCGCTGCGACAGCGGGTATGAGTTCGGCCAGCGGTTGAGCGTCGACTGCCTCCCGCGTTGCCGTTCCGAACCGATCGTCGAGGAGCAGAACGTCAGCGGGATAAGTGTCGGCATTCTCCCAGCTCAGAATGCCCCAATACTCTCCTTCGGGCGCATCTGGTTCAACCATGTTCAGGCCCCAGGATGCGAAATCGTTGAGTTCCGCTGCGCCGGTGGGTGCAGCGACGTACAAGCTATCGGTGTCGGCCCATGCGGCCATAACCGTCAGGCCCGGCTTTGCCTCGGCAGCCGCCGTGAGCTGGGCGCGCGCCTGGTTAAACGCAGTTCGCTTCTGCTCGATTTCGGGGGCGTCGAGATCGGCACCCAGCGCCTCCGCCAGCCTGCCATAGTCCTCGATCAACCCCAGAACTGAATCTCCCTGGAGCACGCCGACGATCGGGGCGATGTCGGCGAACTGGCCATCGGGACGCATCGCGTCGCCGCCGCTGTAGTCACCCGTGCGCGGCCAGTATTCGGTCACGATCAGATCGGCATCGAACGCCAGCAGGCTTTCGGCCTGCAGTTCATTGTAGGCCGTGCGGACAATTTCGATGCCGGAAAGGTCGAATTCGGCGTAGCTTTTTTCAGAGGTACTATCGTCGGTGAATATGCCGACCGGTTCAATGCCGAACTGCATGAGTCCTGCCGCAGAGGATGAGAAAGCCACGATCCGTTCGGGCGGGCTGTCGAGGGTAATCGTGTTGCCTGCACCGTCGGTGAAACTCCATTCCTGGGCGATAGCCAAGGACGCCGTTCCCGCCATGAGGACAGCAAGGGCAGATGTGATCGTCAGGCGTTTCATGAAACGCTCCCTTACGCTTGGGTTATTGTTCGAGCGTTTCGGCGAGAATCGGCACGAAACGGTCCATCATCCAGGGGATCGACAGCGGTGAGGGTGCCGACACCGCCATGACGAAGGCCCGGTCGATCAGGGGCACGAAATTATCGTTGGCAATGGGCTTCCAGCGCGCAAACAGCGGATTCGACAAGATGGCATCGAGATCATCCTGGCTGGAATACCAGGCGATGAAGACTTCGGCGTCAACGCCGTCGAGTTGTTCGAAACTGACCTGCTGCACATAGTTGTCGGTCGGCAGATCGTTTAGCGCCTCTGCCGGCACCAATCCTAGATCTTCCATCAGATGCACGCGAGGGTCCGAAGGAACGTAAAGCCCGACGCTGCCCGCGTCCGAACCGCCACCAAAGGCAAAGGTGCGACCGGCAAATTGAGGATTTTCCGCTGCATATTCAGCGATGCGGTCCTGAGTACTGTCGACAAGACCGGACGCTTCTTCGCTACGCCCCATCGCTGCGCCGACCGTTTCGACCACATATTGCCAGCTGCCGGTCCACGGCGCTTCCTTGAAGGCGACGGTGGGAGCGATGGCCGACAGGCGGTCGTAGTCGTCCTGGCTGATGCCACTATACGGCGCCAGTATAAGATCAGGCTCGAGTTCGAGAATCTGCTCAAACGGCAGGCCATTGGCAGTGTCGAGAGCTACTGGAACGTCCTCCCCTAGTTCCTCTATCGCTTCCTTTACCCATGGCAGGTAGCCGTTTTCATCGCCGCCCCATGTCTGGCTCTGGATGGCAATCGGCACTTCGCCCAGAGCCAATACGGTGTCTTGTGCCATCCAGCTGATGGTCACTATGCGTTCGGCTTTGGCTTCGATGACCGTCTCGCCGTAAAAATGATCGAGCGTGACGGGAAACGTGTCCTGCCCGGATGCGGGCATGGCGATAAGGGCCACGGCAGATGCCGCTGCCAATGCAATATGTCTCATGATTTCCTCATGTTTCAGCCGGTCGGGGTTCGGCGTGAGGAATCGAACCGCGGGGAATGACCATCGGCGTTCTAGCTAATGGATCTTCGATGATGATGCAGGGCAGACCGAAGACCTCTTCAACAAGGTTTGCGGTGATGATCTCGCCGGGAGCGCCTTCGGCGAGAATTTGTCCGTCCCGCATCGCGATGATGTGGCTTGCGTAGCGGCAGGCGTGATTAAGGTCGTGCAGCACGGCGACAACCGTGTGGCCGTCGCGCTTGTTGAGTGTGCTCAGAAGTTCGAGAAGCTCGATCTGGTGGGCAATATCAAGGTAGGTGGTTGGCTCGTCCAGCAACAGCATAGGGGTTTGCTGGGCCAGAACCATGGCAACCCAGACGCGCTGCCGCTGGCCGCCCGAGAGCTCATCGACCAGCCGGTGTGAAAGGGGCGTGATCTTTGTGGCTTCCATAGCGCCTATCACCGCAGCTTCGTCCTCCACCGACCATTGGCGGATAAATTTCTGGTGTGGATACCGGCCGCGGGCCACGAGATCTGCAACCGTTATGCCTTCGGGCGCAATCGAGGTTTGCGGCAACAGCCCCAGGCGGCGGGCAACTTCCTTGGCCGGATAGTGCGAAATGGCCTTGCCGTCGAGCATGACATGGCCCTGGCTGGGCTGGATAAGGCGCGAAAGCGCCCGCAGAAGGGTCGACTTTCCGCAGGCGTTGGCGCCCACGATCACGGTAAAACCATGATCGGGGATCTGAACGGAAAGCTCGCGCGAGATGACCCGGCTGTCATATCCAATCGTCGCCTTGTCTGCGAAGAGTCGCGGCGCGCCGGCAAGCTTCGTGGGGTCAAAATGCTTGTTCATCGTGGTGTCCCCTGTCATTGCCTTTTCGCTTCACGCATCAGCAGCCAGACGAAATACAGCCCCCCGATGGAGACGGTGACCACCCCGACGGGAAGCTGGGTGGGTGCAAAGGCCCGCTGCGCCAGAAAATCCGCGGCCGCGAGCAGCAGCGCACCCATGGCGGCAGAGGGCAGCAGCGCAACGCCTGCAGCGCCGGTGACCCGGCGCGCGATCTGTGGTGCGGCCAGCGCAACGAACGAGATGGGACCAGCCACGGCAGTCGCCGTTGCCGTCAGCGCCACTCCGAGCACCAGAAGCGCCAGTCTCACCGGTTCGGCGCGGATACCCAGCGCGCGGGCCGTGTCGTCGCCCATTTCGAGCTGCTTCATGGGGCGCCCCAGGATCAAAACCAGCGGAATCAGAATGCCGAGCACGGCAAGCGTCGGCCAGAGCTTGTCCAGACCGAGTCCGTTGAGCGAGCCAGCTCCCCAAACTGCGGCGGCCATTGCTACTTCGAGCTTGGCGCGCAGCATCAACCAGGTGTTAAGCGAGGAGAGCATGGCGCTCATGCCGATACCTACGATGATCAGGCGAAAGCCCTGCACGCCGCGCCGCCAGGCCAGGGCATATACCGCGAGTGCGGTCAAGACGCCGCCGAGCAGTGCGCCGCCAGCGATCTGGTAGTAATTTCCCGAAAAGACGATGATGGCGATCAGGGCGCCGGTATAGGCGCCGGAGTTGAAGCCGATTACGTCGGGACTGCCCAGCGGATTGCGGGTGAGCGACTGAAATACTGCGCCACTCATGCCCAGCGCTGCGCCGAGGACGACAGCCAGTAGCGAGCGCGGCAAGCGCCATTCCACGACCACCATATGAATGCGACCGTCGGCCTGGCCGGCCAGGGCCGATATGACGTCGGATATTGCAACCGGATATTCACCGCTCGCCAGAGCCAGCAGCGTAAAGACAAGCGCAACAGCCAGCATGATGCCGACGAGCGCCAAAGCGCGCATGTCGAGACGCATGGTAACGCGGCCTTCGAACAGGCGCAGAATTTTCGTGGGCCGTCCGAAATCGATAGCGCTCATAGTCCGCTTACCCTGCGCCTGCGGGCCAGAAGGATCAGCACAGGTGCACCGATGAAGGCGGTGACGATGGCGACCTGGATTTCGCCGGGACGCATGACGATGCGTCCGATGATGTCCGATACCAAAAGCAGCACCGGGGCGAGAACTACCGTATATGCCATGATCCAGCGTTGATCGGGTCCGACGATCCAGCGCGCGACGTGCGGCACCATCAGTCCGACAAACCCGATCGGGCCCACTGCGGCTGTCGCGCCGCCCGCAAGCAGAGTGACCGCGACCACGACCACCGTACGAACTCGCACGATGTTGGCACCCAGAGACTTGGCCAGATCGTCACCCAGCGCCACCGCATTGAGAGGGCGCGCCATAACGGCTGCGAGCAACAGGCCCACGATTATGAAGGGCGCCACCGTCGTGACTGCCTCGTATGTGCCGCCGCTCAGCGCTCCGGCGGCCCAGAAGCGCATGCGGTCGAACGCTGTCGGATTGAGCAGCGTCAGGGCCGTGGAAACGCCGCCAAGGATTGCCCCGACTGCAACGCCGGCCAGCGTCAGCGTTACGGGCGTGGCGCCGTTTCGTCCCGACGAGCCCACAATATAGACCATGACCGTGGTGAGGATAGCGCCAAGAAATGCAAACCAGATAAAGGACTGCAGCGACGTCATGCCGAAATAGCCCACGGCAATCAAAACAAAAAAGCTCGCACCCGCATTGACCCCGAGAATGCCGGGATCGGCCAGGGGATTGCGAGTTAAGGCCTGAATCAGCGCACCGGAAATCCCCAAAGCTGCGCCGACCAGCAGTCCGAGCACGGTACGGGGCAGCCGAAGGCTCTGAACAATGGCGTGGTCGTTGGAGTCGTCATAGGCGAAAAGGGCATCGAGGACCGTCAGCAACGGAATATCACGCGAGCCGATGGTGATGCTGCCCAATACTGCACCAACCAGCACCGCAAGACAGATCAGAAGACCGGTCAGGCGCCGCGCGTCGTTTGCGGCAACGCCGGGCCGGCTCGCGGCCTTGGCTTGTTCGGCTATAGCAGTCACGGGCGCCAATCGCTCCAGCGGTGGTCAGCGGGATTGGGCCTAGCTATATTTTATGATTTGCCCAGTCAAGTTAAATGCGCACCAGCGCCCCGCTATTGCGGGCGTTTATACTGGTAAATGCCAACGTCGATGGTGCCTTCGGTGAAGCCCGCCTCGCAATAAGCCAGATAGTAGAGCCATTTGCGCTTGAAGGCCTCGTCATAGCCCAGCTTGGCAATTGTATCCCAGCGCTCGATAAATCGCTTGCTCCAGGCACGCAAGGTACGGGCGTAATCGAGCCGGAAACAGTCGGTCGCCTCGAGGACCAGCCCAACCTTGGCCGCGGCCTCCTTCATCACTGTCTTGGTTAGCAGCATGCCGCCGGGGAAAATGTAGCGCTGGATGAAATCGGGATAGGCCTTATAGATTTCAAAGTCTCGTTCGGCGATTGTAATGGCCTGAATTGCAGCGGTCCCGCCCGGCTTGAGTCTGTCGTGGACGGTCTTGAAATAATCGGGCCAGTGCTCCTCTCCAACAGCTTCAATCATTTCGATCGAGGCGACGTGGTCGAAGGCCCCCTTTGTGTCGCGATAATCTTCGAAAACCAGGGTACCAAAATCGGAAAGCCCCGCATTTTCGAGGCGTTCGACGCCATATTTGAGCTGTTCTTTCGACAGTGTGATGCCGCGCAAATGCGCGCCGGCCCGCGCCGCGGTTTCCGCGAATCCACCCCAGCCGCAGCCGATCTCGAGAACATGATGACCCGATTGGATGCCGGCCATGACCATGATGCGCTGATATTTGGCGCGCTGAGCTTCCTCGAGCGAGATATCCTGACCCGCGAAATAGGCCGAAGAATAGGTCATGGAAGGGTCGAGCCATTCGGCGTAAAAATCGTTGCCGAGATCATAGTGCTCAGCGATGTTTTTCTGGCTCCCCTCGCGGGTATTGGGCCGAGACATGTGATAAGCGAGGTCCTGCGCGGCGCGCCGGAAAATGCCCGGATTGGCATTGTCGAAAATATCCCGGTTCTGAAGGAAAAACCGGAACAGAGCCGTAAGATCCTTAATCTCGATGTCGCCGCGCATATAGGCTTCTGCAAAGCCCAATGTGCCGCGGCGCATGGCCGCCCGCAGCACCTTGAAGTTGTTGAGCTTGAGAAATGCATGTTCGCCTGTAGCGGCGTCGCCAAGGGTCCGGCAGCGCCCGCTGGGAAAGGTCACCGTCAAAGCGCCCTTGTGCGGGATACCCACAAGCGCGGCGCCAGCCTTTTCCAGAAGGACAGACTTGATGCGTGTTCCCCATCCTGGGCGTGTTTGCTCACGATCGAATGTGACCTGACTCATGACTTCGTCCCCTACCGCGGACAACCTATGCTGCTGTGACACGTACGGATACGAACCCACGGCGGTTTCAGATTGGTGCCCTCACCCACGATCTTAACGCCCGTGCACGACGATGCAAGACCAGCTAACCCGGTGTTGCAGCATCGATAATCCGGAGCTGAACAGTTTCGCGGCCCTGCCAATGATCAAGATTGAGTGACCCCGCCACATGCAGACGCTGGCCATCCCGCGCCTTTAGCAACGCTTCTCCCAAAGGCGTGCCCGCGGCGCGAAAGGCTATGGCCTTGAGGTTGGCGCCATCGCCCGAACTCACTGTGCAGCGCACATGTCCGCCGGCCCCGACGACATCTGCAAACCGGATCTGGTGGGCAGGGAGCGCGAAAACGGGTGTGGGGTTTCCGGCACCAAACGGCCCTGCCCGTTCGATCTGATGAATGAAATCGGGATTGGCGCCGCGGGCTGTAAGGGCAGCGTCGATCTTGAGCCCGTCTTCGGAGCGGGCCGCTAGAACATCGTCGGTCAGGGTGTCATTGAGGTACTGTCTGAATGGTCCAAGCTGGCCCGGCGCCAATGTTACTCCGGCGGCCATGGCGTGGCCGCCTCCCTTGGCGATAATGCCGCCACGCACAGCGTCAACGACCGCAGCACCAAGATCGACTTTGGGGATGGAACGACCCGAGCCCGTTCCCCCACCATCCGCTCCAAGAGCAATGGCGAAGGCTGGGCGCCCGAAACGTTCCTTGAGCCGTGCGGCGACCAGCCCGACGATACCCTGGTGCCAGTCTGAAGAGCCGGTCACCAGTACGGAAGGTCCTGGGCCGTCTCCGATTTCCATCTCGGCAGCGGCCATGGCCTGCTCGACGGCAGCGACCTCGATGCGCTGTCGTTCGCCGTTGAGCTCATCGAGGCGCTGGGCCAAAGCCAGTGCTTCGTATTCGTCGTCTGTCGATAATAGACGGGCGCCGAGTCCGGCATCACCGATGCGCCCGCCTGCATTGATGCGCGGCCCGAGCAGAAAGCCCATGTGGTAGGCATTGGCTGGGCCCGAGACGCGGGCTGCAATAGCGAGGCTGGCGAGGCCGACATTCTTGCCGGCCCGCATGACATCGAGGCCGCGTAGAACGAACGCCCGGTTGAGCCCCTTGAGCGGAACGACGTCGCATATAGTGGCCAGAGCAACCAGGTCGAGCCACACCATCAAGTCGGGAAGGTCCGTCCGGCCCTGTCCACGCAAAATCCGATTGGCGGCGACGAGAACCATGAAGGCGACGCCGGTGGCGCAAAGATATCCCAACCCGGAAATGTCGTCGCGCCGGTTGGGATTGACCAGCGCGTTCGCGTCGGGAAGCGTGTCGGGTGCAAGGTGGTGATCAATGACCAGGACATCAGCACCAAGCGCCTTTGCATGCGCGATGGGGCCGTGGCTGGCAGTGCCGCAATCGAGGGTCACGATCAGCGAGACGCCCTGTTCAATAAGGCTTTCCATGGCCGCATTGTTTGGCCCGTAGCCTTCGAATATGCGGTCGGGGATATGCGTAGGAGGATTGAGGCCGAAATGGCGCATATAACGGACCATAAGCGCCACGGCGCTGGCGCCATCCACGTCATAATCGCCGAACAGCCCAATGGACTCGTTGGTGGCAATGGCTTGGGCCAGGCGCTCGGCCAACGGGTCCATGCCGGCGAGCGTGGAAGGATCGGGCATCAATTCGCGAATGGTCGGCGCGATAAAGGTCTGCGCATCCTCTACAGCGACGCCGCGCGCCGCTACGATGCGGGCGAGAATTTCGGGCAGTTCGGTTTGCTGGGCTATTGCACCGGCCATGCGGCTTGCAGCGAGGTCGAGCCGATCGATCCAGCGCTTTCCACAGACCGATCTTTCAACGTTGAGAAAGGCTTGGGGCTCTGGCTTCATGGGCTATCTATAGACGGTGGACATGCTCGATCGATAGTCCGAAGTCCTGTCTTTTGCACGGAATTTCCTTTTGCGATGCGACATGCGGGCTCAGCAAGGGAACATCCACCCCCTTATCGCCGTTTTTCTCGACGACGGTTGCCGACAACCTCATTAATGGTTCTTTCGAGGGATTGCCGATGAACACTAATCTCATTCTGCCGATTGTATTGATTTCCGCCCTGTCGCTGGCGGCCTGCGAAAATCGCTCTGAGGCGCCTGAAACACCCGACCCCGATGCGGGCAGTCCCGAAGCATTTGCTGAGCCGATCGAGGAATCGGAAGCTCCGGCTGACGTCATGTCGCCCGAAGAAATGCAGCAGCGCCGCGAGGAAATCGAACAAGAGGCGCAGCAGACTTTTGAGTCGATTATGACGGACACCCAAGAGGCGGGTGACAACCTTGTTGAAATGGGCGATGACGCGATGAGCGCCCTCAGCGAGCAGATGACATCGACCGCTGACGCCATAGAGGTCCAGATCGATACGCTGGTAGCCAATGCTGCCGAAGTGCGCGACGAGAACATGACCGACGAACAAAAACGGGAGATCGTCGCCAATGTCCGGAACGCCGCCGAAGAGGCAGCCCGTGCGCTTGGACAATCAGCCTCCGAGGTGGTTGCGGCCGGTGACACCGCGGAAGAGCGGACCCGCCAGGCGTTAGGGCTGGAAGAATAGCGCCTAGCTTAAGCGCCCATGTTCAGCCGTGATCCAACGGATGGTGTGGGACCAGGAACGCATTACCACGCTTGACGTGACGATCTTGCGCGGCATGAGCTTTACGCCTCGAAGCAGGCTGCCATCGGTAACACCGGTGGCGGCAAAGAGCACGTCCCCTTTCGCCATATCCAGCGCCGAAAACTTGACCGTGGGGTCGGAATGGCCCATCTCGCGGGCTTGGGCGCGCTTGTCGGGCGTATCGAGAATCAGGCGCCCTTGCATCTGACCGCCCATGCACCGCATGGCCGCAGCGGCCAAAATGCCTTCATGGGCTCCACCGGAACCCAGGTAGATGTCTATACCTGTGTCGTCGCTGTTGGCGGCGTGAATAACTGCTGCAATGTCCCCGTCTGGAAGCAGTTTGACGGCTACACCGACGTCACGCAATTCGGCAATCAGCGCGGCATGGCGGGGCCGATCGAGCACGCAGGTGACAATGTCGGACGTGGCGACGCCTTTGGCCTCGGCCAATGCGGCGACGTTTTCGGTCGCTGTTTTATCAAGATCGACAATACCTTCAGGATAGCCCGGCCCAATGGCAATCTTTTCCATATAGGCGTCGGGCACCCGCAACAGGGCACCGCGCTCGGCAAATGCCATGACGGACAGAGAGTCGGAGAGATTCTTGGCACACCCGGTTACGCCCTCGAGCGGGTCGACGGCGACTTCGATTTCGGGGCCCTTGCCAGTGCCAACGGCCTCTTCGAAGCCAAGCAGGGGAACGTTTCTGCCCTCTCCAATTACGATTGTCCCGGCAATGTCGATGTAGCTGAGCGCCAGGTGCATGGCTTCGACCGCGGCCTGATCGGCGCGCATTTCATCACCTCGCCCGCGCCAGCCCGCCGCCGCGATGGCGGCGCGCTCCGTGATGCGGGCGATCTCAAGGGTGAGATTGCCGTCGACCTTTGTCGGGGCTGGCACGGGTTTGGCCACAGGTCAGAACTCCTCGATGCGTATCAATTGAGGCTGTCCCACGATAAACCCGTCCTTGGCAATCCGTTCAAGCGCTTCGCGCACAGCACTTTCAATCGTTTCGTGGGTGATGAGCACCACCGTGCGAGAGGTTTCTTCCTCGACGCCGGGCTCGCTGGCCCGCAAATCAGGACGCTGAATAACACTTTCGAGCGAGATGTTACCCTCGCCCATTCGAGTGGCAATGGCAGCTAGCGCCCCGGGCACATCCCTTGCGTTGAGCCTGATATAATAACCGCCTTCATGAATGCGCATGGGCGCGCGTTCACAGGGCTTGAGTTCGGAACTGGGCACGCCCAGCGGCGGCACCTGGGTGCCGCGAGCGATATCGAGGATGTCGGAGAGGACCGATGCCGCTGTCGCCTCCCCCCCGGCACCCGGCCCGGCCAAAAGCAGTTCCTGCACATGGTTGGTCTCCAGCGCCACGGCGTTGAGGACACCGTCGACGCCTGCTATGGCGCTCGATTTTCTGACAAGCGTTGGATGCACGCGCTGTTCGATTCCGCTTTCGACCTTGCGGGCCATGCCCAGCAGCTTGATCTTGTATCCGAGATCTGCAGCAACTTTTATGTCAGCCTGCGTTATGCGCGAAATACCTTCAACAAACACCTGATCGGCGGCAATTTCAGTTTCAAAGCAGAGACTTGCGAGGATCGCAAGCTTATGCGCGGTATCGAATCCTTCAACGTCGAATGTCGGGTCGGCCTCGGCATAGCCAAGCGCCTGCGCGTCTTTGAGGCACTCTTCAAAGCCGATTCCCTCATTGCCCATGCGGGTGAGGATGTAATTGCAGGTGCCGTTCATGATGCCATAGACGCGGGTGATGGCGGCAGAGCCAAGCCCTTCGCGCAGCGTCTTAATGACCGGGATGCCGCCGGCGACAGCGGCCTCAAAGCCCAGTTGCGCGTGAGCAGCCTCGGCAGCAGCGGCGAGTGTCACGCCGTGGCGCGCCAGCAATGCCTTATTGGCCGTCACGACCGGGCAGCCATTTTCGAGCGCCGCGGTGACCGAAGCGAGGGCAGGACCGTCCTCGCCGCCAATGAGTTCGACATAAAGATCGATTTCACCCGAACGGGCCAGCGCCACAGGGTCGTCGAACCACTTAAAGGGAGAGATATCGACTCCCCTGTCTCGCGAACGGGACCGAGCCGAAACGGCGGAAACAACGATCCTGCGGCCCAGCTTGCGGGTGATGGCATCGCCATCTTCGGTGAGGATGCTAATGAGCGCGGCGCCAACCGTGCCCAAGCCGGCGATGCCTATGCGTAGCGGGCGCATCTCCTCGCCCTCACCGCTGGCATAAGCTTGCATGGCACGAGTGATGCGTTGACGGGTTTCGCTGCGCGGTTCTCGACCTTCGCGCAGGTCGAAGACAAAAAGCGGATCGCCGGCTATCTCGCGGCCGAAGCGCGTGGGTGTCCAGTCGCGTTCGGAGATGAAGGTCTCGATGGATGCCTTGAAGCTGTCTATATCATTCATGATCGCACGCAGTTTTGAAATTGCGCGCGACCATGAATAGGAATTTGCCTACACGTCAACCCTTGTAAGGGTCAAACGTCAGATTTTGGCGAGGGGAACAACGTTGCCGTTGCTGGCCGAGCCGCCGAGGAACTTCTTGATGGCGCGGGCCGCCTGACGGATACGCTGCTCGTTTTCCACGAAGGCCAGCCGCACGTACTGATCGCCATACTCGCCAAAACCCACGCCGGGCGCGACGGCAACCCCGGTCTCGCGGATCAGCAACTTGGCAAATTCGAGGCTGCCCAGATCGGCAAACTGATCAGGGATCGGAGCCCAGGCAAACATGGTTGCTGCTGGGCTGGGGATATGCCAGCCGGCGCGGCCGAAGCTTTCGACCATGACGTCGCGGCGATGACGGTAGATGCTACGCACCTCCTCGATACAGGAATCATCGCCGTTGAGCGCCGATGCCGCGGCGACCTGGATGGGTGTGAACGCACCATAATCGAGATAGGATTTGACTCGGGCCAATGCCGCGATCAGCCGCTCATTGCCCACGGCAAAACCCATGCGCCAGCCGGGCATGGAGAAGGTTTTCGACATGGACGTGAACTCGACGGTCACATCCATGGCGCCGGGCACTTCGAGCACCGAATGGGGCGGCTCGTCCTCGAAATATATCTCAGAATAAGCAAGATCGGAGAGGATAAAAATCTCGTTCTTGCGGCAGTACTCCACCACTTCCTTGTAGAAATCGAACGAGGCGACATAGGCCGTGGGGTTGGCCGGGTAGTTGAGAATCAGCGCGATCGGTTTGGGGATCGAATGACGCACGGCCCTGTCGAGCGAGCGCATGA
This sequence comes from Pelagibacterium flavum, assembly GCF_025854335.1. Classification (NCBI taxonomy): domain Bacteria; kingdom Pseudomonadati; phylum Pseudomonadota; class Alphaproteobacteria; order Hyphomicrobiales; family Devosiaceae; genus Pelagibacterium; species Pelagibacterium flavum. The sequence continues at coordinate 2,330,021 of NZ_CP107716.1, forward strand.
AATCCTCGTTAGGGTCGGCAGGCATTGACCGCACGACCCCGCCCGACATGATGAAGCCGAACGAGTGGATGGGATAGGTCGGATTAGGCACCAGCACGACATCGCCCGGGGCGGTGATCGCCTGGGCCATGTTGGCAAAGCCTTCCTTGGAGCCAAGCGTTGCGACGACCTGCGTGTTGGGATCGAGCTTTACGCCGAACCGGCGCCCATAGTAGGAGGCCTGGGCCTTGCGCAGACCCGGAATGCCGCGCGAGGTCGAATAGCGGTGAGTGCGCGGGTCTTTGACCGTTTCCTTGAGCTTTTCAACGATATGGGTTGGCGTCGGCAAGTCGGGATTGCCCATACCCAGGTCGATAACGTCGACGCCTTCGGCGCGCGCCTTGGCCTTGATCGGGTTGATGTGCTCGAACACATAAGGCGGCAGGCGGCGGATGCGATGGAATTCTTCGCTCATTTTGTCCTCGATGGGATCGGGTTCGATCCCGTTGTGACCGATGCTGCGGCGCGAATAGGACGCGCGGCAAGCAAGGGCAATTATCCGGCTGTCATGGTGTTCAAAGTATGAACGGGCGTCCGCTTTTGTTAAGACCGGCCCGCGCCGTGGTCTTTACCGGCCCTGTCGCTCTTATGGAAAGAGCGGCAGAGCCTCGATAGCGGTCGCCTCGGGGTAGCCGAAGGCCACGTTGAAGTTCTGAATCGCCTGGCCGGCGCTTCCCTTCACCAGATTGTCGATAGCGGCAATGATGATAACCCGACCGGGAATGCGGTCGTCAAACACGTTGATGACGCAATAGTTTGAGCCGCGCACGTGGCCTGTGGAGGGAATTACGCCCTTTTCGGCCACACGGATAAAAGGCTCGCCTTCATAGGCATCACTCAGCGCCGCACGGACCTCGTCAGCATTCTTGGCACCATCGAGCCTTACGTGCGCGGTAATCAACTCGCCGCGGCTCATCGGGATCAGATGCGGAGTAAAATTGACGGCCACCTTCTTGCCGGCAACCAGTCCGATTTCCTGCTCGATCTCGGGCGCGTGACGATGCACGCCAACGCCATAGGGCGTCAGGCTCTCGCCGGCTTCGGCCAGAAGGGTATTCTGCTTGGGCGCCCTGCCCGCTCCGGTGACACCGGACTTGGCATCGATGATCATGTCATCGGTCGAAATCGCGCCGGATTTGACCAGCGGCAGAAGCGCCAGAAGCGTTGCTGTGGGATAGCAGCCCGGGCACGCGATGATCTTGGCGTCGCGGATGGCGTCGCGATTGTGCTCGGTCAGGCCGTACGCCGCTTTTTCCTGCAGATGAGGCGCAACATGATCTGCGCCATAGACCGGACCGTAGTCCTCGGCATTGCGGAAGCGGAAGTCGGCCCCCATATCGATGACACGCAGGGAGGAATTTTCTTGGGCGATTTTGGCAACAAGTTTCTGGCTCGTTCCGTGCGGAAGGCCACAGAACACCACGTCGATGCCCGAGAAATCCACGTCCTCGTTGGCCACAAGGTCGGGCAGTTCGGCCACGGCCAGATGCGGAAACACGGACGCCATCGGCTTACCGGCATGGGTGTTGGCGGTCAGCGCCACAAATTTGAGGCCCGGATGGCGTACGCCAAGTCGCAAAAGATCAGCTCCGGTATATCCGGAAGCACCAAGAAGTGCGGCTGTCTTAGGCGACTCCATCTGACTTGCCCTCGTTGTCCGATTGTGTAAATGAAACACGCGAGGGGTCGTCATAATGCTCTGTAACGACAATGTAAATGACCCAAGCGCCATTGGCGCACCCGCCGCGGCAGGGGTATTGAGGTGAAGATGACAAAGCGCATTGCGATGGCCACACTGGGCACGCAAGGTGACGTTCAACCTTATGTCGCCCTGGCACGATCCATGACCGCTCAAGGCTATTCGGTTGTCATCGGCACCACCGATGATTTCGAGTCCATGGTCACCGGATATGGCATCGAGTTTTGGAGCCTGGGCCCCTCGATGCAGGAATTCGTCAAGCAGAGCCAGTTTGAGCGCGCGATGAACCAGAACCTGCTGGTCAACGCCCCAGCCCTGCTCCGTCAGGGCCAGAAAATCGTGGATCGCGCCGCGCGTGCCGCTTGGGATATGGCCCAGGGCGCCGATTGCATTCTGCTCAATATGAACACGAGCTTTTCGATCGATATCGCCGAAGCGCTCGATATCCCGGCGATCGTCGCTGCGCTGCAGCCTCTTAATTCGACCAGCGAGTTTCCGCTCTGCATCTATTACGGGCCGACCTTCGGGAAAACCATCAACCGACTGACCTATTCGACGATGACGGTGCAGCAGATCTATTACAATCTGCCACGCAACAAGCTGCGCCGCGAGTTGATGGGGCTGGGACCGCGCAAAAACGGCGGGTTCTTCAAGGACACCGATGGCACTCCGCTGTGGACGCTGAATGCTTATTCAGAAGTTATTTCGCCACGTCCGCGCGACTGGCCGAAAACCTCGATCGTCACCGGTTACTGGATGCTGCCCGATAATTCCGGGTGGCAGCCCTCCCAAGAGTTCAAAGACTTTCTCGCCAAGGGTCCTCCGCCGATCTATGTAGGATTTGGGTCAATGCCCTGGGGCGCGGATCGAAATACCGACATCCTGCGCGAAGCGCTCAAATTCTGGAATGGCCGCGTGGTCGTGGGGCGAGGCTGGGGAGGCATCAAGCCAGATGACCTACCCTCGGACAAAGTCTATGTCATCGACAGGGCCCCACACGACCAACTTTTCAAATACGTGAAGGCCGTTGTCCATCATGGGGGAGCGGGAACGACTGCGTCGGGCCTGATACTCGGAAAGCCGACTTTCATCGTTCCGCAAATGGTCGATCAGCCCTATTGGGGCGGGCGCGTGCATGAGTTGGGTTGCGGCCCAAAGCCGGTTCGCCGCCGCAAGCTGACAGCCGAGGCGCTGGCCGATGCGTTGAGCCAGCTCGATTCCAACCCCGGCTTTGCCCGCAATGCCGAAAAGATAGGCGAGCAATTGCGTGCCGAAGATGGCACCGGCAAGGCGATCAAGGTCATCGAGCGGGTGATGGCCAACTACCAGCCGCGCAGCGCACGCAAGCTGGCGTAAAAAAAAGCCGACGGCGCCTCGATCGAGACTGAACCCGCCGGCCTGCTTGTCTTTGCTGATCAGGCGCGCAGCTTGTACCCGGTCCGGAATATCCAGGTAATGATGGCCAATGAGGCGGCCATGAAAACCAGCGTCATGCCCAGGCTGATCCCGACATCAACATCGGCCACCCCATAAAAGCTCCAGCGGAAACCGCTAACGAGATAGACCACGGGATTGAGCAGCGCGATATTCTGCCATGTCTCGGGCAGCATGGTGATCGAATAGAACGTGCCGCCCAGAAAAGCCAAAGGCGTGACGATGAGCAGCGGAATAAGCTGGAGCTTTTCGAACCCGTCCGCCCAGATACCGATGATAAAGCCGATCAGCGAGAAGGTGACAGCGGTCAAGACCATGAAGGTCACCATCCAGATCGGGTGCTGGATCTGAAGATCCACAAAGAAGCTGGCCGTCAAAAGAATGATGAGCGCCAAGATCACCGACTTCGTCGCCGCTGCCCCGACAAAGGCAATCACCGTTTCCACATGGGAGATCGGAGCAGTCAGGATTTCATAGACCGTGCCGGCAAATTTGGGAAAATAGATTCCAAAGGATGCGTTCGAGAGCGATTGCTGCAGCAGCGACAGCATGATCAGTCCCGGCACGATGAAGGCGGCGTAGCTGACACCTTCAACCGATTCGATGCGCGAGCCGATGGCTGCCCCAAACACGACGAAATAGAGCGATGTGGAAACGACGGGCGAAATGATCGATTGGGTGACTGTGCGCCACCAGCGCGCCATCTCGAAGATATAAATGGCCTTGATCGCGTAATAGTTCATGTCCGGTCCCTCAAAAGGCCAATGAAGATTTCCTCGAGCGACGACTGATGGGTCGACAGATCCTTGATACTGATGCCTTCTGCGTTAAGCGCACCGATCAGGGTTGCGATGCCGGTACGATCGGCCTGGCTGTCATAGCTGTAGCGCAACTCCTCGCCATCATCGGAAAGCTTGAGCCCGAGATCGGTTAGCGATTGCGGCAAGGCCTTAAGCGGCTCCTGCAACTGCACGGCAAGGTCTTTCTTGCCGAGCTGGCGCATGAGTTCGGTCTTTTCCTCGACCAGAATGATCTCGCCATTCGAGATGACCCCGATCCGGTCGGCCATTTCCTCGGCTTCTTCGATATAGTGGGTAGTAAGAATGATAGTGACGCCGTTTTCACGCAGTTCGCGCACAACGTTCCACATGTCGCGCCGGAGCTCGACGTCGACACCCGCCGTGGGCTCGTCGAGAAACAGGATTTTCGGTTCGTGGCTGAGGGCCTTGGCGATCAACACGCGCCGCTTCATGCCGCCCGAAAGCGTAATCAGCTTGTCGTTGCGTTTATCCCAGAGCGAAAGGTCACGCAGAATCTTTTCAATCACCTTATCGTTTCGCGGCTTTCCGAACAGGCCCCGGGTGAACGAGACGGTGGCCCATACGGTCTCGAAGCGATCCGCGCTCAACTCTTGGGGCACCATGCCAATCATGGCTCGTGTCTTGCGGAATTCAGTGACGACGTCATGTCCGCCGACCAGAATCTGCCCGTCGGTGGGCCGGACCATGCCGCATATCGTGCCGATCAGCGTGGTCTTTCCCGCACCATTGGGGCCGAGCAACGCGAAAATTTCGCCCACCCTGATGTCAAGATTGATGTCTTTGAGGGCTTGAAAGCCCGTATCATAGATCTTGTTAAGACCCATGACCGCAACCGCGGGTTCTGCGGTCGTTATTTGCATGTTCATGGAAATTCGCCCTCCGGCCAGAGGTGCCTATATAAGATGCAATCGGTCGATGACCAGCCCCGTAGCAACAAAAAAGGCCCGCCGGAAGCGGGCCTTTCCAAAAACCGGGAAGCGATGGATTAACGCTTGGAGAACTGGAAGGAGCGACGGGCCTTGGCCTTGCCGTACTTCTTGCGTTCAACCACGCGGCTGTCGCGGGTCAGGAAACCACCCTTCTTGAGGACCGGTCGAAGCTCGGGCTCGTAGTGGGTCAGCGCCTGGGACAGACCGTGACGGATGGCGCCGGCCTGGCCGGACAGACCACCACCAGCGACAGTGGCGATCACGTCATACTGGTCCACTCGCTCGGTCGCCACGATGGGCTGCTGCAGGATCATCTGCAGAACCGGACGGGCAAAATAGGCAGTGAATTCCTTGCCGTTGACGGTGATCTTGCCCGAACCGGGCTTGACCCACACGCGGGCAACGGCGTCCTTACGCTTGCCAGTGGCATAAGCGCGGCCATAGCTGTCGAGCTTCTGGGTATAAACCGGTGCCGCTTCGACATTGGAGTCGGTAGCCGTGCCGAGGTCTTCGAGGGAGTTGATGGTCTCGGACATATTACTTCACCCTCACATTCTTGGTGTTGAGCGCGGCAACATCGAGAGTTTCGGGCTGCTGGGCTTCATGGGGATGCTCGGCACCGGCGTAAACGCGCAGGTTCTTGAGCTGGGCACGGGTCAGCGGGCCGCCCGGCATCATACGGCGCACGGCGTTTTCAACGACGCGCTCAGGGAAACGGCCCTCAAGCAGTTCGCGCATGGTGCGATCCTTGATGCCGCCGGGATAGCCGGTGTGCCAGTAGAAGCGCTTGTCATCGAGCTTCTTGCCGGTGAACTTCACCTTGTCGGCATTGATGACAATAACATTGTCGCCCATGTCCTGATTGGGAGTGAAAGTCGGCAGGTGCTTGCCGCGCAGACGGGTGGCGATGACCGCAGCGAGACGGCCCACGACCAGGCCTTCCGCGTCGATCAAAACCCACTTCTTGTCGATCTCGCCAGCCTTGGCCGAGTAGGTTTTCATTGTTCTTGATCCTTTTGGATATCTCTTACGAGACAAGGCCGCCGAAGCCGACGGCCCTTCCCCGGCCAGACTTGCGAATGGCCATTTCGACGCGGGTGATACAGGCGGCCGCAAAGGTCGTCAAGTACAAAGTGATTTCTATTTTATAACAATGACTTACATTTGCGGTATAATTTTACCGCACAGAAATCCTATGCATATCAGAGAGATAGGCGATTACCATCGCGACCAGTGTGAAAGCCAGCGCCTGATGAACGAGCGCGATGGGAATATTGACCACCGACAACAGCGTCGTGATCCCCACTGCAACCTGCAACACGACAAGCATCGCAATGCGCGGCAACCAGGCGTGAACGCCTGCAAGGTCGGACCTTTTGCGGCCACGCCACCACAGGACAAGCGCGTAGACGGTGATGAGGTAAGCAAGGTTCCGGTGGTTGAACTGCACAGTGAGGATATTCTCGAAGATGTTGCGCCAGGCCGGGTCGAGGGTGAACAGCCCTTCAGGCACGATCACACCGTCGATCAGTGGCCAGGTGTTGTAGATAAATCCGGCATCGAGACCGGCAACGAGCGCCCCTGCCCCGATCTGGATAAACAGCAACGCAACCAATACCCAATTGGCAACAAGCCATCCGCGTGATGGCGCTGCGCCCCGTGCAGGAGGCTCGAGCGTTCTCGCCACCCAGACGAGCGCCATCATCAAAACGCTGGCCGCGCATAGATGAGCGGCGAGGCGGTATTGGGAAACCGAGGTCAGCTCTGAAAGACCCGAGGACACCATCCACCAGCCCAGAAACCCCTGGAAAGCGCCGGCAACAAACAGACCCGCCATCGGCCAGACGAGACTTTTGGGTATGCGGCGCTGGACAAGGAAGATCACAAAGGGAACGGCGAAAGCGAAACCGAGCATGCGCGCAAGGAAGCGATGCCCCCATTCCCACCAGAAGATCAACTTGAATTCATCGACGCCCATCCAACTTTCGACCAGACGGTACTGCGGAATCTGCTGATACGCCTCGAATTCGGCCTGCCAGTCAGCGGCGGAAAGCGGCGGGATGATACCGGAAATAGGCTTCCAGCTGGTGATCGACAAACCGGATTCGGTCAACCGCGTACCCCCGCCCACCACCACGATCAGCAAAACGAACGCCGCCAGGCAATAGAGCCAGATGCGGACGGGCCGAATGCGGTCGTAATCGAGCGATGCGGAACCAGCTGAAGCGATGGCAGACACAGTGAGCGTACCGGAGTTGTCAATCCTGCCCGAAGTGCTAATGGGATGTCCGGCGGATGGCAATGATAACAAACGCCGCAGTATGGAGACACCAATGACCCAGCGCCAGCGCAAAGCCATCGGCATAGGACTGACCCTTTTGACGCTTGTCGTGTGGACGGCGCTGGGCCTGTGGATTTACGAACTGTGGCTGGTGGGCGCACACAACCTCGTGCACCTTGGCTTTTTCGTTCTGTTCGGTCTCGCATGGGTGTTTCCTGCAATGGTCGTGATACGCTGGATGCAGCGTCCCGACACCTGACCTTATTCCACATCGAGCCGACGACCGCGCCGCATCAGGGTGAACACTTCGGCGGTCAGGAACACGTCAATGAATCGCTGTTTCTGAAACAATCCATTGAGCGACACGCGAGGCAGCGCGTTGAGGTGGGCGGCGTGTTCGGCGTAGAGGCCGCCCGGGCGCGTGGTCACGGCAGTGGCAAATCCAAGGTCGGTCGCGGCGGCAAACTCGCGCGGCCCGGCGGCGGCAACGCCGCCGATGGGATAGGACAGATGGCGAGGTCGCGTGCCGAACTGGGCTTCGAGCACATTGGCCGATTGCTCAATCTCGGCCCGCATCTGGTTCTCGTCAAGCTTTGAAAGCTCGTAATGATGGACTGTGTGCGCGCCGATAGTGCAGAGCGGCTCGTCGGTGAACGTCCTGAGCTCGGACCAATCCATAATGAGACCGCGGCAGTGCGCCCCCAGGTCGAGGCCATAGCGCTGCGCCAGCGTCCTGATCGACGCCTCGCGCTGAGGTTCGGGCATTTTGCGGTAGCGCTGGTAGATGTGAGCAAAAGTGGTATTCTTTTGCTCCAATGTTCCCGCATCGCCGTAGTGCGGTCCCTCGGGCATCTCAACGACAACGACGTCATTGGCGGCAATGATATCCTCAAGCGCCTGCCACCAGACCAGCCCCACCCCATCGATCAGACCGGTCGGGATATAGAGGGTGAAGGGAGCCGCATGCTTGCGCAGGATTGGCAAGGCGTGGACGAGATTGTCGCGATAGCCGTCGTCAAAAGTGAGAACGATGAAGGGTTTGGCATCCTCGCTCGCGATGCGCCTTGTAGCCTCGTCGAGATCGACGATATCGAAACCGGCCTCTCGCGCACGCACGATGACAGCTTCGAGAAAGTCGGGCCGGATCTGCAGGATGGAGTTGGGCGAAAATGCTGCCGGGGCATCGGGCAAAACCCTGTGCAGGGTAAAGATGAGCCCGCGCGCCGCCGAAAACCGCCGCAGTCCGGCCGCAATCCCCGGTAGTGCCAATGCCTCAAAGGCAGCCCTGTAAACTCCGTAACGGGGCACCTGGTTCGCTCAGGCGACTTCGGACTGCGCTTCGGCAGTCGCAATGATGCGGACATCGGAGAAGCCGAGCGCGCCGATTTCCCTGGCGGCAGCACTGTTGCTGGCCCCTATCGAGGAGAGCAGGACACATTTGCCCTCAACGCCGGCAAAGAGCGGCAGGCTCGAGGTCATGCCGACCCGGCCCGTCACAACAACGATAACCTCATAGATATCTGACAGTGCATCAACCAGGGTAGCAACGCGTTCGGTGTTGCGGTTGAGCCGGGTTCCTTGTCCCCAGGGCACGAAGGCAAATCGGTCGTCAGCACCCCGGTGCACGACATCTCCGAAGTCGGCGCCTTCCGCGCATAGATCGGTGAGCCCCATCTCTATGCCCTGCTGACCACTCGCCGCATCGATTTCCGCTACACTCTGGCCGTTTTCCACCACCGCGGCCGTGAGCCGCTCGGCAAAGGCAAGGCTTTCCTCGTCGTCGCGGTCGGACGCAACAATGACCAACCTGTCGAGCCGCGCCAGGACGCTGGCGGCGAGCGCTTCGATTTCGGTGTCGATAAGGTCCGCTGGAGGCCGATGACCGATTATCGCCAACGGAGGTGAAGATGCCGGCTTGGCCGCCTCGTCTGCCAAAGCCGGTGTGCCCGCGGCATTCTTTTCTTCGCTGATCTCGGAGCTGACTTTGCGCACCGTCCGTTCGACCAGCGCGCGGCCCGACAAGAGCTCAGAGAAAATAACAGCGCCAGTCTGCAGGAGAACCGAAGCAACGCCGACCGCAAGGAGCACCAGGCTTGACTTCGGCGATGCGGGCGAAGATGCCGGCACAGCTTCACTGACGATGCGCACGTCGGGCAGCGCCGAACTCATGTCAGACCGCGCCGACGCCTCGGTGAAGCGCAGCAGATAGGCGTTGAGCAGTTCGCGCTGCGCAGCTGCCTCGCGTTCGAGCTCGGCGAGGCCGACACCTTCGATGGTATCGGCACCAGCGGTCACTTTGACCCGATCGAGTTCAGCGCGGAGGGACTGCTCAAGATCGGCCTCGATTTGAGCCTGAGCTTCCAGGGCTTGGGCGACCCGGCGCCCTTCGCTGGCAATCTGGGAATTGATTTCGGCGATCTGGGCGTCGAGCGCGCGGATCGTGGGATGGCTGGGCAGGAATGTTGCCGCTTGCTGGGCGCGCTCTCCCTGCAGGCGCGCCAGTTCCTGGCTAAGCTGCTGCACGACAGAAGAAGCCTGCACATCAGAGACCCCGCCAACCGACTGCCCGGATTCAAGCAGGCTCCGGATCAGTTGAGCTCGTGACTGGGCTGCATTGCGCCGCTCGTTGGCTGCGGTGATCTGTGACGAAAAATTGGAGAGCTGCTGATTGGTCAGGCTCTCGTTGTTGGACCCCGTAAACAAATCATTCTGAACTCGGTAATCGGCGATGGCCCGCTCCGCAGCGACAACGCTTTGGCGCAACCGGTCGATTTCCTGTTGCAGCCACGCTGTCGCGTCGACCGTATCGGATATCTGCTGGCCAGCCCGCCTCTGGACGTGGGCCCGAACGATGGCATTGGCGACCCTGGCCGCCAATTCAGGATCGGTGTGGCGATAGGCCACCGAAATCAGCCGGGAGCTGCGTTCTTGCGTCACGACAAGGTTTTCAGCGATTTCGCCAATGATCCTGTTGTCGCTCCACCCCTCGAAGGCTGACTCGTCGCCGAGCGCCGCAGTCTCCACGGCAGCAAGGATCGTGTCCCGCGACTTGATCAATTCGATCTGGCTCGAAACGGTCGCGATGTCGATATAATAGGTTTCAGCACTCTGATTGCTCGCGGCGCTTGTATAGGCCGTACTGCGTGGCTCGACGAGAAGTTCGGCCCGGGATTCATAGAGCCTGGGCACAAACTGCAAAACCACATAAGCGGCCGCCAGCAGCAGCACGGTCACAAACCCGATGCGAAGCAGCTTTGAGAACACCGCTTTGAGAATGACGCCAGCGTCTATGCTTTCCTCGGACCTATCTGCCCCGGATGCGGAATCGCTCATTTGGTCGCCCTTCGTTCGTCACGCGCTTATCGCCCCGACATGGTAAGCATTCGGTTAAGCCCCCTTTTCGCCCGGCTCGCGCTAAGAGCTTTTTAACCATGACGTGGGAGACGTAAGCTCACTGCATGAAACGGGACGGATATGATGGGTCGGCTGCGCCTAGCCTTGCTTTTGTTGCCGCTTTTTTTGGGCGCGTGCGCACATAGCGGACGCCCGGCCACCTATCTGGTCGAACAGAGCGGGCCTTATTTGCTCGACAGCGGCGATGTACTGCGGGTCAGCGTTTACGGCGATGCCAACCTCACCAACACCTACCGGGTCGACGATTCCGGCGCCATCGCCATGCCGCTGGTGGGCGCGGTGCAGGCCCGCGGCGCAACCACCGAAGCGCTGTCGCGCAAGGTCGCATCGGCTCTGGCTGCCGGCTATATGCGAAACCCCAACGTTGCCGTGGAAGTTGCTGAATACAGGCCCTTTTTCATCCAGGGTGCAGTCGGTTCTTCCGGGCAATACTCCTATTCCTACGGCATGACGGTGCGGGCCGCGATCAGTGCTGCGGGCGGCTTTACCGATACGGCAAACCGCAACACCGCAACAATTTACCGCCGCCAGGGCAACGAGATGGTCAAAGGGAGCGTCGAACTCGACTTCCCGATCCTGCCGGGCGATACCATCGTTATCGCAGAACGCTGGATCTGAGCTGTGGCCAACAACAGCCTGCGCATTCTGCAGGTCATGCGCGCTCCGGTCGGCGGCCTCTTCCGCCATGTTGCCGATCTCACGCGCACCCTTGCAGAACGGGGACACGAGATCGGCATCGTGGTGGATGAAAGTGGCGATGCGCAATCCGACGCCAAGCTGGCGACCATCGCGCCGTTCGCCGCACTGGGCATCCATCGCTTCTCCATCCCGCGCCTGCTGGGGCCGCAGGACATCACGACCCCCTACAAGATTCGTGCACTGGCCAAGTCATTGCGGGCCGACATCCTGCACGGGCACGGCGCCAAGGGCGGCTTTGGCGCCAGGCTGGCGCGTATAGGTCGAAAGCAGGCCCGCGCGGTCTACACGCCGCATGGGGGTGCGCTGCATTTCGATCCGCGCTCGCTGTCGGGTGGCGCGTTCATGACTATCGAACGCACGCTCTTGCGGCTGACGGATGCGCTGATCTTTGAAAGCCGCTATGCGCAGACGACCTTTGCCTCCCATGTCAGTCCGCCACACGGGCGACAGGAGGTGATCCACAACGGATTAGCCGAGGCCGAGTTCATCCCCATAAATCCCAATCCCGATGCTGCAGATTTTGCCTTTGTCGGTGAATTGCGGACTCTCAAGGGCATCGATCTGATCGTTGAGGCCTTGGCACCGCTCAAGGCACCAGATGGTCGCCCCGCCAGTATCATCATGGCTGGCGACGGCCCTGACGCTGCAGCTTTGCGTGATCGCATCGGCCAAATGGGACTAACCGATCGCGTCAGGTTGGCCGGCATTCGTCCCGCGCGGGAGATTTTCGCAAGCGGACGGTGCGTTCTGGTCCCCTCTCGTGCCGAGTCGCTGCCCTACGTTGTGATGGAAGCGGCGGCGGCTGGCAGGCCGGTCATCGCCACCGATGTTGGGGGGATCGGAGAAATTTTCGGCCCGACGTCGCAAAGCCTGATTGCGCCCGAGGATTCCGCGCCCCTCAAAGATGCCATGGCGGCGTTTCTTGCCGACCCGGCCTCTTTTGAGTCCGAAGCAGAGGCGCGCCGTGAATTCGTCCATTCGCGCTTCTCGCTGACCCGCATGGTCGACGAGATCGAGGCTCTCTACCAGTCGCTAACCATTTGACCAATTGCCGAGGGCGGTTTTAACGCCTTTTCACCATCGGCACCTCATAGTCCCGCGCACGAATTCATGACAATCAGTGCGAGGCCAACCCGTGTTCAGGGTCGATCCCAAAGAAGCCGTACTCAGCCACATATCCGCGAGCACCGGAACCATGGGGACGCTTGGCGCGGATGCGGAGGCGGCCGTGCAGGCCCCCGTCTCGCCAACGCTTTCGCATAAACTGGTCTCCGGCTGTGCTCAGCTGATCGAAGCCGTGCTGCTTTTGACGCTCGGATTGGGTATTTATCTGTTTTATCTCGGCGGGATCGATCCGGTGCTTTATGTGCCGCTTTCGCTCGGCATCGTGGCAGCGGCAAACATCGCCTTCAACGTTGCCCGCACCCACCGCATTGCGGCCTACAGGACGCTTTTCAAGCAAATCCTGCGTGTTTTGGGGGGCTGGACTGGTGTCTTCCTGCTTGTCGTCGCCGGCCTTTTCGCCTTCAAGGCGGGCGATCTGGTTTCGCGAATCTGGCTTGGCAGTTGGGCATTATCGGGCGGGGTCGCGCTGGTCTTCTATCGCCTGACACTACGGGCGCTGGTCCTTGACTGGTCCACCAAGGGCCGCCTGCGGCGGCGCACTGTGATCGTCGGCGGAGGCCCCGCGGCCGAAGCTCTTATCGGGGCAATCGAAAAAAGCGCGACCAGCGATATCGACCTCATAGGTCTGTTCGACGACCGCTATGACGAACGCTCTCCCGAGGCGGTCGCCGGGGTAAAAAAGCTCGGCAAGGTTGCCGATCTTGTTGAGTTCGCGCGCCGCGCCCGCATCGATCTGGTCATCGTTTCGATGCCTCTGTCGGCCGAATCCCGCCTGCTCGAAATGCTGGGCCAACTGTGGGTGCTCCCGGTCGATATCCGGCTCAGCGCCCATATGAGCAAGCTGCGCTTTACCGACAAGACCTATTCCTATGTCGGCGATCTCCCGGTCTTCGAGATGGCCGACCGGCCGATTTCGGACTGGAATCTTGTTTTCAAATGGGTGTTTGACAAGCTCGTCGCGCTGTTCGCGCTCGTCGTGCTCTCGCCCGTGATGATCGGGACGGCCATCGCTGTCAAAGCGACGAGCAAGGGGCCGGTTCTTTTCAAACAGAACCGTCACGGCTTCAATAACGAGTTGATCGCAGTCTATAAATTCCGGTCAATGTACACCGACATGAGCGACGCCAAAGCGTCAACGCTCGTCACACGCAACGATCCGCGCGTTACCCCGGTCGGACGGATAATTCGCAAGACGTCCATCGACGAACTGCCGCAGCTCTTCAACGTCCTCAAGGGAGAGCTTTCCATCGTGGGCCCGCGCCCCCATGCGCTGGAGGCGAAAGCCGCCAACCGGCTTTATCACGATGCAGTCCATGGCTATTTTGCGCGACACAAGGTTAAGCCCGGCATCACCGGGTGGGCGCAAATCAACGGTTGGCGCGGCGAAACCGATACGGTCGACAAGCTGATGGCCCGCGTCGATCACGACCTTTATTACATCGAGAACTGGTCCATCCTGCTCGACCTCTACATCCTTGTGATGACACCAATTTCTCTGTTCACCAAGAACGAGAACGCGTTTTGACCCTCGCCCTGCCCGCTCCAACCGCGCTTGCGCAGTCCGAGCGTGGCCGGGCGTGGCTCGGCGCGAGCGCCAGAAAGGCGCTGGGGCTGATCGTCGGCATATGGATTTTTTCAGGAGGGTTCGTGATCGTCGAACCATCACCCTATGAGGTGATGTTTCTGCTTGCCTTTGCCGTAGCGCTGGCCGGCGGGCTGCAGCTACGGCGCCAGACATTGCCCCTGCTGTTCATAGTCGTTGCTTTTGCGCCGTTTGCTCTGATCTCGCCATTTTTCATGGTCTACCAGGGCGTGCTTGATGGATTGATCTTCAATCTCGTTACGATCTTTCTACTGATCACAAGCTATTTCGTCGCCAACTTTGTGGCTCAGGCGCCCCATACCAATATGCGACTGATCGCCAAGGCCTATGTTGCCATTGCGCTGATCGCGTCCGTTGTCGGAACTTTGGCCTATATGGGCTTTTTGCCGGGTGAGGATGTGTTCCTGCGGTTTGGTCGTGCCAAGGCGTTTTTTAACGACCCCAACGTTTATGGCCCCTTCCTCATTCTTCCAGCGATGTTTGTTTTGCAGCGAGTACTGCTAACAAGCGGGCGCTCCTCCCTTTGGAACGGCGCTGCTTATCTCGTCATCTTTGTGGGCGTTTTCGTGAGCTTTTCGCGCGGCGCATGGGGCCATCTGGCCGCTTCTTCCCTTCTGACCTTCGCCATGGTGTTTTTCCTTGAGGCGTCGGCGCGGGAAAAAGTGCGCCTGCTGTTGATCGCCATCGGCGGGCTGATGATGTTGGCCGCCGCCATGGCGGTGCTCCTGTCGATCCCGGTGGTCTCTGAGCTTTTCGCCCAGCGATTTTCCCTTACCCAGAGTTATGACACCGGCGAGTTGGGCCGTTTCGGGCGCATCTGGTACACGATCGATGTGGTCCTGACCCATCCCTGGGGTATAGGTCCGCTGGAATACGGATTTCTGCGCATCACCGAGCAGCCGCACAACACTTATCTCAATGTCGCTTTGACGTATGGCTGGGGCGGCGCAATCATCTATTACCTTCTTGTCGGATCGACCCTGGTGGCCGGCAGCAAGGCACTGGTCCATCGCGCCCACCGCCCACTCCTGATTCCGGTGTTTGCCACGTTTGTGCCGATGATCGCCCTATCGGGAATCATCGATACCGATCACTGGAGACACTGGTTCCTGGTAACAGGACTGGTGTGGGGTATTTGCGCTGCGGCGCCTCACACTGAACGGCGAGAGCGCCAACTGCCTTAAAATATCTTTCGGACCAGCCACAGCACGGCAAGAATTCCGGTTATGGCCACCAATAGCCAGAACAGGCCCAAAACGACGACTGCGCCGAGCAGCGCTCCCAGCGAATCCCAAAAGCCCACGGTGCCGATCAGAATGGCCACCAGCACGATCAAAAGTATCGGCATAAAAAATCCCCTGTTTGAATTGAGAAGAAACGGCGCAGGTGGAAACGCGTTCCACATAACCGTTTTTTGGCCATCGTACCCCTTGCGCTAAGGAGCGCTATTATATAGGTGAAAGGCCAATCGGGGCGTAGCGCAGCCTGGTAGCGCATTTGTCTGGGGGACAAAGGGTCGTCGGTTCAAATCCGGCCGCTCCGACCATTTTTTCAAAGGGCCTGCGCAGAGAATGCGCGGGCCCTTTTTTGCTGCGCGCTTGGCCATATATGTGGCAAACTTGGTATCCCGCCTGTACCATTTCAGTGTGCCTTGGCCCGGGGGGCCGAGGCCAACATTCCTGAAAGCCCTCTAACAAGGCGGTTCAGAAGGCGTTCAGCCGTCAAGCGATACCGATGTGGAATGTGGCGCCAACGTGGCGTTCACCACACTCAGGAGGCTACCGTGACGACTTTCAAGACGATTATCTCAGCGGCAATCGGACTGGCGGGTATTGTTTCGTCGGCGACTGCAGTATTGGCCGCGCCAGCGGCGTCCACTACCACACTCAATGTTCGCTCCGGCCCCGGCACCAGCTTTGGCGTCCTTGATACGCTCTCGCCCGGCGAGGTTGTGGACGTTACCGAATGTGTCCCCAGCGGCTGGTGCCATATTACCCACTCAGGACCCAATGGTTGGGTCAGCGGCAGCTATCTGGCACCCGTTTCCCCACCCCCGACACCACCAAGCCCCGATTGCAGCTTCGGAATTACTATCGGCCCCTCTGGCCCCGATTTTTCGATCAATTGCGGCGGCGCACCCGCTCCGACGCCCACACCGCCTGCCCCGACGCCACCGCCCCCGACTGGCGATGAAGCCTGCTTTTACACGGGCATCAATTATGGCGGCGACGAATTCTGCTATGGTGTTGGTACCCGCAATACGCTGAACGCGACCTTCAATGACGAAATATCATCGGTCCGGTTGTTCGGCGCAGCAAAAGCCCGGCTATGCACAAACGTCAATCTGACCGGTTCGTGCGTCAACGTGACGGTCGACTCGCCAATTCTCGAGCCAGCCATTGCCAATCAGGCCTCTTCGCTGCGGGTCTACACAGGGCTTCTACCCCTTCCGCTGCCGCTGCCGGTACCCCTGCCGACACCGATTCCATCGTTCTCTACCTATTCGACAGGACCGATCGATCTGCCGCAAACCTTCCGGGCAAACCTGGACAATGGCGCAGTCGGCGGATCGGGAACCGACATCTGGTTCCGGGCGGTCACGCCCTCGAGCCGGTTCATTACCCCGGTCAATGGCGCCAGCCTTGCTTTGGGCGATGGCAGCAATCGCGGCTTCGTCGGCTGCTTTACTGAAACCTTCAGCGCCGATCCCGTACCGCTCGAAGCCGTTTCGGTGGGAACCTACATATGCGCCAAGACCGGTGAAGGGCGTATCAGCCAGTTCCGCATCAATGGCATAGCGCCCTCCTCTTTGGCGATCGGCTATACCACCTGGTCGCACTGACCTGGAAAAAGGCCCGGCAGGCATCCGCCATGCCGGGCTTTTTCACATTCTTCCATGGACATACTCCCCGGCGTTGTTCGATAAGACGGCCTGCAAGGGGATAGAAATGACTGACAATTGGAAGGGGCTCTCCGAAGCCC
The DNA here is from genome assembly GCF_025854335.1 of Pelagibacterium flavum. Classification (NCBI taxonomy): domain Bacteria; kingdom Pseudomonadati; phylum Pseudomonadota; class Alphaproteobacteria; order Hyphomicrobiales; family Devosiaceae; genus Pelagibacterium; species Pelagibacterium flavum. The sequence continues at coordinate 2,347,047 of NZ_CP107716.1, forward strand.
TTTTGCTTTGGCCGGGTTTTGAACGGGGCGCTGCGACGCTTATCAATCTTTCGGAGAATCACACCTTCCGTATCGATAGCCCCGATGGCGGCAAGGCGATCCTTCGCGTTCATCGACCCGGCTATCATTCTCGTCTGGCCATCGAGAGTGAACTGGCCTGGATGCAGGCTTTGCGGCGTGACACCGGGCTTTTCACGCCGAGACCGCTGGCCGGTAAAGACGGCGTGCTGGTTCAGGAAGCGCTGTTCCTCAACGAAACACGGTATATGGTCGCCTTCGCTTTCGAAGAGGGGGTGGAACCCCAGGTGTTTGACGACCTTACACCGGTCTTTCGGCAACTCGGCGCGCTTGCGGCCCAATGTCATTCGCACGTCATCGACTGGAAACCGCCGCAGCCATTTGAGCGACAGGTCTGGACCGAGGGCGCGATCCTCGATCCAGACGCCATCTGGGGCGATTGGCGGGCAGCGCCTGGAGTCACCGGTCCTGTACGATCAACGCTGGATCGCCTCGACACACATCTGCGGGCCCAACTGGGCACCTATGGCATGGGCAAGGACCGGTTCGGGCTCATCCATGCCGATATGCGCCTCGCCAACCTGCTGGTGTCGGACGGCGTGACGCGGCTCATCGATTTCGACGACTGCGGCTTTTGCTGGTTCGGCTATGATTTCGGCGCGGCAGTCTCCTTTTTCGAGGACAGTGAAACCGTCCCTGACCTGCGTGCAGCGTGGCTCGAGGGGTACTGCGAATACCGTGCCTATGGGCCGGAGCACGAGGCCATGCTCGACGCCATGGTCATGCTGCGCCGCATGGCGCTGTTGGCGTGGACAGGATCACATGCGGAGACCGATCTGGCGCAGAGCCTGCATGCGACTTTCGCCGCCGGCACAGCGGAGATGGCCGAACGCTATCTCCTTACCGGCACTATCGACCGGTAAGGCTCAATCATAAAACAAGGACACCCGGTGTCCGCCGATCTGATGGACGTTGATATCCATGTCGTAGATGTCCTTGAGGGCCTCAGGCGTGATGATTTCGTCGCGCGAGCCGTGGCGGATCACCCGCCCATTTTTCATGGCGATGATATAGTCGGAATACCAAGACGCGAAATTGATGTCGTGCAGGACCAGAACGACCGTCTTGCCCAACTCTTGGCAGGCGCGCTGCATGAGCTTCATCATTCCCATAGCGTGCTTCATGTCGAGATTGTTGAGCGGCTCGTCGAGCAGGACGTAACCGGTATTCTGACACAGCACCATGGCAACGAATGCCCGCTGGCGCTGGCCGCCTGAAAGCTCGTCGAGAAACCGATCCCTGAGATCGTCGAGGTTAAGGTAAGCGATGGACTGATCGATATGGAACTTGTCCTCGATCGTCAGCCTTCCCTTGGAATAGGGATAGCGCCCGAAGGCCACTAGATCGGCAACCGTCAGGCGTGCCGTCATATGATTGTCCTGCCGCAGGATCGACAGTCGCCGGGCAAGAACGTCGCTAGGCGTTGTGGAGACGTCGAGTCCGTCGACTGTCACCGAGCCCGCATCCATGCCAAGCAGGCGGGAAACGATGGATAGCATCGTAGATTTCCCGGCCCCGTTGGGCCCGATAATCGAAGTGATGCCGCGCGACGGCAACTCGAGTGACACGTCGTCGACAACGGCGGTTTCACCATAATATTTCTTGATGCCGGATGCGATGATCATCGGGCCGCTCCACGCAGAATGAGGATAATGAAGACGATACCGCCCAGGAACTCGACGATGATCGAAAGCGCTGTGTTGAACGAGAAGAGGCGCTCGACAACCATCTGCCCGCCCACCAGGCAAATGACCGCCAGCAGAACCGCCGCCGGCAGCACATATCGATGTTTGGCGTTGCCGATCATGACATAGGCCAGATTGGCCACCAGCAGGCCAAAGAAGGTCACGGGCCCGACCAGCGCCGTAGATACAGAAACGAGCACTGCGACCAGCACCAGAATGATTGAAACCGTGCGTTTGTAGTCAACGCCAAGATTGATGGCGTTGTCGCGTCCGAGCGAGAGCACGTCGAATGTGTGATTGATGCGCCAGGCGATAACAGAAACAATGCCTATTATCACTGTTGAAATGAGCAGCAGATCGGAATTGACGGAATTAAAGCTGGCGAAGAACCGGTCCTGAAGTATGGCAAATTCGTTGGGATCGATGATGCGCTGCATGAAGTTGGAGAACGAGCGAAAGAACGTCCCGATAATGATCCCGACCAGCACCAGAAGGTGCAGACTGCGCTGGGCCCCGGTAAACAGCCAACGGAACAGAAGCAGCGCGAATGCGATCATCACCCCGGTTTCCATGAAGAACATGGTCATGGGATTGATCATCGCCGTTGCCAGCCCTCCCACCGAAAACACCAACGTTGTCTGGATCAGCACATACATCGCATCGAACCCCATGATCGAGGGGGTGAGGATGCGGTTGTGCGTCACAGTCTGAAAAAGCACCGTCGATACCGCTATGGCGTAGCCCACGAGGATCATCTGCAGCACCTTGGTGCCCCGGAACGGGATGATGAAACTCCAGCTTCCCCGAGCGCCAAGGGTCATGAAAAGGACAATGCAGATGAGAGCCAGCGCACCCAATCCGGCCAGCACCTGCCAGGGCCGAATGCGGCGGCGCGCCATCATGATGACATCAGCCATAACGGGCCTCGCGACGCAGCAGAATGTAGAGAAAGATGGCGCTGCCCACGATGCCCACGACCGTTCCAATCGGAATTTCGTATGGATAGCGGACGACGCGCCCCACGATGTCGCAGGCCAGAACGAAACCTGCGCCGAATACCGCAATCCAGGGAATTGATCGTCGCAGATTGTCTCCCATTAGCATTGAGACGACATTGGGTACGATCAGGCCAAGGAACGGAACAGCGCCGACGGTCACGACGACGGTCGCGCTGACCAATGAGACTATGATGAGCCCCAGTGTCATCACGCTGCGGTGGTTCAGGCCGAGATTTGTGGTGAACTCCTCTCCCATTCCCGCCACCGTAAACCGGTCCGCTGCCAGCCACGCGACCAGCGTTAGCGCCGCGGCAATCCAGAGCAGTTCATATCGTCCGCTCAGCACCGTCGAGAAATCTCCTGACTGCCAGTTGCCCAACGATTGCAGCAGCTCGAACCGGTAGGCGAAAAACGTGGTGATCGAGGAGATGATGCCCCCCAGCATGATGCCGACAAGCGGAACCAGCAGCACCGAGCGCAAGGGGATTTCACGCAGGATGCGCAGAAAAAGCGCCGTTCCGGCCAGTGCAAAGACTGCCGCCACAAGCATTTTGCCGATCAGGGGGATGTCAGGGAAGAACAGCAGTACGACCAGCATGCCCAACCCGGCGGATTCCGTCGTCCCGGCCGTGGAGGGTTCCACGAACCGGTTACGCGCCAGCATCTGCATGATCATGCCGGCGATGGCCAGCCCCATCCCGGAAAGGATGAGCGCCAGGGTACGTGGAATACGGCTCACAAGCAGGATCATCAGGTCGCGGCCATCCTCGCTTCCCGAGACCAGGGTCGCGAGCGAAACGTTGGAAACGCCGATGAACAGACTGACAACGGCAAGGGCCAGCACGAAAGCTGCAGCAATAAGAAGGCGGGTCACCGGGGTTGTCATCTCCGATATGATGCGGCGCACATCCCGAGAGATGGGGTGTGCGCCGATCGGTTCAGCGGATTATTGCTGTTATTGGACGTCGGCGCCGATGGCCGAGCCGACTTCGACGATCATCTCGTTGAGCGTAAAAAGCCCGCCATTGACGATGTAGAAGTTCACCGGATTGACATAGACCACCTGGTCATTCTGCCAGGCCTTCATCTGGTGCACGAGATCGTTATCGAGCACCTGCTGGGCCGGCTGGGCGCCCTCGGCAGTGCCGACGGCGGCATCGCGGTCGAGGACAAAGAGCCAGTCAGGATCGGTTTCGAGCAGGAACTCGAACGAAACCGCTTCGCCGTGGGTAGCCTCTTCAACATCCTCGATCACCGGCACAATGCCCAGATCATCGTGGACCCAACCAAAGCGCGAACCCGGCCCAAAGGCCGAAATCCGGCCACCGCTGATGCTGATGAACAGGGCGTTGCCTGCGGTGGGCGCGATTTCCTGCACGGCTGCAATGTTGGCGTCGATCCCGGCGATCAGTTCAGCCACTTCGGCCTGCTTGCCGAAGATTTCCCCGAGCGTTTCGGAGCGCTGTTTGATGGTGGCCGGGAAATCGGTCCAGTCGACCGACAGATCGAGCGTGGGCGCAATCTCGGAAAGCTGCGGATAGACCGATGAGGAGCGGCCGGCCACGAAAATCACATCGGGCTGCTCGGCATTGACCAGTTCATAATCGGGCTCAAAAAGCGAACCGATCTTGAGGGCGTCACGGTACTGGCTCAGATGCTCGGGGAAGCTGGCATCGGGCACACCGTCAACCTCAACACCGATGGCATTAAGTGTGTCGATGGTCCCGAGATCAAACGAGAAGATCTTTTCGGGTACGCTAGGCAGGACGGTTTCGCCCTGCGCGTGTTCGGCAGTGATTTCCTGCGCAGACGCTCCAGCGGTGAGGGCGAGCGAAGCTGCTAGGGCGAGTACCGCAGTCGCGGTCCGAAGATAGTTTGAAGAGTTCACGATCACAATCCAATCATTGGCTAAAGGTCGGATGCGCGGCCAAAAGATGACCATCAACATCAGGTTATTAGCCAGCACGATAGCTTGCGTCAATATAGTTGATCGTTACAATCAGGTTAAAACGCTGATGGCTAGGTGCGCGCCTTGTCCAGCAGGTCGCGGCATTGCTCGAGCGTCTCCAGGGCCGATGATAGTGTCTGGCGCTGCTCGGCGGAAAGTCCTGTTGATACGGGGGGATGCGACTCGCCATGTGTCTTGGGCGCCGCCAGCGTATGGTGCGCGCCGAGTTCGACAAACTCTACAGCGTCGACAGCTTCGGCTGCCTCGACATGCGGCTGGGGTGCTATTGGGCGGATGGATCCGGTTTCGCCAATGGCCACGACATGTTTGGCGCCCTGCTCCTTGAGGATGCGCTGCACGCCCTTGATAGTGAAACCCTGATCGTAGAGGAGGTGACGGATACCCTTGAGCAACTGAACGTCATCGGGGCGATAATATCGCCGCCCGCCGCCACGCTTGAGTGGCTTGATCTGCGTGAACCGCGTTTCCCAGAAACGCAGCACATGCTGTGGTAGATCGAGTTCGTCTGCCGCTTCGGATATCGTCCGGAAGGCGTCTGGCGATTTGTCCAACGCAAGTGCCCCGGTAAAAGTTGTTATTTTCCAGATCGAACCATAGATTTGTTGATCTTGGATTTCAATACGTTGGATGGTTTGAACACAAGAACCTGTCGCGGCAGGATAGGAACCTCCTCTCCAGTCTTGGGATTCCGGCCAATTCGCTCGTTTTTGGAGCGCACCTGAAACGAGCCGAAAGACGACAATTTCACGTTGTCGCCCGACGCCAGAGCGTCGCTGACGATCTGAAGAACGCGTTCAACGAGTTCCGCCGATTCGGTGCGCGACAAGCCGACGGACTGATAGACTGACTCGGCCAGATCGGCACGAGTCACGGTTTTTCCCGACATGGTGTTCCCCTCAATCTCATTGAGACCCGCAACAGCCCCCAAGATTTCAACCACTTAACGCCCAAAACAGTTCGGGGTCAACGCCTACCACACAATGAGCGCGGCCCCCCAGGTGAACCCACCACCCATCGCCTCGATCATCACGAGATCGTCCTTCTTGATTCGTCCGTCCTCGCTCGCCACCCAGAGCGCCAATGGAACCGACGCCGCCGAAGTATTGGCGTGCCGATCCACGGTAACGATGGTCTTGGCCTCGGGAATACCCAGCTTCCGGCCCGCACCGTCTATGATGCGCTTGTTGGCCTGATGGGGAACGAACCAGTCGAGTTCTTCGGTCGTCTTGCCGGTCTTGGCCAGCACCTCTTCGACAACATCGGAGATCATGCCAACGGCGTGCTTGAACACCTCGCGACCTTCCATGCGCAGATGACCGATCGATTGGGTGGTCGAGACGCCACCATCGACAAAGAGCTTGTCCCAATGGCTGCCATCGGTGCGCAGGCTCGAAACCAGCACGCCCTTCTCGGGCGCGTCGTCGGCGACCTCCTGGGCTTCCAGGATTATGGCCCCCGCCCCGTCACCAAACAGCACGCATGTGGTCCTGTCGTTCCAGTCGAGGATGCGCGAGGCGGTTTCGGCGCCGATGACCAGCGCCCGTTTGGCCATGCCGGTCTTGAGGTAGCTGTCAGCCGTTGCCACGCCGAACACGAAACCCGAGCACACAGCCTGCACGTCGAAGGCCGAACCTTTGGTGATGCCGAGTTTCTGCTGCAGGATGGCAGCCGTTGCCGGAAAGGTGCGGTCGGGGGTCGTGGTTCCCACGATGATGAGATCGATCTCGCTCGCATCCATCCCTGCACTTTCAAGCGCGCGTTGCGCAGCAACCAGCGCAAGATCAGAGGTGTACTCGCCTTCCGCGGCGATATGGCGCTGCCGGATACCGGTACGCTGAACGATCCACTCGTCCGAGGTATCGACGATCTTGGCCAGGTCGTCATTGGTCATAACGCGTTCGGGCAGATAGCCACCAACGCCACGCACAACAGATTGGATTTTGGTCACGCGGAAGGTGCCTCCAGATTGGACGGTTCCGCCGGCACAGCCAGCGCAGGGAAGCGTTTCATGCCTTCCCCGATCTTTGCGAGGAGATCATTGCGCGCCATTTCATAGGCGACACCGAGGGCGCTCTTGTAGCCGATCTCATCGGTGCCACCATGGCTCTTGATAACGACACCATTGAGGCCAAGAAAGACGCCACCGTTGACGGTGCGCGGATCGAGCTTGGAGCGGACGGCGTTCAAGGCCCCGCGAGCGAACACCGCTCCGATCTTGCTCATCAGCGAAGAGGTCATGGCGTTGCGCAGATAGGTTCCCACCTGCCGGGCCGTGCCCTCCGCCGTCTTGAGCGCTATGTTGCCGGTGAACCCCTCGGTGACCACGACATCGACGGTGCCCTTGCCCAGATCGTCCCCTTCGACAAACCCCTTGTAGGTGAACCCGGCGCCCGAGGTTTCAGCAAGGATCTTGCCGGCGTCCTTGACCCATTCATTACCCTTGGCTTCCTCGACCCCGACATTGAGCAATCCGATGGTCGGGCTTTCGATATCAAACAGCGCACGGGCCAGAGCGGCGCCAAGGATCGAAAAATCGACAAGCTGTTGGGCGTCCGCGCCAATGGTCGCTCCGACATCGAGCACAACGATATCGGACCGCAAGGTCGGCCAGATCGCCGAAATGGCAGGGCGGGAAATACCCTCCATGGTGCGCAGGCAAAAGGTCGCCATGGCCATCAGAGCGCCGGTGTTGCCGCCTGAGATCGCTACATCGGCCTCGCCGTCCTTAACCGACTGAATCGCCGCCCACATCGAGGAAGTGCCCCTGCCCTTGCGCAAGGCCTGGCTGGGCTTGTCATCCATGGTGATGACGTTTTCGCTGTGCCGGATCTGGGAGACGGATTTGAGTTCAGGAAATTCTTCGAGCAAGGGGGCCAGCACCTCCTGGCGCCCGTGAAAAATAAATCGCGCGTCCGGATGCTCGCGGAGCAGCAATTTCGCGCCGTGCATCGGGGCACGTGGCGCATTGTCTCCGCCCATTGCGTCGACGGAGATCGTTATGGTTTCAGTCATTGCCTGCCTTGAAACGTTCCCGAAAATCGGCGCTCACCATAGTCAATGGAGCCCGCCATGCAAGCCCGTCAATCCTTCTTGAGCGTCTTGAGCGCGGCGAAGGGCGAGAGTTCGGCCGGATCGTCGCCAATCTGATCCTCGGTCAGTTCCGCACCGGGTTTGCGCGGATAAAGATCTATGGCGAGGGCAAAGACCTCCAGCACCAGATCGGCCAGATCGATCTCGTCGCCCTCGAAATAGTCCGGCAGGTCATCGTCCTCGAGATTGACAAAGATTTCCGCTCCCGCAGTCGCTTCGCTCGCGGCATCATGACCGGGCAGAAAGACGCGATCGATCGGCTCATTGATCGTTTGAGACACGGGATCGCCGGACACCACGCAGGGTTGAACAACCGTTCCGCTGACAGTCCCTTTGGCCTGAATGCCGCCGCGAAATCTTGTTGCCGTGACCTCGGCCGAAAAATCGGTGAGTTCGCTCACCTTGAGCCGTTCGGCCAACACGGCTCGCTGGTCCGCATCAGGCTTTATGATGGTTACCCGGCCCGATGCCGGGATCTTGTCGACCCGAATCTTGGCGTCAAGGTCGAATTCGTCAGGTCTTTGCGTCATTTGGGATCTCCAAACGTCACTTTGCCGGCCATGATCTGCTCGACAGGTTGGGCCCCGAGTGTCTCGTCGCACTTCAGGATATAGTCGGCAAACCGTTCGGCCTGCGGATGGGTTGCACCGGCATGAAAGTTTCGGGAGACGAAATCGATAAGCCGCGCCCTGTCCCCTGCATCCAGAATCGAGGAGAGATTTGAGAGCATGCCGTAAAAAAGACTGCCCATTTTTTCAATGCGCTTGCCGACCGAGAGGTCCCCGACCCCCATTTCACGCAGCGAGCGGTCCATATCGTGAAAAAAACAATCGAATACGTTCTGGGAAAATTCCTTGCTCTGCTTTTCGCTCGACCGCAATCGCCGGAAAACAAGGGCCGCGTGGAGCGAAATCATGTCGAAACGCCCGGTCATCGTGTCTGCGACACCCCAATCGGCGTAGAAAATCTCGCGCCGGGATTGCGCCACAATGGCACTGTAGACGGCGTAAACGGGCTCGGAGAGCTTGGTCTTGCGGAACAAGGACAGGATCATTCTTGGGGTCTCACAGCGAGAAAGGCCGGCCGATCGCTACCGGAATTCGATTGGCCGCTTGCCAGAGTCGGGCCTGGACGGCTAAACAACACCAAAATCCCTGGCGCATTTGTCGCGAGGCTATAGTCGAGAGAGCTGAGGAAAGTCAATTCCATGACCCTGCGTCCCGCCCTTGTCCGCCTGTCCCCTATTGCCGCGGCAATCGCGCTTGGCCTGACCCTGTCGGCCTGCTCGGGAACGGGCCTGATTTCCCAACGCACCCAGGGCTACGTGCTGCCCGACGATGCCATAACCCAGGTTCGACCCGGCTCGAGTCAGGATTTCGTCCGCATCGTTCTGGGATCACCCCAGACCACGAGCACCTTCGGTGGCGAAACGGCTTGGTACTATGTCGAAACGAAAGTGACCCAGACCGCGTTCGGCCTGACCAGCATTCAGGAACGCACAGTGCTTGCCGTCTATTTCGGCGCCGACAAGCGCGTTACAGACCGCGCGCTCTATTCGCTCGAGGACGGTCGGGCCTTTGCCATCGAGCAGCGCCGCACCGGATCTTTCGGCGAAGACCGCAACTTCGTGGAATCGCTGCTCCAGTCCATCTAGCGTTTGATCCGTCCCGATCTCACGAGTATCGGGACGGAACCGCACCCGGCCCTATTCAACGATCACAGCCTGTTGCCTGCCGATGCGGCGTGTGCGCAGATCATCCCAGCCCAAAAGCAGGATGGTCGCCAAAGCGATCGGCAGCGCGATCAGATTGACCGCCTCCCAGCCGAAAAAGTTCAGAGCCAGCCCGGCGCCTATCGAGCCTATCGCGTTTGAGCCGAACACCAACTGCTCGTTGAGCGCTTGAACCTTTGCTCCTTCTTCGGGCCGGTAGCTCTTGGTCAGCATCACCGTTGAGCTTATAAAGCCGAAATTCCAGCCAACCCCAAGCAGCACCAGCCCAAGATCGAAATGGACCGTGGACATGCCCATCAGGGCGGTGCCGACACTGCCGATAATCAGCAGCATGCCGATCGCCGCAGTCAGATGCGTGCCGAGCCGCTTGACGATTTCGCCGGTGACAAAGCTCGGCGCGAACATGGCTACTATGTGCCACTGAATGGCGTTGGCCGCCTCGGCCGGCGCGTGTCCGCAGATATGGACCATGGCGAGCGGCGCCGCGACCATCACGAACGTCATGAGCGAAAAACTCGCCATGCCCGTCAACACCGGCACGAACACCGCCGGTGTGCGGATCATCGCCTTGAGTGGCCGCCCCTGCTCGGATACCGGGCGCTTCGGCTCGCCCTTGGGCAGGCGCGTGAAGCTGAGCAGCAGCATGGCCACCAGAGACAGACCTGCTAGCGCGATAAACGAGCCGGCATAGAGCGCGCCTGGTATGGCCTCGGAGGTCGTGGAAGCCAGCCGCGGGCCCAGAAAGCCCGCGAGCACGCCACCGAACAGCACCCATGACACTGCGCGCGCCTTGGCGCCTTCAGGCACGCTGTCGGCGGCGGCGAAGCGGTATTGCTGGCCGAAGGCTCCTGCCGCGCCGATCAGCATCATTGAGGCTGAAAAGACAAGGAAACTGTGGAGATAGATGCCCAGAGCGGCCAGGAGGCCACCACACCCGGCAATTCCCGCGCCCAGCAGGAAGCCGCGCGTGCGGCCCAGCCGGTGTAGCGCGATGGCCGCAGGGCCGGCCATCAGGGCCACGCCGACGATCATCGCCGTGGTCGGCAGCGTCGCAAAGGCGGGATCGAACGCGAGGTAAGCGCCGGCCAACGCGCCGACCGCCATCACCATGCCCTGCGAGGATCCCGCTATGGCCTGCGCACCGGAGAGAAGGAAGATATTGCGCATACTGGCCATGGGGATGCCCTTACGACTCAGGGATTGGATTGTTCTCCGCCAGCATAGCCTTCAGAATATTTTCGCGCCACGGCGTCGAGCACGCCGTTGACCATGCCGGGCACTTCGTCCTCATAGAATGCGTTGGCGACATCGACATATTCGCGGATCACCACCTTGAAGGGAATGTCCTTGCGCATGGTCAACTCGAACACGCCGGCCCGTAGCAGCGCCCGGAGGGTGGCATCGATACGGGTCATGGGCCAGCCGCCCTGCAAGGCGCTGTTGATGACCGGATCAAGCTTGATCTGGTTGGTCACCACGCCGCGCACAATGTGGCGGAAATAATCGGCGTCGGCGGGCAGATACTGTTCGCCCTCAACCTCCCGGCCGAGCCGGAAGCTCTCGAACTGGCTCAGGGTTTCCTCTAGCGTCTGTTCGCCCACATCCATTTGATAAAGCGCCTGAACGGCGGCAAGACGGGCCGAACCGCGCTGATTTGCGGGCTTTGGGTCATTGGTGGGATCGGCCATCGTTCAATCCTCCATCAGCAGCGCCTGCAGCGCCGCCATGGTCATGGCCGCGGCGGCCGCGCCGCCCCCCTTGTTCTGTTCGGACATTTTGGCGCGCGCCCAGGCCTGCGCCTCGTTTTCGACAGTCAGGATGCCATTGCCCAACGCCAGCCCGTCAGCGACGGCCAGATCCATCAAGGCGCGTGCGCTTTCACCCGAAACGATCTCGTAATGGGTGGTTTCTCCCCGAATGACGCAGCCGAGCGCGACATAGCCGTCATATTCGTCACCCTTGAGTTCGGACGCCATGGCAATTGCCGCGGGGATTTCCAGCGCGCCGGGAACGGTCAGCACCTCATAGGTGGCGCCGGCCTTGTCAAAGGCGGTCGTTGCGCCTTCGAGCAGTGCATCGGCGAGTTCGGTGTAAAAGCGGGCCTCGACGATGAGGTAATGCTGGCCTTCGGCCGAGCCGGGCGCAATCGCGAAAATGTCGCCAGAACTGGCCATTGTTTAATCCTGTCGGGTTCAAAATGCATCGCGCCATGCGTCAGCCGGCGCCACGCCAATCTAGTGAGATTTCTCCATGAGGCGCGCGGCATAGCGCGCCATCAGGTCAACTTCAAGATTTACCGCATCGCCCTCGGCATAATCAGGCCAGTTTGTTGCGGAAAGGGTGTGGGGGATCAGATGGACCGAAAAACGGTTCCCGTCCACCCAATTGACGGTCAGCGACGTGCCGTTGAGCGCCACTCCGCCCTTTTTTGCGATGAAAGGGGCCAGATCGGCCGGCGCTTCAAAGGTGAAGGTGATCTGGTCGCCGATGTCCTTGCGCTCCACAATTGTCGCCAGCCCATCGACATGACCGGAAACGATGTGTCCGCCAAGTTCGTCGCCGACTTTGAGTGAACGCTCGAGATTGATGCGACGTCCCTCGGACCAGTCCCCTACGCGCGTCACATCAAGCGTTTCTCGGGCCGCGAACACGTCAAACCAGTTCTGCCCGCCTTCGCTGCCCCTGTCGGTCACCGTCAGGCAGATGCCCTCGCACATGATCGAGGCGCCCAGATCGATGGTTTGGGGCTCATAGCGCGTGCCGATGCGGAGCTTGCGCCCGTCATTGCGGTCTTCGACCGATAACAGCGTGCCGATGTCGGTGATGATGCCGGTAAACATGGGGTTCAGACCTTCTCGAATGTGGTGAGCATATCGCACCCCAGCGCACGGCTTTCAACCGCGCTGAACCCCAACTGTGCCAAACGCTCCGGCAACGAGGTGTTAACAGTGGCGGCAATGCCCCCCTCGCCGACCTCCACATCGCCTTCTAGCAGATGAAACCGGTCGATCAGTCCCGCATCGAGCAGCGCATCGTTGAGCCCTGCCCCGCCCTCAACCAGGATCCTGCCGATGCCCCTTGCGGCCAAAGCCTCCAGCGTGGCCCCGAGGTCCGGTCGCCCGTCCCGCCCGGTAACACCAATGACATTGCCATGCTGAGAAAGTGATTCAAGTCGAGTGTTTTCTGTAATGATTACAGTTTGTTGACGCGCAGTGGTCGCAAACAGATTCAGGCTCCCCGCCAGGTCAGACCGCCCCGCGACGACCACCCGCAGCGGCACCCTGCTCTCCAAACCGGCCAGCCGCACATTGAGCCTTGGATCGTCCAGCCGGGCCGTGGTTGCGCCCACCATCACCGCGTCGGACAAAGCGCGTTGCATATGCGTCCAGCGCCGTGCGTCTTCCCCGGTGACCGCCACATTGCCGCGATCGGCGCGCCCGATCATGCCGTCGCGCGACACGGCCAGCTTGGCAGCAACGAATGGCCGTCCACGCCGAATTCGCGAGATGAAACCCTCATGCAGCCCTTCGATGCATCGCAAATTCTTCCCTACAACGACGTCAAGCCCGGCATCGCGCATTTTTGCGATGCTCTGCCCGGCAGTGCGCAGGTCGGGATCGGACGCGCCGCATACGATTCGGGCGACACCCGATGCCAGCACAGCATCAACGCAGGGCGGAGTTTTGCCCCAGTGATTGCAGGGTTCGAGCGTCACATAGAGCGTCGCCCCCCTCGCCTGCTGTCCGGCCATGGCCAGCGCCTGCGGTTCGGCGTGGGGACGACCGCTGATGGCGGTCACGCCACGACCCAACACCGTGCCATCGGGAGAAACGACGATGGCCCCAACCGTGGGGTTTTCCGCCGTTGTTCCACGATATGGCATGGCAATGCGGGCCGCAGCCTCGAGCCAGCGCAGATCGGCTGGCGAGAGTTCACTCACCCCCGGTCCTCGGGATCATCGGCGCCCATTTCGGTCAGGAACGACTGGAAATCGTCGGCGCTGGAGAAGTTCTTATAGACCGAGGCAAAGCGCACGAACGCCACGTCATCAAGGCCCTTGAGCCCTTCCATGACGTATTCGCCGATCTGGTCGGACGTCACTTCCACGTCGCCCACGCTTTCGAGCTGGCGGACCACCCCCGAAATCATCCGCTCAGCGGTCTCAGGGTCAACCTGACGTTTGCGCAAGGCGGTGTTGACCGAACGGGCCAGCTTTTCACGGTCGAAGGGGACCTTGCGGCCCGATTTCTTGACCACGATGAGATCGCGCAACTGCACGCGCTCGAACGTGGTGAACCGACCGCCGCAGCCGTTACAGACGCGGCGGCGGCGGATAGCGTTGGAATCCTCGGTGGGCCGGGAATCCTTGACTTGCGTATCGTCGTTCCCGCAATAGGGGCAGCGCATGGGCTTATCCGTAAATGGGAAATCTGGCAGTCAGCTCAAGGACCTTTTCCTTGACCTGGGCTTCGACGGCCCCGTTGTTTTCGTCGCCATTGGCGGCCAGTCCATCGACAACTTCAACCATGAACTCGCCGACCAGCCGGAATTCCTCGACGCCAAAACCGCGCGAGGTCGCAGCCGGGGTGCCGACGCGAATGCCCGAGGTAATCGCCGGCTTTTCGGGATCAAAGGGTACGGCGTTCTTGTTGCATGTGATGTTGGCGCGTTCCAGCGCGGCTTCGGTCGCCTTGCCGGTCACCGATTTGGGTCGCAGATCGACCAGCATCAGATGGTTGTCGGTGCCGCCCGTGGCGATCTCCAGCCCACCCTTGACCAGCGTTTCGGCCAGCACCTGCGCGTTGTCCACAACCTGGCGGGCGTAGGCCTTGAATTCGGGCGTCAGCGCCTCGCCGAATGCCACGGCCTTTCCGGCGATGACGTGCATCAGCGGACCGCCCTGGATACCTGGGAAAATGGCCGAGTTGACCTTCTTGGCAATTGCCTCGTCATTGGTGAGGATGAGCCCGCCGCGCGGCCCGCGCAGCGTCTTGTGGGTCGTTGTGGTCGCCACATGGGCGTGTGGGAACGGGTTGGGGTAGACGCCAGCGGCGACAAGCCCTGCCACATGCGCCATATCGACGAAGAGGTAAGCCCCCACCTCGTCGGCGATCTCGCGAAATGCCGCCCAGTCGAGAATGCGCGAATAGGCCGAAAAGCCCGCAACAATCATCTTGGGCCGATGTTCCTGGGCAAGCTGGCGCACCTGGTCCATATCCACGCGCCCGTCTTGCTGGCGCACACCGTACTGGATGGCATTGAACCATTTGCCTGACTGATTGGGCTTGGCGCCGTGGGTCAGATGCCCGCCGGCGTCGAGGCTCATGCCTAAAATGGTATCGCCGGGCTGCAGCAGCGCCTGATAGACTCCTTGGTTGGCTTGGGAGCCTGAATTGGGCTGAACGTTTGCGAATTCGCAGCCGAAAAGCTCCTTGGCGCGATCGATGGCGAGTTGCTCGACCACGTCGACAAACTGGCAGCCGCCATAATAGCGCCGGCCCGGATAACCTTCCGCATACTTGTTGGTCATCACCGAGCCCTGGGCCTCGAGGACAGCCCGGGAGACAATGTTCTCCGAAGCGATCAGTTCGATCTCGTGCTGCTGGCGGCCAAGTTCGTCGGCAATCGCCTTGGCAACCACCGGATCATGATCGGCAATCGTGCGGGTGAAGAAATCGGGAAAAAGCGGTGCTGTTGCGGTGGCGCTCATGGGCGGGCCCTCGACCTGTTGCGGAAAGATGCTGGTGGCAAGCAAGCGCGATCCGCATAGCACGGAGGCTCCTGCGATTCCAAGCGCAGATCGGCGCTAACGCCCCTCTAGCGCCTCTCTTTCGATCCGGCGGCGCAGCTTGGCCAGGGCGAGGTTCTTCATCTGCGCCTCGGTGGCCGTGATCGGCGCTATTGCGACGACCTCGATGCCGGTCTCGACATCTATGGCCGCAACACGAATTTGGGGGCCGGCCTGACGGAACTCGAAAAGAACCTCGCGGCCTGCCCCCATATCAAAAATCTCCGCTCGAGCCGTATCAGGCGCTGATTTCAGGGAAATCAACCTTGCCCTGGGCATCGTATTCGTAAACGTCGTCACGGAAGCTTACGACGCCGTTCCGGTTCGCCCAAGCGGTAAAGTAGGTCATGAAAATCGGTACGGGATTGGACACATCGGCGTCGATACGTTCGCCCGAGGCGAAGTTGGTATTGACGTCGATGATGTCATAGCCGGAATCGCGCAATATCCAGGCGACGAACTCGGCCACGTTAGCAACGCGGACACAACCGGACGAATGGAACCGGGCGTTTTCCGAGAACAGGTCCTGTTGCGGCGTGTCGTGCAGATAGACAGCGTGCGGGTTGTGGAAATTGATCTTTACGTGGCCCATAGAGTTCTGGACACCGGGATCCTGACGGAACGTGTAATTTACCGCCTCCTCGGTCGACCAGTCGATAGCGCTCTGGGGCACTTCGTTGCCGCTGCCGTCGAAGATGCGGATCGAATATTCGTTGAGGTAGTTGGGGTTGTCGTTGACCAGCCTGATGATATCGCGGCGAATGATCGAAACCGGAACCGTCCAGTAAGGGTTGAAATTGATCTGGTGGATGCGGCTGCGCAAGATCGGGGTCTGGCGATCGATCTTGCCCACAACGGCCGTGTGCCGGCGCGCCACCTGCCCGCCTTCTGTCGCTTCGATGGCGGCGGCGGGGATGTTGACGTTGACATACCGATCCTCGAGCTTGCCCTCCATGCGGCGAACGCGCTCGATGTTGAGCTTGATCTGGTTGAGGCGCGTGGAGGCCGGAACCTTCATTGCCCAATAGGTATATTCGTCGACCAAGCCGTTGATCTGCAGGCCGTGCCGTGCCTGAAAGCCGCGGACCGCGCCGTCAAGCTGCGCATCGAACTGGTCCGACAATGGCGTTTCGCGCGGCAAATCCCCCGTGTGGGCGAGATAGACGCGCAGATCGCGCACCGGAGCGCGGTCGGACCCAAGGCCAAGGCGGTAGATGGTTTCGGGCACGTCGGGCCAGCCACCGATGGCGTTGAGGCGTTCGTAATATTCGGCGACGCGCTGGAGATTGTATTCGGTATCGACCGAAACGATCGGGTCGGTGCCGCCGATGGCGTTCATGGCGGTGCTGGAATTGAGCTCAAGCTCTTCCTGGGTCACCACCTTGCGGCCACCGCCGAAAAGCGATTGAGACAGGGCGGGCATCGGGAAAGCCGCCGTCGCCGCAAGGGCGGACAGACCCGTCACGACCGAACGCCGATTGAGTTTTCCTTTAAAATCGCGCATCGCGTAAGTTCACCTATCGAGAGAGCCTGGGAGCCGAGCGGTCCTTTTGCACGAAGGCGCTCAGGACCACAACGCCGCTCACCGGACTTTGACCACCCTATCTGGCCAATGCATCCAATTAAAAATTCCGGGAGCGTCATATATCGACACCACGCCAGCTAGAAAGAGTTTGCGGCGCAAATGAGAAACGCCGGCCCTGGAGCCGGCGTTTGCGTTTCGAGTGTGGCGGCAATGCCACAAAAAGCGTTCTCTAGAGCTTGTAGAGGATCTGATCGACCCAGAAACGCTCGAGGCGCGAGAGGGCGGTGTTGAGGCCGGAAAAGTCCGATTCGCCCAGCCCACCGACCTTTTCGATCGAGTTGAGGTGGCGGTCGTAGAGCTCGTCGATCACCTCGGCGACCTCTTCGCCCTTGGGTGTGAGACGGATGCGCACCGAGCGGCGGTCGGTCTTTGAGCGCTCCTGGAAAATGTAGCCGGTATCGACCAATTTCTTGAGGTTATACGAGACGTTAGACCCCAGATAGTAGCCGCGGGTGCGAAGCTCGCCGGCTGTCAATTCGCTGTCGCCGATGTTGAACATCAAGAGAGCCTGGACCGGGTTGATGTCGTCCCATCCCATGCGGTCGAACTCGTCCTTGACCAGGTCCAAAAGCCGGCGGTGCAGGCGTTCGACGCGGGAGACGGCTTCGAGATAGAGCGGCTTCAGGCTCTTGGGTTCATCAGCCTTTGCAGCGGAAAGATTGTTAGCCATTGGTTCTGCCTCACTGTATTTTTTTAGCGCGATTTTTCGCGTCTGTGAGGGCAATCTAGCGAGCTGCCGATAAGATCGGTTTAAGAGACACGCTTAATGGTATCTTACGGGGAAACTTGATGTTTTTAGGTTTTCAGTTCCTTACACCCGTATCGAAAACTGTAACCTTTACGGCCCGTTACACCGCAAAGCCCCGGATGGCGTGACGCCCACTGGACCCCCGGTGGACTGTCCACCGGAAGACGGGGAACGCCCACTGTTAATCGGCCAGTTGTCTTTGCGCCGAAAGCTGGGCGATGGCCAAAAGTCCAAAAGTTGCCAGCATGACCCCAAGTTTGAAGATAAAACTCCACAAACCCAAACTAACCCAATTGGTGCCCACCAGATAAAGGCCGATCTCGATGACCAGGGAGGCGGCGAGCATGATGGCGCCCCATGACGATCGGATCCACAGGCCGACCGCCGCGAACAGGCGCATGAGGGCGAGGACTGAGAGCAGGACGAAGCCGGTTGTGCCGATGGCGGTGATGGGACTTGCCGAGCCGGCGCCCAGACCGAGCAGGCGCGCCGCGTCTCCGAGCCCGATGAACAGGCTGAGCAGACCAAGTATGCGGGCAACGAGCCCGAGCGGTTCGTTTCTGAAATCCATGGAACAATCCCCCGGTCGGCCAGAGCTAACGTGATTTGGGCGGATGGGACAAGGATTGATTGGCCGGCGCCTGCGTCGTCCGGCCCCTTTGCGTGGCGATTGCGGGCTGATATTGAGCGGATCGACATTGTTTTTGGCGTGGCCTCGTTGTCTTCATCTGATTTGACCCGTCAAGTCAGATGAAGCGAGACACTATGCGGAGAAACGGATCGATGAGTTTTGAAAAGCACGACATGGAGTTTCTCGGTGGCCGGCGGCTGCGCAGGCCGCGCATGGCGGACTGGAGCCGCAGGATGGTGGCCGAGACCGTGCTGACTCCTGCCGATCTGATCTGGCCGATCTTCGTGATCGAGGGCCACAATGAACGCCAGCCGATCAAGACCATGCCGGGCGTGGAGCGCCTGAGCATCAATTTGGCGGTAGAGGCGGCCAAGGCGGCGCGTGCGGCGGGCATTCCCGCGTTGGCGCTGTTTCCCAACACCGACCCCTCCAAACGCAGCGAGGACGGCATCGAGGCCACCAATCGCGACAATCTGGTGTGCCGCGCGCTCTCGGCCATCAAGGACGCGGTGCCCGATATCGGGCTGGTGGCCGATGTGGCGCTCGACCCCTATACCAGCCACGGTCATGACGGGGTGATGGCGGGCGAAGAAATCCTCAATGACGAAACGGTCTCGATCCTCGTCAAGCAAGCGCTGGTTCAGGCGCAATCGGGGGCCGACGTGATTGCGCCGTCCGACATGATGGACGGGCGCATCGGGGCGATCCGGGGGGCGCTGGACGATGCGGGGTTTGAAAAGACCATTCTTCTTTCCTACGCCGCCAAATATGCCTCGGCCTTTTACGGCCCGTTCCGGGACGCGGTGGGGTCGGGAGCGCGGCTCAAGGGCACCAAGCTCTCCTATCAGATGGACCCGGCCAATTCCGAAGACGCCATCCGCGAGGTGGAGCAGGATCTGGCCGAGGGCGCGGACTGGATCATGGTCAAGCCCGGCATGCCCTATCTCGACATCTGCCGCATGCTCAAAGACCGGTTCGACGTGCCGGTGTTTGCCTACCAGGTGTCGGGCGAATACGCGATGATCGCCCACGCGGCGCAAGCGGGCATTGTGGACCGCGAGGCGGCGATGGTTGAAAGCCTGATGGCTTTCAAGCGCGCGGGGTGCTCGGGCATCCTCACCTATTTCGCGTTGGATATGGCGCGGAAGATCAACGGCTAGACACCGGGTGGCGAAGGCCGTGGTTGTCCCCGGCCTATCGCCCCCGGATTATTGCCGAGGTCCATTGGGCAGTGAAAATGGAGCCGGTGTTACCCGACGCGCAGGGCCGCTATGGGGTGGTCAGCCGGTCGACCGCTTTCGTCCATTGTACTGCATAAGTGGACGTTTCGCGCGGCGGCAAGCTCCGGGGCTTTGCCCACTGGCCGTTTCCGGGCTCCAGGGCTCTTCAGCAAGCACCTTTCGCTTGTACGAGAGCTAAGGGGCGAGAGCAGGCTCAGGCCGCGTTCGAAGGACTTTGTTGTGCTGCGGTCGCACCGAGGCGCTTCGCCTGAGCGAGTCCTTCGCGGAGGTTCTCGGCCGCCAGTGGGCGCAGCGCCTCCATGGCAGGAGTCACGTCAGCCAAGGTGAGTTCGACCTCGACAGAAGTGAGGTCGAGTCCCCACTGGTCCTTCAGAATGCGCTGCAGGTAGGGTGTTGAGTGATCCCAACCATGCCTGGGCGTTCCCGGACCGTATCCGCCACCACGTGCGGTCATGAGGTAACCAGGACGTCCCTCAAGTGGCCGCTTTGGACCGGGTACGAAGCGTGGCTCGGAAAGAACGAGGTCGATCCATGCCTTTGCATGGTGCGCAACTCCAAAATTGTAGAGCGGAATGGCGAAAAGGAACACGTCCGCGGAGATCAGCTCATCGGCCAGTTCAGCGGCGAGCGCGCGCGCATTCTCCTGACCGGTTGTGAGTTGCTCGGGTGGTGTCCACATCGACGTTACGGCATCGCGCCACGCTGGCGCGGGCAGCGGGGTGGTACCCACCTCGCGATGGATTACGTCCGAGAAAGCGTCATCGGCGCCGGCAGCGAATGCGTCGGCTAGACTGCGGGTCACGGATTGGTCGGCGCGGATGGAGGCATCAAGACGGTAAAGTTTGGGCATGGGCTGGCTTCCGGTTTGAGGTCATGGCAGTTACAATCAGTAACTCACGAACCATATGTGCCTTGCTCAGAAGCTCTCAAGACGGCACTTTTTCGATACGGTGGTACCCAAAATGAAACCAGACTCAGACCATGGCGACGTCACCTGCAAGTCGGTCCGCGACATATTTCCTGCCATCTCGTCCAAATGGGCCATGTCGATTGTGGAGCTTCTCGTCGAGCATCCCCGGCGCTTCTCCGACTTGAAACGCGCCCTCGGCGCGGTCACGCAGAAATCGCTCACAGCCGCATTGAGGGACCTTGAGCGAGACGGGTTGATTACGCGAATCGTCACTCCAACGATCCCACCTCGCGTTGACTATGAGCTGACTGAGTTGGGGCGGTCTATGCTGAAGCCGGCCCTGGAAATGGCGCGTTGGGCGCTCGCGCACCGGCACGAAATCGGCCAGGCTCGCGAACGCTTCGCAACGAGGACCCAGCTCCTCTAGACAAGCGAGAGTGCCAGTTCGTCAGGGCGCTAGCAGGCGCAGACCAGGTGTGACCTGACATCGAATGATACTCGACGTGGCATCGATCAGGATCGCCTCCAAGCTGCAAGGTTGTTATCTACCTGATCGCTGCAACGTCCGCTTCAGGGGCGTGGCCGATCGCGTCCTGATGGCAAAGATTGTGTCGCTTCCAGTCCTTGCTCGCCGGCACCAAGCCGCAAATTTACATCACCCGGCCACTTCACCACCAACAGGCGCTTCCGCCTAGCCGGGCGGTGTCGAGAGGGTTTCGATGACGTGGCATTGGGCGATCCGGCCCTGGCGGCACTGGTCGAGCATGGTGGAGAGTTCGGCCTTTAGCGCGGTGAGGCGCGAAATGCGCAGTTCGATTTCGGCAAGGCGGCCCGAGGCGATGGCGTCGACCTGGGCGCAGGATTGGTCGGGGTTGTCCTGCAGGCCCAGCATGGCGCGGATGGATTCGATTTCGAAGCCGAGTTGGCGGGCGTGGAGGATGAAGAACAGGCGGCGCACGCTTTCCTCGTCGTAAAGGCGACGATTGCCCCTCGTGCGCACGGGCTGGGGCAACAGGCCGATCTGCTCGTAATAGCGGATGGTGGGAACCTTGACCCCGCTGCGCCGGGCCGCTTCGCCAATCGGAAAATTTTTCATTTGCCGCTTGCTCCTCTAGTCGCTGGAGATTCTAGCATCGGGGCGATTTGAATTGAAGGGTATGTGCAAATGAGCGGATCGTGCTGCAACCATAACGAGGCAGATCAGGCGGCCAGAGCCCAGGCCGACACAGTCTATCGCCGTGTCCTGTGGGCGGTTCTGGCGATCAATGCCGTCATGTTCGTTGTCGAAATCGGCGCCGGCATCGCCTCGCGCTCGGCATCGCTGCAGGCCGACGCCGTGGATTTTCTCGGCGATGCGGCCAATTACGGCATCAGCCTTTTCGTCGTGGGATACGCCGTGCATATCCGCGCGCGGGCATCGCTGGCCAAGGCACTGACCATGGGCGCGTTCGGGATTTGGGTGCTGGGGGTTGCCGGGTGGAACATGGTGACCGGGGCAACGCCCCATGCCTATACGATGGGCATTGTGGGGTTCAGCGCGCTTGTGGCCAATGCCGCGAGCTTTGGGCTGCTGTGGCGCTTTCGCGAGGGTGACAGCAATATGCGCTCGGCGTGGATCTGCACGCGCAATGACGTGGTGAGCAATATCGCCGTGCTGCTGGCCGCGCTGGGCGTGTTCGGTACCGGCACGGGCTGGCCGGACGTTCTGGTGGCATCGATCATGGGTGTTCTGGCACTTCAGGGGGCGGCGGTCGTGACCCGGCAGGCGCTGGCTGAACTGCGGCAGTACAGGGTGCGGCCCGCCGAGTAGCGAGCGCTGAAAGCGCGGACGGTGATCGGGCCGGCGTCCGGCTGCGTATAGAACGGCATGACCGAAGCCACGCAAGCCCTCATCATCGGTTCGACAGGCGGGATCGGGCGCGCACTGCTTGAACAGGTTCGCGCCTCGGGACGCTATGATCTGGTCACCGGTCTTTCGCGTTCGGGCAGCCCGGCAATCGAGATCACAAAGGAGGCCTCGATCGCATCGGCCATGGAGGTGGTGGCGGGCCAGGGCGCGCTGCGGCTGGTGGTCATTGCGACCGGCTTTCTGCATAGCAGCGGCATCGCGCCCGAAAAGGCGAACAGGCAAATGAGCGCGCAGGCGCTGGCGCAGGCGTTCGCCGTCAACACCATCGGCCCGGCGCTTGTGCTCAAGCATGTCCTGCCGCTCCTGCCCCGTTCGGGGCGATCGGTGGTCATGGCGCTTTCGGCCAAGGTGGGCAGCATTTCGGACAACAGGCTGGGGGCTGGCACAGCTATCGGGCGTCCAAGGCCGCGCTCAACCAGATCGTGCGCACCTGTGCCATCGAATTGGCGCGAACGCACAGGGAGGCCATTCTGGTCGGCATGCATCCGGGAACCGTCGATACGCAGCTTTCGCGGCCATTCGCCCGGTCGGGCCTCGATGTGCAACAGCCCGAAGGGGCCGCCGGCGCGATCCTTGCGGGCCTCGAGCGATTGACGCCATCAGATTCCGGCGGGTTTTTCGACCGAAGCGGGCACCGATTGCCCTATTGAGCGGGAAATCTCGGTTATGGTCTTGTCATTGACGCCCAGTGTTCCAACATAATCCTCAACCTGAGGAGCATTGACTTTGGCAACCGATTTTCTGGGGCGCATGCTGCGCGACGACCTTCCCAATCCCAACACTTCGCCCGAACTGTTCGACGGGATTCTGACGCGGCGCGCCGTGGCCTTCCTGATCGACTGTGTGATCATGGGCGCGGCGATCGTTCTGGTTACGCTGGTTGCCGGTATTCTGGGCATTTTCACGTTCGGGCTGACCTGGCTGTCGATCCCGCTGATCGTGCCGGTCACCTTCATTGCCTATTATGCGGTGACGCTGGGTTCGCCCGCGCGCGCCACGCTGGGCATGCGGGCCACCGACATCGTGCTGACCCCGACGCGGGAGACGACGCTGGACGGATGGATGGCGATGATCCATGTGGTCGTGTTCTGGATTTCGTGTTCGCTTCTGACCCCGTTCATCATCCTGATCGGGCTGTTCACGCCACGCCGCCAATTGCTGCACGACATGATCGTGGGCACGTTGATGGTTCGCCGCTCGCCGATGGTGCGGCACTGGCAGGCCTATGCACGATCGGGCGACGTTCCCGGCTAAGGTATGCGGCCATTCAGGCGATGACTGGCTGCAAACGGCGCTTTCCGTGCCCGCTTTTGAGATTTGTCGCGTTGCACACCGGGTTCCGTGCGATTACTATCCGGGCGTGAGCTGTCCGGGTTTCGACAAGCGGGCCGGACGGCTTGAAAGTTTTCGGTTTGCCGCGTCTGATTGAGGTGGCAGACACCCTGCGGGCCAAGCGAGTACCCACATGGACCATACGCCGGAAAGTGCGCAGTTCTTTCTGACAGCCCCATCGCCCTGCCCCTATCTCGAGGGCAGACAGGAACGCAAACTTTTCACTCACCTGTCGGGCCGGCGGGCGGCGGCGCTGCACCATCTGTTGTCCGACCACGGGTTCCGCCGTTCGCAGAACCTGATCTATCGTCCGGCGTGCCTCGATTGCGACGCCTGCCAATCGGTGCGCGTGCGGGCCATCGATTTTCTCCCCGCGACCCGGCACCGGCGCAACCTCAAGCAGAACTCCGATATCGTGGCCGAAGTGGTGGCGCCGATCGTTTCAGCCGAGCAATACGGGCTGTTCAAGCGCTATCTCGACTCGCGCCACGATGGCGGCGGGATGACGCAGATGAGCTATCTCGACTATGAGTTCATGGTCGAGGACACCCCGGTTCAATCGGTGCTGGTCGAATACCGGCTGGCGAAAGACGGGCCGGACGGGGTGGCGGGGCAACTCGTCGCCGCCGCGTTGACGGACCCCCTGCCCGACGGGCTGTCGATGGTTTACAGCTTTTTCGATCCCGCGCTGGCCCGGCGCGGGCTTGGCACCATGATGATCCTCGATCATATCGCGCGCGCCAAACTGGCGGGCGGCTATCTCTACCTGGGATATTGGGTCAAGGATTCCCCGAAGATGGCCTACAAGGCCGCCTTCCAGCCCCTCGAAGTGCAGCGCGGCTCGCGCGGCTGGGTGGACCTCGACCCCGAGACGGGCGCGGAAGCCGAATAGGTGCGCATCATAGGCAAGATACTGGCCGCACTGGTTGCCGCGGGCTATCTGTTTGCCTGCTGTCTTCTGGCCGGCATGGCGATCGTTGCGGTTCTTGGCTTCATCTACCCGGCCATGGACCTGTTCAACCACATCCAGCCAGTGCTGTTTTTCGGCCTTGGGGCGCTGGTGATCGCCAGCCCTATCTTCGTGCCGTTCCGTGCGCTGCGCGCGCTGGCGCTTTCTATTGCCGCGACGGGGTTTGTTGCCTCGAGCGTCATTTACGTTCCCGAACTGGTGGCGGGGCTTTTGCCGCGCGCCGCTGTTGCGCAGGCCGAGCAGACCTACAGGTTGATGACCTTCAATGTCTTCGGACGCAACGAGGAGCCGGAAGCGATCGTTGCCAACATCGATGCGGTCGATGCCGATATCGTGGCGCTGCAGGAATACAGCCCCGGACTGCGCAGCGTGGTTCACCCGCTTCTGGCAGAGCGCTATCCCCATTTCCAGTATTGCGCCGGGGGCGAGCGGGCCTTTGTGGGGCTTTATGCAAGGCTGCCCTTCGAGCCGCTCGATGCGGATGCATGCTCGGCATCGATCATGAGCACCGACCGGACGGCCCGGATCATCGTGCGCTTCCAGACCGAAACCGGGCCCGCGTTTTCGCTGGCCACGACCCATAATGACTGGCCGGCGCCGGTGACACGGCAGGCCGAGCAGTTCGCAAAGCTCAGCGAAGCGCTTTCGACGGTCGAGCCGCCGCTGGTTCTGGTTGGTGATTTCAACTCGACGCCGTGGTCCTATGCGCTGCGGGGCTTCGTGAGCACGGCCGAGCTGACGCGCCACACCTTCAACCTGCCGACCTTCCCAACGCTCTGGTACTACCTGCGCGACTGGCGGGGCATGCTGCCCTTCCTGCCGCTCGACCATGTGATGACGCGCGGGGCGATCGCCATTCACGATCTGCGCACCGGCGAGCCGAGCGGCAGCGACCATCTGCCGATCATCGTGGATTTTTCCGTGGGGGATGAGGGGGCCTTATAGAAGCAGTAAGGCCCCTTACCCGGCTGGCCGCGCTGCGTTCCCTTCTCCGGCTCCGACCCATTCACCACGGTCATCCCGGGCGAAGACCCGGGACCCAGTACGCTCAGAGCCCCGATGGCCACCGCCGAAGACAGAGCCGCACGTGCCGAGTGTACTGGATCCCGGCGCAAGGCCGGGATGACAGTGTTGATTTGGTTATGCAGCGCCTGGGCCCCGGCGTCGCCTACCCGATAAACCTGTTGTTGCGCGGGAAGCCGGTCGGGGGCTGGCGGCCGGCCTGGGCGCGGTCGCCGATCCAGTCGAGCAGCTCTTCCATGGATTTCGAATAGTTCCGGCCCGAAGAATCGGTCCAGGTCAGGCCCTCGGCGGAATTGAACAGCTTGGCGTCTGAAATGCCGCCATCCTTGTATTTTTGCAGCCGGACGCCCTTGCCGCGGCTCATTTCGGGGAGCTGGGCGGCGGGGAAGACCAACAGCTTGCGGTTCTGGCCGATGACGGCAACCGTATCACCCTCGGCGCGCACGCACAGCTTGGCTTCGCCCTTGCCGGAGACGTTGAGCACCTGCTTGCCCTTGCGGGTGTTGGCGATCAGATCGTCTTCGGCGACCACGAAACCATTGCCGATATCGGAGGCGATCAGGCGCTTGGCGCCGGGCTTATAGACAAAGAGATCGACGATATCCTGGCCTTCCTCGATATCGACCATGATGCGCACCGGCTCGCCATGGCCGCGCCCGCCGGGCAGCTTGTCGGCGCCCAGCGTATAGACCTTGCCGCCGGTGGTGAGCATCAAGAGCTTATCGGTGGTCTCGCAGGTGAGCGCGAGCTTGAGCCTGTCGTCGGTTTTGAAGGTCTGGGCCGAAACATCGTTGTTGTGGCCCTTGAGGGCCCGAATCCAGCCTTTTTGCGAGAGGATAACGGTGATCGGCTCGCGCTCGATCATCGCGGTTTCGATATCGGCCAGATCGGTCTGGGGAGCGGCGGCGAACTGGGTGCGGCGCCGGCCGAGGGGGGTATCGGGGCCATAGGCTTTCTTGAGCTCACCGATTTCAGTGGTGATGACGCCCCACTGCTTTTTCTCGGAAGCGAGAATGGTTTCGATGTGGGTCTTTTCCTCGCTGAGTTTGTCGAACTCGGAGCGGATTTCGATTTCCTCGAGCTTGTGCAAGCTGCGCAGGCGCATGTTGAGGATGGCATCGGCCTGAACGTCGGAGAGGTCCCATTTGGCCATCATTATGGCCTTGGGCTCGTCCTCCTCGCGGATGATGCGGATGACTTCATCGAGGTTGAGATAGGCGACGAGATAGCCGCCGAGCACTTCGAGCCGGTGTTCGATCTGGCCGAGCCGGTAGCGCGAGCGGCGGACCAGCACGTCCTTGCGGTGATTGAGCCAGGCCTTGAGCACCTGTGCCAGATCCATGACGCGAGGGATCTGGCCCTTGTCGAGCACGTTCATGTTCAGCGAGAACCGGCTTTCGAGCTCGGTGAGCTTGAACATGGATTCCATGAGCAGCACGGCATCGACTGTCCGGGCGCGCGGTTCTAGGACGAGGCGGATGTCCTCGGCGCTTTCATCGCGCACGTCCTTGAGCAGCGGCAGGCGGCGGGCGAGCAGCAGTTCGGCGATCTTTTCGACGAGCCGCGATTTCTGCACGCCATAGGGAATTTCGGTGATGACGATATTGTAGGTGCCGCGCCCGCTGTCTTCGATCTCCCACTTGGCGCGCACGCGGAAACCGCCGCGGCCGGTGGTGTAGGCGATCTCGGTGGCCGCCGGATCATCGACCAAAACACCACCGGTGGGGAAATCGGGGCCGGGAACGAAGCGGATCAGGTCTTTTGCCGTCGCATCCGGATTTGAGAGAATATGCAGGCAGGCGTCGCAGAGCTCGGAGACGTTGTGGGGCGGAATGTTGGTCGCCATGCCCACGGCGATGCCACTCGAGCCGTTGGCGAGAAGATTGGGGAAGTTGGACGGCAGGACGACGGGTTCCTCGTCCTCGCCATCGTAATTGGGCCGGAACTCGACGGCGTCCTCGGTGATCGCTTCGAGCAGGCGCTGCGCGACCTCGGTCATCCGGCTTTCGGTGTAGCGCATGGCCGCTGCACTATCGCCATCGATCGAGCCGAAATTGCCCTGCCCGTCGACCATCGGGTAGCGGACCGAAAAATCCTGCGCCATGCGCACCAGGGCGTCATAGACGGACTGGTCGCCATGGGGGTGGAACTTACCGATCACGTCACCGACGATACGCGCCGATTTCTTGTAGCCCTGCGCCGGATCGAGCTTGAGCAGGCGCATGGCGTGCAGGATGCGGCGATGGACGGGTTTGAGCCCGTCCCGCGCATCGGGCAGCGCGCGCTGGGTGATGGTGGAGATCGCATAGGAGAGGTAGCGCTCCTCAAGGGCGCTCCTGAGATCGACTATACGTTCCCCGTCCTTTCTGTCGTCCTTGGGCGGATCGATAGTATCGGCCATTGGCCATCCTTTTCAGGGCAAGCGAATCAGAGGGGCAGTATAGCCAAGCGCGCTTGAAATTGCCGGATTGCTTGGGGGTTTTGTGGAAAACCTGCGAGCACCGGACCGAAATCCGCGCCGGGGTGACCGGCGCGGGGGCAGTGGTCGATTACTGGGGGACCAGCGTGTAGCTGGCGAGTTCGCAGATATCGATTTCGAATTCTTCGAGTTCAGGACCTTCGGCGGTCTCGAAGCGGAAATCATAGAGGCACTGATCGGAACCGTCGCCAATGAACACTGTACCGTTGTAGCCGGATTCGAGAACACCGATCTCGGCAAGAAGGTCCTCTCCCCAGTTCTCGTCGTTGGAGGGCGAGGCGTAGAAATAGGTCAGCGTGTAGCCGGATTCGTTGATGAGCGTGAACTCAACGTTCTGGGCGAGCGCCGGGGTGGAAACAAGGGCCGTGGCGGCCAGCATTGAAAGGATAGTCTTTTTCATGTCGTCCTCAAAAGCTGCGTGTTGCAGCCAGGCTTGAGGTAGCCCGCCTTTTGAATCGACGCTAGTGGGCATTTCATGATCCGCTAGAAACCCCGGGGCTTTTTCATCCCGCCGTGAGGTTCCTGACCAGCCATTCACGCGTTTCCGGCTGCCGTATCTGGCGGGCCGCCCAGACGTGGCGGTCGAGAAAATACCCGGTCAGCGCAAAGGCGGCGGCGATGTCTTTCGGGGTGGGATCACCGGCGCCGGTGAGAAAGGCCGGGAGCACGAAAAGGCGGTCGACATAGGGAGCGGCGGCTTCGGCGCTGACCGCCCTGCCCGTTTTTGGCGAAACATGGGTGAGGTTTTCGTGCACGCCGGTCACGGCGCAGGTCTCGATATCCAGCCCGAAGCCAAGCTCCTCGAGCAAATACATCTCAAACCGCGCCAGCTCGGCGGCGAGATCGAGCGGGTGCCGATCCTCATCGATCAGGGAAATGACACCGCGCAGCAACTCGTCATGCGGATCGCGCTCGGGAAGAAGGCGAAGATGATCGGCGAGCAGCTGGAGAAGATAGAGCTTTTGCCGGTCGGAGAGGATTTCGGCGGCCCGAAGGCGGGTCGCTTCGGCGGTGAAGGTGCCCAGATGGTCTTCGAGGCGGGCTCGCCAGGTCAGTTGGGCCGAGTTGCCGGCCTGCAGAAAGGCGGCGTGTTTCGGTGACCGCCCGCCGCGCACCAGCCCCAGGCAGCGCCCATGGCCGGGCACCATGGCCTCGAGGATCAGCGCGGATTCCCCGTGCCGCCTGACGCCGATGATGAGACCTTCAGAGGACCATTCCATGCGCATTTTCCATAGCGAAATCGACCCCTTGGCGTCCCTCACCCTCTGTCACCCCGGCCACCGAGCCGGGGTTCGGTACATTCAGCGCCCAATGCAGAGCCGCGAGCGCTGCCGGTTACTGGGTCCCGGGTCAAGCCCGGGATGACAGCGGTTGGTTGCGCAGCCACACTGCATCTCCCTCTGTCACCCCGGCCACCGAGCCGGGTCCAGTACGCTCAGCGCCCAGCGTAAGCCACAAGCGCTGCCGATTACTGGGTCCCGGGTCAAGCCCGGGATGACAGCGGTTGGTTGGGCAGCCAAACTGCATCTCCCTCTGTCACCCCGGCCACCGAGCCGGGATTCGGTACATTCAGCGCCCAATGCAGAGCCGTGAGCGCTGCCGGTTACTGGATCCCGGGTCAAGCCCGGGATGACAGCGGTTGGCTTGGCGGGCCATTGCGTCAAACCAGTGTCTTTGTCTGGTCGCGCGTCCGAACCGATAAGTGGTGTCCGCCTTGTCGGGGCGCGCTCTACTTGGTCCAGTCGAGCCCCATTTCGCGGTAGCGTTCGGGGTCGTCGGCCCAGTTGGCGCGGACTTTTACGAACAGGAACAGATGAACGTCGGTTTCAAACATCTCGATCAGTTCCTTGCGCGCTTCGGCACCGATGGTCTTGATGGTCTGCCCCTTGGCGCCCAGCACGATCATCTTGTGGGTGTCGCGGGTGACATAAATCACCTGCTCGATGCGGTAGGACCCGTCCTTCTGGATCTTGAAGCTCTCGGTCTCGACGGTGGCCTGATAGGGGATTTCGTCGTGGATGCGCAGGAACAGCTTTTCGCGCGTCACTTCGGCAGCGGTCAGCGCCATTGTCAGATCGGTCAGATGCTCTTCGGGGAAGTGCCATTCTTCGAGCGGAGCCTTTTCCCGGCACCATTCAACGAAATCGGCGACGCCGTGCCCGCGCAGAGCGGAGATCATGAAGGTGGTCTCGAAATTGACCTTCTCGTTGATCTTTTTCGACAGACCCAGCAACTCCTCGTGCTTGACCTTGTCGATCTTGTTGAGAACCAGAACCTTGGGCTGGCGGATATTGTCGAGCCCGTCGAGCAGCGCTTCGATCTCGGCGTTGAGCCCCTTCTGGGCATCGACGATCAGTGCGACCATGTCGGCGTCCCCTGCCCCCGTCCAGGCCGATTGCACCATGGCGCGATCGAGCCGGCGCTTGGGCGCGAAAATGCCCGGTGTGTCGATAAAGACGAGCTGGGATTCCTCGATGGTCAGAACACCACGCACCTGAGCCCGCGTCGTCTGGGCCTTGTGGGTGACGATGGACACCTTGGTGCCCACAAGGGAATTGAGCAGCGTCGATTTGCCCGCATTGGGGGCGCCGACCAGGGCGACGAAGCCGCATTTGGTCGCCATATTGTTGGTTTCACTCATTGGTCGGCCTTCCACACGCCTTCACGCAGCAGGAATTTTTCAGCCGCCTGATGCTCGGCCAGTTTTTTCGAGGTTCCGGTCGCCGTAATCGCTTCAAAGCCGCGCACGGAAACCGAGATTGTAAAGACCGGCGCGTGATCGGGACCCGTGCGCGCCGTTTCGACATAGGCCGGAGGCTCCAGCCCTTTGGCCTGCGCCCATTCCTGCAGCGCGGTCTTGGAGTCGGCCCGCCGGGCCTGCGCCACGTCCAGATTATCACCGAACATGCGGGCCACGAAGGTATAGGCGGGATCGATGCCGCCATCGGCATAAATCGCGCCGATGACCGCTTCGCAGACATCGCCCAGAATGGCGTCCTTGTCCGCGCCGCCGGTACGCGCCTCGCTCTCGCCGAGCCGCACGAATGAGCCCATACCGAGTTTGCGGGCCACCCGCGCGCAGGTTTCCTTGCGCACAAGCGAATTCAGCGTACGCGAAAGTTCGCCCTCATTGGCCTTGGGCAGACGCTTGCACAGCATGTCGGCCACCACGAGCCCCAATACCCTGTCGCCAAGGAATTCAAAGCGCTGGTAGGACTCGGCGGTGCGTTTTGAAGGGGATACGGCGCTTGAATGGGTCAGGGCGCGCAACAGCAGGCCGGGGTCGTTGAAAACATAGCCCAGCCTTGTCTCAAGCGCTTCTCGGTCGCGCGCCCTCAAGCTCATTCGTAAACCGAAGTGAACATCCGGTCGAACCGGACATTGCCCGGCCAGCGCCAGATCTGCCAGGGCGGGATGTTATCGGTAATGGAAAAGAAGCGCCATTCGGCCTTGCCGACGAAATTTTCGAACGGCACATAGCCGACCGCCGAAAGCGAACGGGAATCGAGCGAGCGGTCGCGGTTGTCGCCCATCATGAAGTAATGGCCGGGAGGCACGGTATAAACGCCGGTGTTGTCGAACTGGGCGTTGTCGGAAATCTCCTGGGTGACATAGCTCACACCATTGGGCAGCGTTTCGCGGTATTCGGTAACCGGAATGTCGACGCCAGAACTGTCTCGGTCGACGGTGGTGCCCACCTGCTCGCGCTCCACGGTCTCGCCATTGATGGTCAAACGCCCGTCGATCATCTGAATCTGGTCGCCCGGCAGGCCGATGACGCGCTTGACGTAGTTTTCGCTCTGGGGCACGGGCCGGATCACGGCGATATCGCCCCGCTCGGGGGCGTTGCCCATGATGCGCCCGTTCCAGGGTACCTCGGAATAGGGCAGCGAATAGCGCGAATAGCCATAGCTGTATTTGGACGCCAGAATGTAATCGCCAATCATCAGATTGGACTGCATCGACGCAGTGGGGATGGAAAACGGCTCGAAGGCGAAGGTGCGGAACACCAGAGCAATCAGCAGCGCCTGAACGATGATGACGATGGTTTCGCGCAGTTCGCCCTTGCCGGTCTTCTTCTTGGCGGCGTCCGACATAGGGGTGCTCATGGGTTGGAAATCTCGCAGGTTTGTTACGGGAGCGGCCGGGCCGGGTCAACAGGCAGGGCCTCGATGATGACGAAGGCCTGCGCCATGCCATTGTCGTCGGTGATCGAGACGTGGATATGGGGCTGATGCCCCTCGGGAACAAGCCTTGCCAGCATCGCGGCGGCGCCGCCGGTCAGTTTCATCGTGGGTTTGCCGCTGGGCAGATTGACCACGCCCATGTCGCGCCAATAAACGCCGCGGGAAAGGCCGGTGCCCAAAGCCTTGGCGCAGGCCTCCTTGGCGGCGAAGCGCTTGGCGTAGGACGCAGCGCGCAAGCGCCGCCTGTCGGACTTGTTGCGCTCGATCTCGGTAAAGCAACGCTGCGTGAACCGCTCGCCGAAGCGTTCGAGCGTGCGCTCGAGGTGGGCGATTTCGCAGATGTCGTTGCCCAGGCCGATAATCATTGCAGCCCCCTGCTCCCCGGTTTTACAGCCGGCATAGCGGCCAATTCGGGCGGCAGGTTGTCGGGCGAATAGGCGGGAACCTTGTATTGGGTCAACGATACCAGCGGCACGCCCACATCGGCCTCGCCGGCCGAGCGGTCCACGATGCAGGCGGCGGCGATCACGTCGGCGCCCAGGGCCTTTATCGCATCGATGCATTCGCGGATCGAGAGGCCGGTCGAAACGATGTCCTCGACGATGATGATTTTTTCGCCCGGCTTGACCGAAAAGCTGCGGCGCAGTTCGAACACGCCATTGACGCGCTCGGTGAAGATGGCCGGCACGCCCAGATGGCGTGAGGTTTCATAGCCGGGAATGATGCCGCCGACGGCGGGGGAGACGATCTGGGAGACGTCGCCATAGCCTTCGGCCCTGATCTTTTCGGCCAGCGCCTTGCAGAGCTTTTCAGCCTTGTCGGCGAACATGAAAACGCGGTTTTTCTGCAGGAACACCGGCGAGCGCAGGCCCGAGGACAGGATGAAATGGCCTTCGAGCAGCGCATCGCAGGAGCGGAAAATATCGAGGACTTCTTCCTGGGTCATTTGGTTTGGCTCTCCGTTGTCTCTTGCGTTCCCGCTTCAAGCGCGCCTTCCATGCCCGAAATGGCGTTGGCCTGAACCATGCTGGCGCGCTGGACCCGCGAGAGGCCCGGTGTGCGTTTGAGCGTTGCCAGCACGTCTGTCAACTGCGTGAGGTCGTGAACCTCGAGCTCGAAGATAAGCTCATGGGAATCGGCGGCAAGAGCGCGCATGGCCAGATTGGAGATATTGGCATCGCAGGCGGCGATGGCCCCTGTAATCTGGGCCAGCGAGCCGGGCCGGTTCTGGGAATACATCGAAACCACGACCTTGAACCGCGTCTCGGGTTTCCCGGCCATGTCCCAGCGCACGTCGATCCAGCCCACATCCATATCGTGGAAGCCGGCCAGGGCCTCGGATTCCATGGGATAGACTTCCATGCGCCCCGACTGATGGAAGATGCCGATGATGCGGTCTCCGGGCACCACGCCTTCGCGCGAGATATCGACGGGCATGTTGAAATCGAACCCGACCATCGTGGCGAATTTCTTGATGGCGGTGTGCTGGCCGCCGGGCATGCGGAACTTGAAATATTGCGCATTGCGCAGCGCGAACCAGCCTTCGGCGTCGTTGGCGACGGGCAATACAAGTCGGCCCTTGCGCCGCCGCTTGCCCTTTAGGGCCGTGGTTTCGCGCGCCAGATCCTCGGCGGTGATGCGCCCCTCGCCGATGGCGGCCAGCATGGAATTGCGGTCGGTGATCGAGAAGCGGTTGGCGAGGGCTGCGATCTCGTCCTCGCTGAGTTGAAGCGACTCGCGCTCGATCACCGCCATGAGCACCTGCTCGCCCAGTGAGATGGCGCGGGCGAAGGCCCCCTGGCGCACGGCACGGCGGACCGCGGACCGGGCCTTGCCGGTCATGGCGATGTTTTCCCAATTGGGCGGTGGGGTGTGGTCGGCATCGCGCAGGATTTCCACTTCATCGCCCGAGTGAAGCTGGGTGATGAGCGGCATCACCGTGCCGTTGATCTTGCAGCCCACACAGGTATCGCCGACATCGGTGTGAACGGCATAGGCGAAATCGATGGGTGTGGCGCCGCGCGGCAGGGCAATCAGCCTCCCGCGCGGGGTAAAGCAGAACACCTGATCCTGGAACAGTTCGAGCTTTGTGTGCTCGACGAACTCTTCGGGGTTATCGCCTTCGGTCAGCCGGGCAATTGTCGAGCGCAGCCAGTTATATGCCTGACTCTCCTCTTCGAGCCTGTGCATGTCGCCGGAAATGGCTTCCTTGTAGAGCTGGTGCGCGGCGATGCCGAATTCGGCGATGGCATGCATTTCCTGGGTGCGAATCTGCAGCTCCACACGCTGGCGACCGGGGCCGACGATGGTGGTGTGGATCGAGCGGTAATCGTTGGCCTTGGGGACCGAGATATAGTCCTTGAACCGGCCTGGCACGACCTTCCAGCTGGTGTGGATGACGCCGAGGGTGCGGTAGCACTCATCGATGGTATCGACGATGACCCGGAAGCCGATCATGTCGGAAAGCTGCTCGAGCGCGATCGCCTTGCGTTCGATCTTGGAATAGATCGACCAGGCCGATTTGAGTCGCCAGGACACCTTTGCCTTGATCCCCTGCCCGGCCAGATGCTCTTCGAGTTCGCTGCGGATTTCCGCGACGATCTCGCGGCTGGAAATCTCCATCTGTGCCAGACGGGAGGCGATGGCGCTGTAGTGCTCGGGATAGAGCGATTTGAACGCGAGATCCTCGAGCTCGTTGCGCATGTCCTGCATACCCATGCGGCCGGCCAGCGGCGCATAGATGTCCATGGTTTCCTGCGCGATGCGGCCGCGCTTGTGGACGGGCATGAATTCGAGGGTGCGCATGTTGTGCAGGCGATCGGCCAGCTTGACCAGCAGAACGCGCACGTCCTGGGAAATGGCCAGCAGCAGCTTGCGCAGGTTTTCGGCCTGAGCCTCCTCGCGGGAAACGAGGTTGAGGCGGTCGATCTTGGTCAGCCCGTCAACGATCTGGCCGATCTCGGTGCCGAACATCTCGTCGATCTCGGCGCGGGTGGCGTCGGTGTCCTCGATAGTGTCGTGGAGCAGCGCCACGGCGATCGTGGCATCGTCGAGCTTGAGATCGGTCAAGATGGCGGCGACTTCGAGCGGATGGGCGAAATAGGGGTCGCCCGAGGCCCGCGTCTGGCTGCCATGCTTTTGCATGCCGTAAACGTAAGCCTTGTTGAGCAGGGCTTCGTCGGCATTGGGATTATAGGCGAGAACGCGTTCGACGAGTTCGTACTGACGCATCATGCGCCGGGGTACTCCAGGCAAATTCAAGTTCACAAACTGCAAAGGCGCCGGGCCGGAGCCTGACGCCTTTGCAAATACTATAGGGAAAGGCTTGCGCCGATCAATCGTCGCGACGCTCGGGAGGAGCCAGCGACTCGATGCCGCGGAGCAGCTCTTCCTCGGAAATGGTGTCGAACACCGGACCTTCTTCGTCCGAAGAAGTTTCGATGCGCGGCGCGATATCGGATTCGGGCTCGTCGACTTCCACGTACTTCTGGAGCGAGTGGATCAGATCTTCCTGCAGATCGTCAGGCGAAATGGTGCCATCGCCGATCTCACGCAGGGCGACGACGGGGTTCTTGTCGTTGTCGCGATCCACGGTGATCTGGCCGCCAGAGGAGATCATGCGGGCGCGATGGGCGGCCGCAAGAACCAGCTCGAAGCGGTTCGGAATCTTTTCAATGCAATCTTCTACGGTGACGCGTGCCACAGCCGGTCTCCATTGCTTTAGGGGAGTTGCCCGTTCTCTTACACGAGGGCTATGGCGATGACAAGCGGGCGTTTGCCCTGCCGGGCGATGTTAATTTGCGCCCCGGGTGAACTTCTTTCGCCCCTGCGGCGTTGAGCCAGATACGTGCTTGCAAATTTTTCCGCCGTTTTTTGTTTTGGAGCTTTTGTCCATATGTTCGATTCCAGGGAAAAGGTCGTGCTGTTCATAGACGGCGCCAACCTTTACGCCACGTCCCGAGCGCTTGGCGTTGATATCGACTACAAGCGATTGCTGAGCGAGTTTCAGGACACCGCCTATCTGTTGCGCGCCTATTATTACACCGCGCTTGTGGAGGATCAGGAGTACTCCTCGATCCGCCCGCTGATCGACTGGCTCGACTACAATGGCTACACGGTGGTGACCAAGCCCGCCAAGGAATTTATCGACGCGCAGGGGCGGCGCAAGATCAAGGGCAATATGGATATCGAACTGGCCATCGATGCGCTCGAGATGTCCACCCATTACGATCATCTGGTTCTGTTTTCGGGCGACGGCGATTTCACGGCCCTCGTCGCGGCCCTACAGCGGCGCGGCAAGAAAGTTACCGTCGCTTCGACGCTGACGACGCCAACCCCGATGATTTCGGACGACCTGCGGCGGCAGGCCGATTATTTCCTCGAGATCGCCACCCTGGCCAAGACCGTGGGACGCCCGCAGGTTGACCGCCAGCAGGCGGCCAGAGAGGATGTTTCGCCCTGATTCTTGAGCGAGACGACCTTGGCGCTTCAGACCAACCCACCATCCGATTGCCCGCTCTGTCCGCGGCTGGCCGAGTTCCGGCATATCAACCGGCAACAGTTTCCCGATTGGCACAATGCGCCGGTGGACAATTGGGGCGATGTTGCCCCGCGCCTGCTGATTGTGGGGCTGGCGCCGGGACTGCGCGGGGCGAACAGGACCGGGCGGCCGTTTACCGGCGATTACGCCGGGGACCTGCTTTATGCAACGCTCAAGAAATTCGGCCTGGCGACCGGAGAGTTCGAGGCCGATCCCAATGACAGTCTGCAGCTCGTCGACACGCTGATCGTCAATTCCGTGCGTTGCGTTCCGCCGCAGAACAAGCCAACGGGAGCGGAAATCGCCACCTGTCGCCAATTTCTTTCTGCGACAATCGCGGCCAACCCGCAGGCAAAAGCGTTCTTTGCGCTGGGCCGCATCGCCCATGAATCGCTGCTCAGTGCGTTGGGAGAACGCCGGGCCGCCTTCCCGTTCGGCCATGGACGCGAGCATCAGCTGAGCGACGGGCGGACGCTGATCGATAGCTTCCACTGCTCGCGCTACAACACCAATACGGGGAGGCTGACGACGGAAATGTTCGAGGACGCGATGGGCAAGGCGAAGGCGGCGATAACGGCAGAAGGCTGAGCGCCCACCTCCGGCGCCGGGGGGAACTGGATCCCGGCTCGAGGCCGGGATGACGGTGGTGGGGAGGTTGGGCTCGGGAAAAGCAAGACTGACCAATTGGCAGAAGTCGACGCCATTTTTCTATAGCTCGCCCCTTCTCCTCCGGTCATCCCGGACTTGATCCGGGATCCAGTACACTCAGCAATCGAGGAGGCCCGCCCCTCTCAAGCGGGATCAGCCCTGCTTTAGAATCCGCTGCTTGTCGCGGGCCCAGTCGCGATCTTTCTGGACGTCGCGCTTGTCGTGGGACTTGCGGCCCTTGGCGAGCCCGATCAGCAGTTTGGCCATGCCGCGCTCGTTGAAATAGAGCTTCAAGGGCACGATGGTGTTGCCCTGCCGCTCGACGCCCTTGGCGAGTTTTTCGAGTTCGCGATGCGAGACCAGCAGCTTGCGGCGGCGCTTTTCGTCGTGGTTGAAGCGGTTGGCCTGCACGTATTCGGGGATGTTGGCGTTGATGAGCCAAAGTTCCCCACCCTCGGGCGACACGTAGGATTCGGCGATCTGGGCCTTGCCGTTGCGCAGGGATTTCACTTCTGTCCCGCGCAGCACGATGCCGGCCTCGATGGTGTCGAGAACCTCATAGTCGAACCGGGCCCGGCGGTTTTCAGCCACCATGCCGGTTTCAAGCAGACCTTTTTCTTTCTTTGGTGCCATTCTCTATCGATCAGTTGATGAGCCCGGCGTGGACCAGAGCGGCGTCGATCGCGGCGCGCGTGGTCTCGGTCACCGGGACGAGGGGCAGCCGGATTTCGTCGCCGAACAGACCCAGCTTTGAGGCGGCGTATTTGACGCCCTGGGGGTTGGGCTCGATAAACAGTGCCTTATGGAGTGGCGCAAGCCGATCCTGAATGGTGAGTGCCGTGCCGAAATCGCCGGCCTGACAGGCGGCCTGAAACGCCGAGCAGAGCCGGGGCGCGACATTGGAGGTGACTGAAATGCACCCCCTG
This sequence comes from Pelagibacterium flavum, assembly GCF_025854335.1. Classification (NCBI taxonomy): domain Bacteria; kingdom Pseudomonadati; phylum Pseudomonadota; class Alphaproteobacteria; order Hyphomicrobiales; family Devosiaceae; genus Pelagibacterium; species Pelagibacterium flavum. The sequence continues at coordinate 2,385,516 of NZ_CP107716.1, forward strand.
CCCCCATGGGCATTGAACCCGAGCGCGGTGATATCCTCGCCCGAGAGCATGATGAAGTCCGAGCCGAGCGCAACGCGCGTCATGGTCGCCTTGCTCATATCCGCGGTCGCGTCCTTGACCCCAACGATATTGGGGCAGGCATCGCGCAGACGCTTCATGGTCTCGACGTTGATATCGACAACGGTGCGGCCGGGCACCGAATAGAGAATGACCGGCAGGCTGGTTGCCTTGGCGATGGCCGAAAAATGCTGAAACAGGCCCTCCTGATTGGGCTTGTTGTAATAGGGCACGATGGTGAGGATGCCATCGGCCCCGGCCTGTTCGGCAAATTCGGCCAGATGAATGGCCTCGCGCGTGGAATTGGAACCCGCACCGGCAATGACGGGAACACGCTTGTCGGCCACTTCAATGGCAATCTCGATGACGCGGCGATGTTCCTCGTGGCTGACCGTCGGGCTCTCGCCCGTGGTACCCACCGGAACCAGACCGTTGGTGCCTTCCTCGATCTGCCATTTGACGAAGCGCGCCATGGCGTCTTCATCAACAGCACCCTTATGGAACGGCGTTACCAACGCCGTGATCGACCCGGAAAACATGTGAGACAGTCCTTGATTTTCGACAGATGGCGCGCCTGGCAGCCGCCCTTAACGAGATTATCGCGCTTGATCCCTAACGGGGTGTTTCTTGATGGCGCGGGATGACGGTTTTGTCACCCCCAAAACTGGCGCACCATAGTGGCACTTGCGTGGCGCGACAAGACGGGGCCAGGGCCTGATGTTACCGCGATTGTCTGCGCCGCCGGGCGTGGTATGAAGCATCATGTTCAAGCGCGCAACTCCCCTGCCTCAAACACCGCTTTTTTCCGATCTGCCGGTCCGGACGATCGTTTGCGGAGCGGCCCACACCAGGATCGCCGTTCACATTCACGGCGAGATCGCCGACGATGTGCCCCCGATCGTCTGCCTGCCGGGCTATGTGCGCAACATGTCCGATTTTGCCGCGCTGCCGCGCGCCATCAACCGCCTGCCCGATACCGGTTTCGCCTTTATCCTGATCGACCTGCCCGGCCGGGGGCGCTCGTCCTATCTGGGCAAGGGAGCCCGCTATTCCACGCTGGCCGATGCCGATTGCGTGCTCGATGTGATGGCGGCGCTCGATGTGCCGCGCGCCGTTGTGGCCGGCGAAGGCCATGGCGGTCAGGTGGCGATGGTCATGGCCGGCCGCCGGCCGCTCGCGGTTGCCGGGACGATCCTGATCGATTCTGGCCCGGTGACCGATCCGCGCGGCCTGGTACGCACGCGCAACAATTTTCGTCATCTGGCAGCGCTCAAATCGCCTGCGGCGGCCAGTGCCGCCCTGCGCAAGATCTTGAGCACCGACTATCCGGGCGAATCCGAAGTGCGGCTCGATGGGTTCGCGCAGCGCATTTATGCCCAGGATGAACGCGGGAAGCTGCGCGCGCTTTTCGACAGCCAATTGATCGAGCAGCTCGAACAGTTCGAGTTCGACGACGTTCTCGAACCGCAATGGCCATTGTTCGACACGCTCTCGCACGCGCCGCTGATGATCGTGCGCTCGCAACTGACCGATCAGGTGCGGCGGGCCACATACGATGAAATGACGCATCGTCGGCGCGATGCGGCCACTCTGGTCATCTCCGACCAGGGATCACCGGCGCTGCTCGACGATTCCGCGGAGCATGAGGCCATAGCGGCGTTCTTGCGCGATATCTGCCGGGCAGACGACGAGCAAAGCTGACGCGCAAGCCGCCTACGACTTATTGGCCCTGACCAGCGCCTTGGCCTGCGACACCCATTTTTCGCGTTCGATGCGTCCCCTGAAGGACAGGCGGGCGTTCATCATGGTGATGGATTTGGCGTTCCAGGCGGCAATCTGGCTGAAATGATAGACGCCGTTGTCGTGCAGAACCGATTCAAGTTTGGGGCCGATGCCCTTGATTTTCTTGAGATCATCGGCTTGCCCACCAATGGGACCGTCGAGCAGGCCCAGGGCTGGATCGCAGAGGTCGCGGGTGGCCGAGGGCCTGGCCGCTTGCTGTTGATCGGGCTGCGGGGCCGACGCTGTCTGCCGGCGCGGGCCGAGCATGCGTTTAAGCATGAAGCCTACAAGGCAGCCGATGAAAAAGGCGGCGAGCAGCAGCAGGGCGCTGGGAATGATGTGGGGCGTGGGATCCATGGGTGTTGCCTTCAGCCGCGATCTTCGGGTGCGCCATACCAGCCGGTCGCGATGCCGATCAGCACGGCCAGCATCAGAAACGGCCAGTTGATAGCAATCAGATACGCAATGTCACTCACTGCCAAGCCCCTCTTCCCCAATCGGTGCGCGTCGATAGCTGGTGCGCACAACCCATTATGCTATTGCGCAATATCCTCGAAGCTGAAGACGATGCGCCGGTTTTCCGCCTTGCCAGCCGCCGTATCGTTGGATGCGACGGGAAGGCTTGCCCCATAACCGACGGCGAAAAGGCGCTGCGGGTCGATCCCCTGCTCCACCAACCGATCAACCACGGCCTCGGCACGGCTGAGGGACAGGACGAGATTGGTTTCGGCGCGCCCATCGGCGTCGGTATGTCCTTCTACATAAACCGGAAGCGAAGGGCAAACGGCCAGTATGCCGGCGATTTCGGCGATCACGCCTTCCGAAGCCGCGGTCGGCGCCGTGCGGCCCGAAGCAAATGATATCGGGTTGTTCGCGGTGAGCGCTGTGACCTGCTCGCGGCACTGAGCTGCCTGGGCCGACAGGTCGGTGTTTGTGGTTGCGGTATCGGCCGGGGCGACAGGCTGTTCTGCCGACGCATCGTTCTGGACGATTGGATTGTCGGCGGGTGCGGGCTCAGGGTCTTGCTGGAGCTGTGCCGCATCGTCGGACGGCTCGCTGGCCTCCGCAGTCAATTGGGGAGCCGTGTCCGTCTCATTTTCGAGCGGTTCCGGCTCAGGCGCACCGGCGTCGGCGTTTTCTGTTGTATCTCCAGTCTCAGCGGTATGTTCCTCAAGCAGATCTTCAACCGACTCCACGATGTCCTGCGCAAGCGGATCGGCGGGTTGAGCGGCTTGCTCCTGGTTCGGGCCGGATGTTTCGACCGCGACGACCCATTCGGTTCCGGTGCCGACTGAAGAACCAAGCACGTCGGTCAGTGCCGCGATATCCTGATCGGGCGCCAGAGTACCCGAAACGCTCCATTCCCCTTCATCATAGGCGATCGAACCGTCAACCAGCATTTCGCTCGCTGCGATGGCCTTCATGGCGTCGCGCAAAAAGCCAAGGGGCGCGCCTTCGGCAATCGTCATGCCATCGTGGTCGCTCCCTGCCCGCTCGGCCAGGATGGTGGCGATCGAAGCGTAGGGCACGTTTCCGGTCAGCGTGGGCTGGCCGGCAGCGATCTGGATAGCCCAGGCGAAGGGTTCTCCGGATTCAGCGCCGTTCTCCACCGTCTGATCGAGTGACTGATACTGGGCGAGGGCCGCTTGGGTTGGGGTCAGCAAGACGAAAGCTGGTACGGCAAATGAGAGAAGGCGGGGAAAAATCATTCAAAGCCAATAAGTTTGCGCCGCGAGGCGGCAATGTCGGTCGACTCGGTAATCGGGCCATGAGTGTAAAGCATTTCGGGCTGTAGCGAAGCCATTACACGCCCTGATTTCCTGGGCAAATGGGCCGAACGCAAAAAGAAAGGCCCGGCAAGTGCCGGGCCTTTCCAAAAATCGCCTCGAGGCGAAGAGTTCTTAGAACTCTTTGGAAGCTTCGAAGGACAGACGGTAGTCGTCGACCGTATTGGCGTATGCGTTAATGCTGGTTTCGAAACCGCCGCCAGGAGCGTAGGTCAGGCCAGCAGCGCCGTAGATGTAGTCAGCGCCACCGTTGTCGGTGTAGCCGAGTTCAGCGTTGGCAGCGATGGTTTCGGTGACGTCAGCGTCAACACCAGCATAAACGGTGAAGATGTCAACAGCAGCGACTTCCTGGTAGCCGGCGCCGATGTAAACGGCAACGGTATCAGTGGCGTCGAACGAACCTTCACCAGCAACACCCCAATCGCCGTTGTCTTCAAAGAAGGCATCGGTGTCGAGCGAGAACATGTCGAGGGTAGCCGAAGCGCCCAGCGAAGCAATCCAGTAGCCGGTATCGTCGAAGATCACGCCGCCGCGGACTTCGAACGAGTCGAATTCAGCGGTAACAGCAGCGTAGAAGTTGACCGGATCAGTGGCGCCGTAAAGGTCGCCAAGGAGAACGGCAGCTTCAGCCGAGAACATGCCGCCGTCATATTCAACGCCGAGCAGTGCAGTGCCGTCGCCTTCGAGGTCTTCGAGACCGGCGATAACGGTGAAGCCATCAGCGACCAGCGATTCGATGGTGATGACGTGGCCGCCCTGAGTAACAGGGTTGACCAGATCGTTTTCGTCGAAATCCCAATCGAAGTCGCCGAGTTCGTCATTACCATAAGCATGGTCAAGAACTTCGGTGTCGAGGATCTTGTCCTTCTTACCAGCCGAAAGAACGGTGGTGTCACCGAACTGAACGTAGGCTTCGCTGAAACCGATAGAATCAGCACCGACCATCGGAAGGCCGGTGTAGGTGCTGTCACCTTCAAGCCCGATATAGGCCACGGCAGCACCGGCGTCGGTCTGCGTGGTGGCTTCGAAGATCAGCTCCCATTCGGTAACAGATCCGACTTCGTAAACGCCGCCGATTTCTTCGTGATAGTATTCGTAGGACACTTCACCCGAGATCGACAGGCAGGTGTCGTCGGATTCAATGGTCAGGCCCGAGATGCCGTAGGCATCGCAGACGCCGAGCGACACAAAAGTCGCCGGAATCGGATCAGCGGCCTGGGCACCCGTCGACAGGGCCAGAACAGCTGCAGAACCCAGAAGAAGGCTCTTAAGTTTCATAATTGACCTCCAAAGTCAGTCATTCAGTTTGGCCGGGCTATCCGGCAGTTTGTCGAAACGCGACCACATTATTGTTGGTGTCGTGTGTTGCCGTCGCGTTGCGACCGACAAACGATCCCATGCATGGATTCGCAAGACCCACTCTAGCGATGCCGGTTGAGCGCGCAACAGCCGTTAGCCCTGTTCAACAGCCGTTCGGGCGGGTTGCAAAGGCATTGTTGCAAAATGTCCACACATACGGAAACCACTCGTTAATATTTGAGGCAATTAGCCTTTACGACTCCTTTATGTATCGCCTGCGAAAGACTGTGACGCGCGCAGGTTTCGCAAAACAGCCACATTGGTGATGTGCTTGGGTTCGGACCGCCGCCTGGTCCTATAGAGGTTTTGTTATTGTCCCACTGGCCCCCGTTATCGTCACGCGCGTGCAGCGCGGCACTGGTTATCTCGATGCTGATGGCCGGCAGCCTGGTGGCCCAGGACGACGCCGCCGATGTCGAGCAGATGATGACCGATGCCGAAGCGCTGGCGGTGGGAATCGATGTGACCACCCGATGCGCGCTCTTTGACACCGCGATCGACTATCTTTCACCGCTCGAACAGGTTGCGGCCCAGATCCGGCTTCGCGAAATCGTCGCCGCGGCATCCGAGGAGATCGAGGACACACCCGATCGGGTTGCGCAGATGCGTGCCGGGGCGGCGGCGCGGGTCTGCGGCGATCCGGACCTGGCACCCTATATGAGTTTCAGCCGGCAGATCGCGCGCGACGTTATCGACATCGCCCTTGTCGCCTGGAAAACCATTGACGTGCCGGGCTGCAATTATTTCGCAGATGACGGTTTCATGCAGGCGGCCGAACGGGCCAGCGCCGCGGCGCAACAGGCGACTCTGGAGGGAGAGGCAAACCGCATCGCCTATATAGAGCAGCGCGGCGCGGCCTGGGCCGAGGTCTTTGCCGCCAATTGCACGAATCTTCGCTTTGAGCCGGTCGAGACATTGCCGGGACAGATCGCCCTGGCGCTGCCGACCGAATAGGTCCTGGAGCACTTCTGCCTTTCACTTGCTCGGCCCTGCGGGTCCGAGCCGGATAGGCAGCATCAACTTGTCCAGGAAATGCTCCAATTCCCCCCTTTCAGCCTGCGCGATATTGCGCTAAACCCCTCTTCGAATGGGGCTGTAGCTCAGTTGGGAGAGCGCGTCGTTCGCAATGACGAGGTCGTCGGTTCGATCCCGATCAGCTCCACCATTTCCTTCTCTCACGGCGCGTACCACTGCGGGCATGACGGCGCTAGAACCGCGCCTATGCGCTACGTTGCGCCTGCGACGGCGCGGCGAAAACGTTCGCCGGGGTCCTCGGCTGTGCCTCGTCCATTTCCTTCTCTCACGGGCCATACCGCTCACGGCATGACGCGCTAAGACCGTGCTATGCCGTTCACTGGCCCTCCGAGGGGCGCGCGAAACGTCGCGCGGGGTCCTCGGCTGCGCCTCGTCCGACTGTCTGTCCTTATGGCGGTCAGCCGGGAAGCTGGGCTAACAGACGCTTTGCTGCGAGGAGATGCGGGCGGTCGATCATGCGGCCCTCGAGCCTGAGGGTTCCGGCCCCCGGGTTATCGGCAAAGGCGGCGATGACGGCCCTTGCGTGGGCGATTTCGGCTTCGGTGGGGGAGAAGGCGGCGTTGATGACGGCGATCTGGGTGGGATGGATGGCCATCATGCCCGAAAAGCCGTCGCGGCGGGCGCGCGCCGCATATGCCCTGAGCCCTTCGGTATCGATGAAATCGGGATAGACCGTCTCGACGGCCGGGACGCCCGCCGCGTGGGCGCCGAACAAGGTGAGACTGCGCACCATTTCGTAGGGCGGCGTATAACTTCCACCGGGGCGGCGGGCCGTGGTGGCGCCGACGGCGGCGGGGAGGTCCTCGGCGCCCCAGGTCAACCCGCACAATCGGCTGGCGACGGCACCATAGGTGCCAAGCCCGAACACCGCCCTGGGGGTTTCGGTGGCGATGGGCAGGATCGGGATGTGCGACAGACCGAGCATGGCGGCCAGTTCGGCGACGGAGCTTCCCGATTCCGATTTGGGCAGCACCAGAGCGTCGGGCTTGGCAGAAAGGATCGACTCGAGATCGGCGGCGAGATCGGGGGAGCCGAGCGGATTGACGCGGACCATCAATGTCACCTCGCGGCTGGCGCTCGAAAGGAACTGCGCCACATCCTTGCGCGCCCAGGGTTTTCGCTCGGGCAGCACCGAATCCTCAAGATCGAGGATCACGGCATCGGCGTCGCTTTTCAGCGCCTTTTCCATGCGGTCCGGGCGATCTCCGGGGACAAAGAGCAGTGAGCGCAGCCTCATTTTGGCCTCCGCCGGATCAGTGCGGTGCGCGTGCAGGTGCAGACGATTTCGTCGTGCTGGTTGATGGCGCGATGGGCGAAGGTGACGATGCCCGCTTCGGGGCGGCTGCCGGAAGCGCGCAGGTCGATCACCTCGGATTCGATCCTCAGCGTGTCGCCAATGAATACGGGTTTGGGCATTCTGACCGCGTCATAGCCCAGATTGGCGATCAATGTTCCGAGGGTCGTTTCAGCGACCGATATGCCCACCATCAGCGAGAAGGTGAACGTGCCGTTGACGACGATCCGGCCGAACTCTGTGCCCTTTGCGTATTCGGCATCGAGGTGGAGCGGTTGGGGGTTGTGGGTCAATGTGGTGATGAGCAGATTGTCCGCCTCGCTCACCGTGCGGCGGATGGGATGGGCGATGGTATCGCCGATCGACCAATCGTCGAAATAGCGCCCGCTCATTGATTTTCCTCCGCAATTTCCACCAGAACCGTGCCTTCGGTGACTTGCTCGCCGCTCGATGCATTGATCGCGGCGACGGTGCCGTCAAAAGGTGCTGACAGAGTGTATTCCATTTTCATCGCTTCGAGGACGATGAGCGTTTCGCCCTTTGCGACCCGCTGGCCGACGGCAATGGGAATGGCGGTGACCTTGCCGGGGATGGGGGCGAGAGTTGCCCCATCGGCTGCCGCGCCGCCATGGGTGGCGTCGGTGCGGTCGGGGGAGAAGGCGAAGATTTCGCCTGCCTCGGCGATGAGGGTGCGGTGAGGCGATTTGTGGACGATGCGCGGTGCTTGTGTGCTGGGGTGGGGTCTGTTCGAGCGGAGCGAAACCGTGACCGGTTCTGACGCCAGGCGCATGCGGATTGTGCGGTTCGGTTCGGCATTCATGCGGAAGCCGACGAGATCGCTCCAAGCCCCCTGCCCTTGCGGCAGCATGGATTGCGCTGCAAGTTCAAGGGCTTGTGCGGATGGTTCGACAGGTTGATTCAGCGTATCGCCGTGGCGTTCGATGAAACCGGTGTCGATGTTTCCGGCGCTAAAATCGGGTTCGGACAGCGCGCGGGCGAGGAAGGCGGCGTTGGTTTTGACCGGGTGGATGGCGATGGACCGGCAGGCTGTTTCAAGCCGGTCGATGGCCTCCTGGCGCGTCTCGCCATGGGCGATGAGTTTGGCGATCATGGGATCGTAGAACGGGGTGATGGCATCGCCGGTTTGAACGCCGGTTTCGATGCGGACGTCCTCGGGCAGTTCGAAGATTTCGACCGTGCCGGTCGAGGGCATGAAGGCGTTGGCGGGGTCTTCGGCGTAGAGTCGGGCTTCGACGGACCAGCCGGAAAAGCCCAATTGATTCTGTGACTTGGGAAGGGTTTCTCCCGAAGCGATTCTGAGTTGCCATTCGACGAGGTCGACGCCGGTGATCGCTTCGGTGACCGGGTGTTCGACCTGCAAACGGGTGTTCATTTCCATGAACCAGATGCGGTCGGCGCGCAGGCCTTCCGAGGCGTCGGCGATGAATTCTATGGTGCCCGCCCCTACGTAATTGACCGCATGGGCGGCCTTTATGGCGGCAGCACAGATGGCGGCGCGGGTCGGCTCATCCATTCCGGGCGCCGGGGCTTCCTCGATCACCTTCTGGTGGCGGCGCTGCAGCGAGCAATCGCGCTCGAACAGGTGCACGACATTGCCGTGCCGGTCGCCGAACACCTGCACCTCGATATGGCGTGGGCGGGTGACGTATTTTTCGAGCAGCACGCGGTCGTCGCCAAAGGCACTTTTCGCCTCGCGCCGGCACGATTGCAGCGCGGCTGAAAAATCCTCGGGCCTTTCGACCTTGCGCATGCCCTTGCCACCGCCACCGGCAATGGCCTTGATCAAGAGAGGATAGCCTATCTCGTCGGCGGCGGGGATAAGTGTCTGGGGGGACTGGTCCGCGCCCATATAGCCGGGCGTTACGGGCACGCCCGCCTCTGCCATGAGTTTTTTGGCCGCGTCCTTTAAGCCCATCGCCTCGATGGAGGCCGGGTCGGGGCCGACCCAGATCAGGCCGGCATCGATAACACCTTGCGCGAACTGGGCATTTTCCGACAGGAAACCGAAACCGGGATGGATGGCATCGGCCCCGGATTCGAGGGCGGCGGCGATGATCGTGTCCCCGCGCAAATAGCTCTCGCTGACCGGCGACGGCCCGATATGGACGGCTGCGTCGGCCATGCGGACGTGGAGCGCGCCGGCATCGGCGTCCGAGAATACCGCAACAGTTTCAACGCCCAGGCGTCGTGCGGTGCGGATGATGCGGCAGGCGATTTCGCCGCGATTGGCGATGAGGAGACGCTTGATCATCATCTACATCCTGAACAGCCCGAATTGCGGGCGCTCGGGGATCGGGGCGTTCAGCGTGACGCGGAAGGCGAGGCCCAGAATTTCGCGGGTTTGGGCTGGATCGATGATGCCGTCATCCCAGAGCCGCGCCGTGGCGAAATAGGGATTGCCCTCGGCCTCGTAGCGGGCGCGAATGGGATTCTTGAAGGCTTCCTCGTCCTCTGCTCTCCAGTTTTCGCCTTTTGATTCAAACCCATCGCGCTTGACGGTGGCGAGGACCGATGCGGCCTGTTCGCCGCCCATCACCGAGATGCGGGCGTTGGGCCAGGTGAATAGGAACCGCGGGGAATAGGCGCGGCCCGCCATGCCGTAGTTTCCGGCGCCGAAACTGCCGCCGATGATGAGGGTGATTTTGGGCACCGTAGCCGTGGCGACGGCGGTGACGAGCTTGGCGCCGTCCTTGGCGATTCCGCCCGCCTCATATTTGCCGCCGACCATGAAGCCGGAGATATTTTGCAGGAAAAGCAGGGGGATACGGCGCTGGCAGCACAACTCGATAAAGTGGGCGCCCTTGAGCGCGCTTTCGGAAAACAACACGCCATTGTTGGCGATGATGCCGATTTTGGTGCCCCAGAGTTCGGCAAAGCCGGTGACCAGCGTCGTGCCGTAGTTCGCCTTGAACTCGTGAAAGCGCGATCCGTCCACGATGCGGGCGATGATTTCGCGCACATCGTAAGGGGCTCTGACATCCAAGGGAATTATGCCGTAAAGGTCTGAAATATCGTAATTATTTTTTTCTATGCCCAATGTATCCCCGGTGGACTCGCGCCCCACGCCCAGTGGACTGTCCGCAAGGGTGGAGACGATGTCGCGGATAATGGTCAGCGCGTGCTCGTCATTTTCGGCGATGTGATCGACGACGCCGGACTTCTTGCCGTGGGTTTCGGCGCCGCCCAGTTCCTCGGCCGAGATGATCTCGCCGGTGGCGGCTTTGACCAGCGGCGGGCCGGCGAGGAAGATCGTGCCCTGATTGCGCACGATGACCGTTTCGTCGCTCATGGCGGGAACGTATGCCCCGCCAGCCGTGCACGAGCCCATGACGCAGGCGATCTGGGGTATCGATTGGGCCGACATCTGTGCCTGATTGAAAAAGATGCGCCCGAAATGGTCGCGGTCGGGGAACACTTCGGCCTGAAAGGGCAGATTGGCACCGCCGGAATCGACCAGATAGATGCAGGGCAGACGGTTTTCGAGGGCGATTTCCTGGGCGCGGAGGTGCTTTTTGACTGTCAGGGGAAAGTATGCGCCGCCTTTGACGGTGGGATCGTTGCACACGATCATCACCAGACGGCCCGAGACCTGCCCGATGCCGCAGATGATGCCGGCGCCCGGTGCTTCGTCTCCATACATTCCGTTGGCGGCCAGTTGGCCGATTTCGAGAAAGGGGGAGCCGGGATCAAGGAGGCGCTCGACGCGGTCGCGGGGGAGAAGTTTGCCGCGCGCCACATGGCGCTGGCGGGAGGTTTCGGGGCCGCCGAGGGCGGTCCTGGCGACGGTATCGCGCAGCTCGGCGGCCAGCGCGCGATTGTGCGCGGCGTTGGTGCGAAAGGTCTCGGACGCCGGGTTGATGGCGGATTGGAGGGTGGGGGCGGTCATGCCATGCGCCTCGCTAGGGCGGCGGTGAATGCGGAGATGCTGCTGCTGGATCCCGGGAATAAATCCCGCGATGACAGGGTGGGACTTTGGGTGCGCTGGTGGCCCATCATATCCCGATCACCTCGCGCCCGATGAGGAAGCGGCGGATTTCGTTGGTACCGGCTCCGATATCGTAGAGTTTTGCATCGCGGACGAAGCGTTCGACCGGCCATTCCTTTGTATATCCGGCGCCGCCCAGCGCCTGGACGGCTTCGAGCGACACCTTTACAGCGTTTTCCGAGGCCAGGAGGATGGCGCCGGCGGCATCAAACCGCGTGGTCTGGCCCGCATCGCAGGCTTTGGCCACCGCATAGACATAGGCGCGGGACGAATTGAGCGCGACATACATATCGGCGATTTTTGCCTGCATGAGCTGGAATGAGCCGATGGGCGCGCCGAACTGCTTGCGATCGCGGATATAGGGCAGCACGGTATCGAGACACGCCTGCATGATGCCGAGCGGGCCGGCGGCGAGGACGACGCGTTCGTAGTCGAGGCCCGACATCAGGATTTTCACCCCCTGCCCTTCGGCGCCCAGGACATTTTCGGCCGGAACCTCGCAATCGGTGAAAACGAGTTCGGCGGTGTCCGAGCCACGCATGCCCATCTTGTCGAGTTTGGGGGAAACGGAAAAGCCTTTCATGGCTTTTTCGATGATGAAGGCGGTAATGCCCTTGGGACCGGCGGCGGGATCTGTCTTGGCGTAAACGATCAACACATCGGCTTTGGGCGCGTTGGTGATCCAGAATTTGGTGCCGTTGAGGACATAGCGATCCCCGCGCTTTTCGGCGCGCAGGGACATCGAGACGACATCGGACCCTGATCCGGCTTCGGACATGGCGAGGGCGCCCAGATGTTCGCCGGAGATCAGTTTGGGCAGGTATTTGCGCTTTTGGGCCTCGGTGCCCCAGCGGCGGGTCTGGTTGACCGCGAGGTTGGAGTGGGCGCCGTAGGACAGGCCCACCGAGGCCGAGGCGCGGGAGACTTCCTCGACGGCAACGCAGTGTTCGAGATAGCCAAGACCCAGGCCGCCAAATTCCTCTTCCACGGTGATGCCATGCAGTCCGAGTGCGCCCATCTCGGGCCAGAGGTCGATGGGAAACGTATTGGTTTGGTCGATCTCGGCGGCACGCGGCGCGATCTTGTCGCTGGCGAAACGGTGGGTGGTCTCGCGGATGGTATCGGCCATGTCGCCGAGGGCGAAATCGAGATGGGTCATTGTGGTCTCCTCAGCTCCATGAACGCTTCTCGATGAAGATCAGCGCCGGGTTTTCCAGCAGGCGCTTGAGGCGCTGGATGAATTTAGCGGCGTCGTAGCCATCGACGATGCGGTGATCGAAGCTGGACGAGAGGTTCATCATGGTGCGCACGGTCACCTGATTGTTGATGAACACGGGGCGGCCCATGAGCTTGTTGGGGCCGATGATCGCCACTTCGGGGTGGTTGATGATCGGGGTGGCGGCAACGCCACCCAGAGCGCCGAGGCTGGTCAGGGTGATGGTGGAGCCCGAAAGCTCGTCGCGGGACGCCCTGCCCTCGCGCGCCGCGTTGGTGACCCGGCTCATCTCGCGGGCGCAATCCCAGATGTCGAGCGCCTCGACGTGGCGGACGACAGGGACCATGAGGCCTTCGGCGGTTTGCGTGGCAATGCCGATATGGATGGGCTCGAACTGGCGCAAGACGCCCGCTTCGGCGTCGTAATGGGCGTTGACGTGCGGAAACTCGGGCAGCAATTGCGCAAGCGCCCGCATGAAGAAGGGCAAAAGCGTGAGCTTGGGCTGGGCGCCCTGGCGCGAGGCGTTGATCTCCCGGCGCAGCCCTTCGAGAGCGGTCATGTCGCAATCCTCCACATAGGAGAAATGCGGGATGGAGCGGGCGGAGAGTTCCATGCGCTCGGCGATCTTTCGACGCAGGCCGATGATCTTTTTCTCGTGGACGCCCTGGCGCTCGCGGGCGGCGGGCTCGGGCGCCCTGGACTTGAGATGGGCATCGAGGTCGGCATCGGTGATGCGGCCTTCGGGGCCTGTACCGATGACGTAGTTGAGGTCGATATCGAGATCCTCGGCGCGGCGGCGGGTGGCCGGGGCGATGAGGATTTGGTGGTGGGGAGTGGGTTTGGACTCTGCGCTTGTGGCCCGCTCTGCCTGGACTCCGGGAACAGGCCCCGGAGTGACAGGTTGGGGGTTGGGAGACGCTGAAGACTGGGCCGCGGGCGCTTCTCCATCCCCTGTCATCCCGGCCTTGAGCCGGGCTCCATCAGGCTCGGAGGATGGAGTTCTCTCACCGGCGCCGGGGGTACTGAGTCCCGGGTCTTCGCCCGGGATGACGGGGGTGGGTGGGACGGCGGAGGGGGATGGAGCCGCAGGCGCTTCTTCTTCCCCATCGCTTCCCCGGTCAAGGCCGGGGTCCATGGGTGCTTGCCGTTCGCTCGCCGGTTCGCTTCGGCTCGGGCGGGCACCGGCATTCGCCGGGGAAGCGGGGGGTGGGGCGGCCTCTGCCTCCGCCTCGCCTTCGATCTCAAGCTCGACCAGAACCGAGCCGACGGGCGCCTTGTCGCCTTCGGCGCCGAATAGTTTGAGCACCGTGCCGGCGACCGGCGAGGTCATGTCGATTGTCGCCTTGTCGGTCATCACGTCGACGAGCGTCTGGTCCTCCTCGACGTGGTCGCCGACCTTGACGTGCCAGGCGGTGATTTCGGCTTCGGCGACGCCTTCGCCGATATCGGGCAAGCGGAAGGAATAGGTCTTCATGCCACCGCCTCCACACAGCGCTTGAGCGCTTTGGCGACGCGCACCGGACCGGGGAAATAATCCCATTCGAAGGCGTGCGGGTATGGGGTGTCCCAGCCGGCGACGCGCTCGATCGGGGCGCGCAGGTGATAAAAACACCGCTCCTGTATGAGCGCGGAAAGTTCACCGCCGAAGCCGCCGAACCGCGAGGCTTCGTGCACGATGACGCAGCGGCCGGTCTTTTTGACCGATTTGACGATGGCGTCGATATCAAGCGGCACGATGGAGCGTAAATCGATCAGTTCGGCGTCGATGCCGGATTCGGCAATCGCCGCGTTGCAGACGTGAACCATGGTGCCATAGGCGAGCACCGTCGCCTCCCTGCCCTCGCGCATGACCGAAGCCGACCCGAGCGGCACGGTGTAGTGACCGGCGGGGACTTCGCCGAGCTTGTGTTCGGCCCAGGTGGTCAGCGGCTTGTCGTGGTGGCCGTCGAAGGGGCCGTTATAGAGCCGCTTGGGTTCGAGAAAGATCACCGGATCGTACTCCTCAATGGCGGCGAGCAGCAAGCCCTTGGCATCGTAGGGATTGGAGGGGATCACGGTTTTCAGCCCCGTCACATGCGCAAAGATCGCCTCGGGGCTTTGCGAATGGGTCTGGCCGCCGAAAATGCCGCCGCCATAGGGCGAGCGGACGGTGATGGGGCACCAGAATTCGCCATTGGAGCGATAGCGCAGGCGGGCCGCTTCGGACACGAGCTGGTCGTAGGCGGGCAGGATATAGTCGGCGAACTGGATCTCGACGATGGGCCGCAACCCGTAGGCGCCCATGCCGATGGCCGTGGCGACGATGCCGCCTTCGGAAATGGGGGAGTCGAAACAGCGGCTTAGCCCGTGTTTTTTCTGCAGTCCTTCAGTGACGCGGAACACGCCGCCGAAATAGCCCACGTCCTCGCCGAACACCAGGGTGTCGGGGTCGCTGCCGAGCTTGATGTCTAGGGCGGAATTGAGCGCCTGGATCATGTTCATGGCCGGCATGGGAGACCCCTCGTCGTTTGCGGCCGTCGCACGACGCCAGCTACACACACCGTCGTCATCCCGGCCTTGAGCCGGGAGCCAGTACGCTCAGAGGATGCGGAACGCGCCGCGGAGGACAGATTTCCGACGCCGAGGGTACTGGGTCCCGGGTCTTCGACCGGGATGACGCTGGTTCTCGGTGATGCGGCCGAAGACAGGATTATTATCATACCCCCGCCTCCCGGCGCTGTTCGCGGATGCGCCAGTCGGGGTGGGCGAAGACGTCCTCGAACATTTCGCGCGGATTGGGCTTGGACTGGCCCAGCGTACCGATGGCTTCGGCCTGCTTGACGGCGGATTTGATGTCGGCGGTCAGCTCGGCGATGAGCGCCTCGTGCTGTTCTTCGGACCATTCGCCGATGGCGATGAGGTGGGCTTTCAGCCGCTCCAGCGGGTCGCCCAAGGGCCATTTGGAGGCTTCGTCCTCGGGGCGGTAGCGGGTGGGATCGTCGGAGGTGGAGTGCCCGGCGGCGCGATAGGTGAAAAACTCGATCAGCGTGGGGCCATGATTGGTGCGGGCGCGGTCGGCGGCCCAAAGGGTCGCGGCATAGACGGCGAGGAAATCATTGCCGTCGACCCTAAGACCGGGAATGCCATAGGCGATGGCCTTGGCGGCAAAGGTGGTTTCCCCGGCTCCGGCAATGCCGGAGAACGAGGAAATGGCCCATTGGTTGTTCTCGACGCAGAGGATAACCGGAGCCTTATAGACGGCGGCGAAAGTCAGGGCTTCGTGGAAATCGCCCTCTGCCGTCGTGCCGTCGCCCACATGACCGATGGCGATCTTGTCGTCGGATTTGAAGGCCGAGGCCATGGCCCAGCCCACGGCATGGCCGAAGCGCGAGCCGACATTGCCCGAAAGGGAATAAAAGCCGTAGTCGCGGGCCGAATAGAGAATGGGAAGCTGGCGACCGCGTAAGGGATCGCGCTCGTTGGAATAGATCTGGTTGCACAGATCGATCAGCGGATAGTTCCGCGCCATCAGCCAGGAGAGCATGCGATAAGTGGGGAAATTCATATCCCCAAGGTCAAGCGCCAGCGCCTGGGCCGCGCCAATGGCCTCTTCGCCCAGCGATTTCATGTAAAAGCTGGTCTTGCCCTGCCGGTGGGCGCGGAACATCCGCTCATCGAACAGGCGCGTCTTGAGCATGGCGGTGAGCCCGGCGCGCAGCGTATCGGGGTCCAGGCGCGGGTCCCAGGGGCCGACCGCCCTGCCCTTTTCGTCGAGCACGCGGATCAGCCCATAGGGCAGATCGCGCATGTCGCGCTCGGGCTCGGAAATGTCCGGGCAGCGCACAGCGCCGGCCTCGGGCACCTCGATGTGAGAAAAATCGACGGGCTGGCCGGGCCGCGCCGGCGGCTCGGGTACGTAGAACGATAGTGCCGGGCGGTTGGATTTATCGCGTCGTGCGACTGTGTCCATGCTGCTCTCCTCCCCGATTGCAACATTGGGCTTTGATCAATATTACTACCAATCAAAGGGGAGAACTTGACTTCATTCTCCGACTATCCCGTAATGGTTGGATATTTCATCCTATCATTTCACGCATATTGAGGAGACGATCACATGGACGAGATGGATCGCAAGATTCTGGCAGTGGTCCAGAATGACTCGTCCCTGTCCGTCGCCGATATGGCGGAGAAAGTGGGCCTCTCGCACACACCCTTCTGGCGGCGTCTCAAGCGCCTAGAAAAGGACGGGGTCATCAAGGAGCGGGTTTCGATCCTCGACCAGCACAAGCTGGGGCTCGATATCACGGTCTTTGCCCATATTAGACTCAAGCAGCACGATGAGGAAACGCTTGAAGCGTTCGAGCGGGAGGTCGCCGACTATCCGGAGGTCGTGGAATGTTATTCCATGAGCGGGGAGACCGACTATGTGGTGCGTGCGCTGGTCGCCTCGATTGAGGAATATGAGCGGCTTTTGAAGCGCAAGCTGTTGCATTTGCCCGGCGTTGTGGCCATCAACTCCCATTTCGCGCTCAAATGCATCAAGCTCACGACCAAGCTGCCGATCGCTGCGGAAACAGCGCGCTAAACGGGAAACGGCCTCACGTCCCGGATGACTGAATAAGAGGAGACGGCTTTGAAAATTCTAGTCCCGGTCAAGCGGGTGCTCGACGCCAACATCACCGTGCGGGTGAAATCGGACGGCACGGGCGTCGATCTCGCCAACCAGAAGATGAGCATGAACCCGTTCGACGAAATCGCCGTCGAAGAGGCGGTCAAGCTCAGGGAAGCGAGCATCGCCACCGAGATCGTCGCGGTTTCCATCGGGCCGGCGCAGGCGCAGGATACGCTGCGCACCGCCCTGGCCATGGGCGCCGACAGCGCCATTCTGGTCAAGACCGATGAAACGATCGAGCCGCTGGCGGTTGCGAAAATCCTCAAGGTGATCGCCGAACAGCAAGGCCCCGATCTGGTCATCATGGGCAAGCAGGCCATCGACGACGATTCCAACCAGACCGCGCAGATGCTTTCGGCCCTGCTCGGCTGGCCGCAGGCGACGTTTGCCTCCAAGGTTGAAATTGCCGATGGCAAGGCGACCGTGACACGTGAGGTCGATGGGGGACTTGAAACGCTCGAGATGAGCCTGCCGGCGGTTGTTTCGACCGATCTGCGGCTCAACACGCCCCGTTATGCCTCGCTGCCCAATGTGATGAAGGCCAAGAAAAAGCCGCTCGAGGAAATCGATGCCGCCAGCCTTGGCGTGGCGCTTGCGCCGACGCTGAGCGTGGTATCGACCGCCAAGCCGGCCGAGCGCAAGCCCGGCTCGATGGTGAGCTCGGTGACCGAACTCGTTGAAAAGCTCAAGACGGAGGCTCGGGTGCTATGAGCATTCTCATCCTCGCTGAACACGATAATTCCACCCTTGCGGTTGCCACGGCCAAGGCCGTTGCCGCGGCGCAGAAGATCGGTGGCGATATCGATGTGCTGGTGGCCGGGTCCGGTTGCGGCCAGGTCGCCGAGGCTGCGGCAAAGCTCGACGGGGTCGCCAAGGTACTGGTGTCCGACGCTGACGCCTATGCGCACCAGCTTGCCGAACCGGTCTCGGAATTGCTGGTGCATCTGGCGGGCGGGTACAGCCATATCGTTGCCGCCGCGACCACTTCGGGCAAGAATGTGATGCCGCGTGTGGCGGCGTTGCTCGATGTGATGCAGGTTTCCGATATTACCGCCGTGCTGTCGGACAAGCGTTTCGAGCGGCCCGTTTATGCGGGTGCGGCGATCCAGACTGTTGAGGCCACGGCAGACAAGGTGGTTGTCACCGTGCGCGCATCGGCGTTCGACGCCGTGGGCGACGGCGGTTCGGCCCCGCTCGAAGCGGTCGATTTTGCGCCCTCGGCTCCTAAGGTGAAATTTGTCTCGCGCGACACCCCGGTCAGCGCCGGGCCGGAACTTGCCAATGCGCGGATCGTGGTTTCGGGCGGACGGGCGCTGGGCTCGGCGGAAAAGTTCAACGAGATCATCAAGCCGCTGGCCGACAAGCTGGGCGCCGCCATGGGCGCTTCGCGCGCAGCAGTGGACGCGGGCTATGCGCCCAATGACTGGCAGGTGGGCCAGACCGGCAAGGTCGTGGCGCCCGATCTCTATATCGCAGTGGGAATTTCCGGGGCGATCCAGCATCTGGCGGGAATGAAGAATTCCAAGGTCATCGTGGCCATCGACAAGGACCCCGAAGCCCCTATTTTCGGGGTGGCCGATTACGGGCTGGTGGGTGATCTGTTCGAATTGGTGCCCGAGTTGACCGACGCGCTGTAAGCGCAGTCACACGCATCAAAAAGGGCGGCGCAAAAGTGCCGCCTTTATTGTCAAGCCGTCCGGCCTGAACACAAACGCTAACCAATAGTTGACGAGGTTAACCATGCAGGCGTACCATTAAGCGGTACTGGCTAAGCTTTCTGAGCTGACGCTATTCGCCAGCCAAGTATTTCATGAAAGAGAGCCAGTACTCCAGGCTTTGGAGGAGGCCTCTCATGACCAAAACCAGACAATTACTCAGCTTATTGGCAGTCGCCGCATCGTCGGTTTCACTATTGGCCGTACAGGCCGGCGTTGCCCAGGACAGTCCGATCGACGATCTCACGCCGGTCACTGACGAAATGTTGAATAATCCGCCCGACGGCGACTGGCTGATGTGGCGGCGCACATATAACGGCTGGGGCTACAGCCCGCTCGATGAAATCAACAAGGACAATGTTGGCGATCTGGAACTGGCCTGGGCCTGGGGCATGTCTCCGGGCGGACGGTCGCAGGAAACGCCCCTCGTTCATGACGGAATTCTGTATCTCCAGAACTCGAGCCATCTCATCCAGGCCCTCGACGGGGCCACGGGCGAGTTGATCTGGGAGTATGAGTACGAACTCCCCGATGAGGTGAATCCCAACGGAGAGCGCAGCAAGGCGATTTACGATGACAAGCTGATCATCGCCACTCGCGATGCGCATCTGATTGCGCTGGATGCCAAGACCGGCCAGCTGATCTGGGACAAGACGGTTGCCAACTACGAGCACGGCTTTGCTTTCTCCAGCGGACCTATCGTTGCGAACGGCGTCGTTGTCCAAGGCATGACCGGGTGCAGCAACGCTCAACCCGGCGGCTGCTTCTTTACCGGGCACGACGTGGATACCGGTGAGGAATTGTGGCGTGTCCACACCATCGCCCGCGGCGATACGCCCGAGGGCAATAGCTGGAACGGTCTCCCCCTGGAAAGCCGCTATGGCGCATCGGCCTGGATCACCGGCTCTTACGACCCCGAGCAGAACCTGATCTTCGCCGGCGTCGGACAGCCCTATCCGTGGAACGTCGAGATCGCGGGGCTGACTCCCCCGAGTTCGGATCCCAACGTCACCAATGAGGCACTCTACACCAACTCCACACTTGCCATCGATGTGACCACGGGCGAGCTCGAATGGTACCACCAGTATCTGGAGACCGACTCTCTGGACCTCGACTATGCCTATGAGCGCATATTGGTGGACCTGCCGTTCAACGGCGAGATGCGGCAACAGGTGGTGACGACCGGAAAGATCGGCATTATCGAGTCGCTCGACCGGACGACGGGTGAATGGCTGTGGGCCCAGGAGACCGCACCGCAGAACGTGGTGCTTTCTATCGATCCGGACACCGGCGAAAAGGAGATCAACCCCGAGGTCATTCCGGTGATCGGTGAGACCACCTTCAACTGCCCGGCCGACCCGGGCAGCAAAGCCTGGCAGGCCACGGCATACAGCCCACGGACCGAGACCCTGTATCTGCCAACGGTTGAGTTCTGCTCCAACACCACGGTCAATCCGCTCGATCCGGGTGAGATTTACACCGGTGGCGGGCTGCAGACCTTTGCTCGCGTGCCGCATCCTGATGGCGATGGCAATATCGGGCAAGTCCGTGCCATCAACCTCGTGGACCAATCGGAGGTTTGGCAGTATCGGCAATATGCACCAGTCACCAGCGCAACCCTGCCGACTGGTGGCGGGCTGGTGTTCGTTGGCAGCCTTGATCGCAAGTTCATGGCCTTCGACGACGAAACTGGCGAAAAGCTCTGGGAAAGCGGGCCGTTGAGCAATTCGCTCGAATCCTTCCCGATTTCCTACGAGGCGGGCGGCAAGCAATATGTTGCCGTTGTCGCGAACTGGGCCTCGGGTCTGGGCCGCCTGGCATCGCTGACCCCGGACATCCGCCTGCCGTCGGACAATCCGGCAACACTGTATGTGTTTGCGCTTCCCGACTGATCGGAAGGCGCCATCCGAGAAGCGGGGCGGGCTCGGAATTTCCGGTCCGCCCCGCGTTTTTCGGGGAGGGTCGATTTTTCGAGACCGCCTTTCACCCACTGCCACCACGGCCAAGTGGCAACGCCCATGGACCCCGGCTCTTGCCGGGGAAGCGCTGCAAGATACGCCGGCACCAATAGAGGAGACACCAATTGTCCTTTGCCTTGCGCCCGGTCGTCACGCTTCTGGTTTCGGCGCTGGCCATTGCCATAACCGCACTGTCGCCGTGGCCCGCCTCGGCACAGGAGCCTGAATTCTACGACGTGCCCTTTGCTCCGGGGCAATGGAATATCGGCCGGCAGCTCAACGAGTCCCAATTTCGCTATTGCGTGGACGAGCGCGATCCCGACTGGGCGATTGGGGATGCCATCGCCGAGGCCATTGCCACGGGATTGCTGCTCGAACCACAACGATATGTGGTTCCCAGCGACATGGTGAGTGAGGACATCACGAAAATCTACCAGATCCTGCTCGAACATTGCGACGTGCAGATGGGCTTCAAGCTCATTCCCGAAGGGCTGCCCGAATGGGTGATCGCCACCCGCCCCTATTACGAAGCCGGGTATGTTTTCATTACCACCGATCCAGCCATTCAGACGCTGGGCGACCTGCCTCCCTCCAGCCCCATCGGAGCGACGCTGGGCACGTCGGCCCATTTTCAGCTCTTTACCTTTGTCTCAACGATGGCGCCGGAAGACCGCTGGCCGGTGTTTCCAATGGGCACCAACCAGCTTTCCATCGACTCGCTGCTCAACGGCACGGTGGATGTTGCGCTGGTCTGGGCGCCCAGCCTGTGGGCCGCGCAACGCGACAATCCCGACCTTGCGGACATCCACGTCGTGGACCCAAGTCCCTTGCAGCCGTCCAGCCTAGGGGTGGGCGGGCTGTTGCTCGCTGAAAATACCTTTTTGCGCACGGCCATCGACGAGGCGATTGAAGCGCTTACGGCGGATGGCACAATCGGCGCCATCCTCGAAGAGTACGATTTTGCGGCTACGCCTGCCCCGTGACCGCGTGGCCCTTTACTTCTGGACGATCAATTTGTTGAGCGATTCCATGTCGGAGGGCAGCGGATCGCCGGCCGGAAAGCCGTTTTCCTGCAGGATATAGGCCATCAGATCGGCATAGACCTCGGGCGAATAGCGGCCCGGCGCATTGGGCGGCATCAGCAAGCTCATGAACCCGAACATTGCCGAGGCCGGTGCCCCGTTGGCGAATTTCTGCTCGAACGCCAGCCCGCGCAATGGCGGCCCGCCGATCAACCCGCCGCGCAGATCGTCTCCGTGGCAGTCGACGCAGTCTCTTTCAAACCTGTCCTCACCGCGATCGGCCTGCTCGGATGAATAGTGCACCGGGCTCATGGTGCTGTCGTCCTGGGCGAAAACCGGTGCGGAAAGAGAAAAGGTGCCAGCGACCAACCCGGTGAGCATCACCAAGCGAGACGCGGGGCTACCAATGATGGGACCCATAATTTCCTCCCGTTGCGGACCAGCTCTCACAGAAGCCAATCAAGGGAAGGCATCTTGAGGTGAGGCGAGATGGTCCTTGAGCCAACAGCAAAGCCGACGCCAAAGGCAATTGCAAGCACAATATGGGTGGTCGGGGGGATCAGCCCGGCATTGCGGGCGGCGCCTTGGCACCGCCCGCAATGCTTCACTCGACGGTGATCGGGGAGCGGCCGAGCACCGATTGGTTGGCCACGTCGAGAAAGCGGATCTCGTATGTGCCGGGTTCGTCGGGCAGCTTGAACTTGGTGGCCTTTTCGGCACTGGCGGGCTGGGCTTCAAGCCATGCGAAATCGGCCTGATCGGTGCGCGCCAGCGACACCCGCGCGCCCTCGACATCCGCAGTCCAGGTCACAAGGATCGTCTCTCCCGGCGCTGCGGAAGCGGGCACATCGAGACCGGCGCCAAAATCGAGGGCGCTGCCCTCTTCAAGCACTTCAATCGGTGTTGAGGCCATGGTGATCCCGCCCTCATCGAGCACATAGCGAACCTCATAGAGCCCTGGATCGGCCGGTGCCGTGAGTTCCTGCTCGGTGTCGTCCCTGACGCGTTGATAATCGCCATAGCTGCCTTCCTCGGCTCCGGCGGGAACGATCGTCACATAGTCGTTGGAGTTGATGGTGCCGGTGTAGCTCACCGCAAAGCGCGCATTGGCAATCACGATTTCGGGCGCCGAAACGCTCACATCGCCATCCACCACCTCGACCGGGGTCGAGGCCATGGTGCGTGCCCCTTCATCGAGCACGTAACGGACTTCATAGAGTCCAGGCTCAGCGGGGGCCGTCAGCTCCTGTTCGGACGCATCGCGCACACGCTGGTAATCGAGATAGCTGCCCTCATCGGCTCCGGCGGGAACGATGGTGACATAGTCATTGCCATTGACGGCGCCTGTGTAGTTGACGGTAAACCGCGAACCGACGGTCACGGTTTCGGGCGCCGAAACCGTCGTCTCGCCTTCAACAACTTCTATGGGCGCCGACGCGAGGGTCCGCCCGCCTTCGTCAAGCACGTAGCGCACTTCGTAAAGGCCAGGTTCGGCGGGGGCCGTCAGTTCCTGCTCGGACGCATCGCGCACACGCTGGTAGTCGGTGTAACTGCCCTCCTCGGCACCGACCGGAACAATGGTGACATAGTCGTTGCCATTGACCGAACCGGTGTAGCCGACGGTGAAGCGAGCGCCCACTGTCACCGTCTTGGGCGCGGAAACCGTGGTTTGCGGTTCGACCACCTCAATGGGGGTCGATGCCATTGTCCGCCCGCCCTCATCGAGGACGTAACGCACTTCATAGAGCCCCGGATCGGCTGGGGCCGTCAGGTCCTGTTCGGACGCATCGCGCACACGCTGGTAATCGGTGTAACTGCCTTCATCGGCGCCGACCGGAACGATGGTGACATAATCGGTGCCATCGACGGCACCGGTATAGCTCACGGTGAACCGGGCACCGGTGGTGACGGACTCCGGGGCTGTGACGGTGACTTCGGCATCGACAACCTCAACCGGGGTCGAGCCGGCTGTTTCTCCAGTTTCCTCAAAGACGTAGCGGACTTCGTAAAGTCCGGTTTCGGCCGGGGCCCTCAATTCCTGCTCGGAATCGTCGCGTACGCGCTGATAGTCGCCAAAGCTGCCCTCATCGGCGCCGACCGGAACGATCGTCACATAATCGCTTGGCTCGAGCGTTGGCGCCCAGCTTACCGGGAAGCGCATGCCGACGGTTACGCTGGCCGGTGCCTTGATATCGACCTGGGAGACTTCGGGTTCAGGCTCGGGTTGGGGCTGGGGCTCGGGCTCGGGCGCCTCCTCGATCACCTGCTTGACCTCATCGAGCGCGTCGGCCAATTCGCTGGCGTTGGAGGCCGGCACGAAGACGCCGCCGGTGTTTTCGGCGATGCAGGAAAGCTGGGCATATTCCTCGGACGCCACGTCAAAGCCGATTACGTGGGTGGTGAACGCGATGCCGCGCTCTTCGAGATGGCTGGCCAGCGCGCACGGATCGGCCTCGCAGTTTTCGATGCCGTCCGAGATCAGGACCACGGTTGCGGGGTTTTCGAGATAGACCAGTTCTTCGGCGGCATGTTCGACTGCAGCCGACAGCGGTGTGCGGCCCAGCGGGTTGATGGCGTTGACCGCATCAATGAATGTGGCGGGCGAAATGGGCTGGGGCGCAATGACCGTTTCGATATCGCCGCAATCGCCCTCACGGCGATGGCCATAGGCCACAAGACCCAGATTGGTCTCGGCAGACCACTGGTTCACGAGGTCGCCCAGCACCTCGCGGGCAATCTCGATCTTGGTGACCCCGTCAATCTGGCCCCACATGGAGCCTGAAGCGTCATAGACCACCATCACGTCCTGTGCGGCTGCCTGAGTGGTGCCAAGGCCAGTGGCCAATATTGCCGCCATAGCCAATGTCTGGATGCGTTTCATCGTCGTCCCCTACCCGTTTTGCGGCGCAGCGCCAGGAGGATCCAAATACAAAGACACGCCAGGCCGCGGGCGCAGTAAACGCAATTTTAGAACGTCTGGCAATCACCCCCAGCGGTGCTGAAGTCCTTGCAAAACGTCACAAATAATTCATAGCGCCAGCGGCTGCGCTCCTAGCCTCGTCACGGCGCGCGCGCCGGCGGCGATGGCGGAAGCCAGGGCAGCTTCGGGGGTTTCTCCGCGCAGCTCGGCAGCCAGAAAGCCTGCCAGAAATGCGTCGCCGGCGCCGGTGGTATCGACCACTTCGACAGCTTCGGCGGGAACCGCGCGCGGCTCGGTGCCTCGCGCGGCGAAGATGGCGCCCTGATTGCCGCGTTTGAGGACCGCGCGGGGGAAAACCCCGAGCAGGGCCGCGATCTGGCGGTGGGGATCGGTCTGCCCAGTCAGAAGCTCGGCCTCGTCGGCGTTGGGGAAAATGATTTCGGCGTCCGCCGCCCAGCCGAGGAAATTGTCGTGGCCGACAGCGGCCAGAAAGCCCGTTGAAGCCGGATCGATGCTGACGGGGATGCTTCTTGCCTTGGCGCGGGCGGCCAGCGCCATGACTGCGGCGCGGGGCCTGGGCTCAAACAGGGCGTAGCCCGAGATGTGCAGCCGGTCCATGCCGTCGAGCAGCTCGAAAGGGAGATCGGTTTCACCCAGGTGGGCGTTGGCACCGCGATCGGTGAGAAAGCTGCGCTCTCCATCGGGATCGACAAGGCAGATCAGCGTGCCGGTGGGATTGGCCACATCGCCGCTCAGATGGGCGGTGACGCCCTGCCCTTCGAAATGGCGACGAAGGCGAACCACATCGGGGGCGCCCACGCGGGCGGCGAAATGGGCGTCGACGCCCATGGCCGCCAGCCACACGGCCTGATTGGCGCCCGAACCGCCGGGCATCTGGCGGATGGTGGCCGGTGTATCGGTGCCGCGCGCAACGGGCCCTTCGGGCACGACGAGAATATCGGTGATGACGTCGCCAACGACGAGGATGCGGCCAGTCACGGTCAGTGGTTCTTGACGAGGGCGGCCGCGATCCGGGCTGCCACGGCGGCGTTGTTCTTGACCAGTGCGATGTTTGCGACCAGCGACTTGCCGTCGGTCAGCTCAAAGATGCGGTTGAGCAGATAGGGGGTGAGATCCTTGCGGGTCACGCCTTGCCGCTCGGCATCGGCGATGGCGGCGGCGATGCGGCCGTTGATTTCGTCGGCGTCGAGGGCGTCGGCCTCGGGGATCGGGTTGGCGACCAGAACGCCGCCGGTCATGTTCAGCGCGGCCTGTGTGGCGATGAGGGCCGCGACCTCCTGGGGCGTGTCGAGGCGGTAATCGACCCCATATCCGCTTTCGCGCGCGAAGAAGGCCGGGAAGGCGTCGGTGCCATAACCGATGACGGGAACACCATTGGATTCAAGCACTTCGAGGGTTTTCGGAATGTCGAGAATCGACTTGGCGCCGGCGCAAACCACGGCGACAGGGGTTTGGGACAGCTCGGTGAGATCGGCGGAAATATCGAAGGTGGATTCGGCCCCGCGATGCACGCCGCCGATGCCGCCGGTGGCAAAGACCCTGATGCCGGCCATGGCAGCGATCTGCATGGTGGTGGCGACGGTGGTTCCGGCGGTGAGGCCCTTGACGAGGATGGCTGCGAGGTCGCGCCGGGAGGCCTTGGCGGCTTCAAGCCCGGTCCTGGCCAGGTCCTCGAGCGTTTCGCCGGCCACGCCCACATGGCATTTGCCGCCCATGACCGCGATGGTGGCGGGCACCGCGCCATTGTCGCGCACGACCTGCTCCACCGCCAGCGCGGTCTCGAGGTTCTGCGGATAGGGCATGCCGTGGGTGATGATCGTAGATTCGAGGGCCACGACTGGCTGGCCGTCAGCCAGGGCGTATTTGATCTCGGGGGAGATCTCGAGGTAATCAGACATGAAAGGACCTTGTGCGTTTGGGCGATGCAAACCACAGCCGGGGCGACAGCGCAAGCAGCGATCTTTAGCCTTTCCTGCCTCTTTCTTCCGGCGTCATACCGGGCCGGGGATCCGGAATCCGGTAACCGGCAGCGCTGGTGCCGGTATCGCTGGCACGGAGCGTACTGGACCCCGGCTCAAGGCCGGGGTGACAAGGGAATAGAGTCGCAAGAAAGCGGTAGCCGCTATGCCGTGATGGCGCCCTTGATCCGGATCACATCATCGGCCAGCTCGGCATCGATCCGGTACACTTGGGCCAGCCTTTGGGCCGTCAGGACCTCCGCCAGTGTCCCCGAGGCCGCCAGCCTGCCGTGGTCGAGCAAGAATGCCCGGTCGCAAAAGCGGGTGGCGAGGGTGAGATCGTGGAACGAGGCGAGAACCGTCCTGCCCCGGCGTTTGACCGCTTCGAGCAATACATATTGGTAGTGCAGGTCGAGATGGTTGTGGGGCTCGTCGAGAATGTAGATTTCCGGGTCGAGCGCCAGAATTTGCGCGAAAAACAGGCGCTGTTGTTCGCCGCCGGAGAGATGGGCGGCATCCTCTCCTGCCCGCCCGGCGAGACCGACGAGGGACAGGGCTTCGTTGCACCGGGCCGCAGCCTCCTGGCGGGGCAGCGCCAGCGGCAGCAGACCGAGCGCCACGACCTCGTAGAGCGTCAACCCGGCCAGCGACACGGACTCCTGGACCAGTGCCCCGACCCGCGCCGCATAGGCCTTGCGGGGCCAGTCCTTGAGGGGCTTTCCATCCAGAAGGACCGTTCCGGTATTGTCGGCCTCGGCGCGATAGAGGACGCGCATGAGGCTCGATTTTCCGGCGCCGTTGGGGCCCAGCAGCGCGTGGAATTTTCCGCGCTCGAGCGCAAACGAGACGCCGTCGAGCAATTGCGCCTCGCCCTTTTTGAGCGAGACCGCTTCAAGAGTGACAATCGGGTCAGAAGCCACGGCGCACCCTCCGCAGGATGAAGACAAAGGGGGGCGCCGCAAACAGCGCCAGCAGTACGCTGAGCGGCAGTTCTTCGGGGGCCAGCACGATGCGGCACAGCAGATCGACCACCACCAGCACGATCATGCCGAGCACCACGGCCAGCGGGATCAGCTTTTTGTGGGGCGCGCCGACCAGAAGCCGGGCCATGTGCGGCACGATGAGCCCGACAAAGCCCACGATCCCCGCTCCGGCCACCGACAGCCCGGTCAGAAGGGCGGCGAGACTGAGCAGAGCCAATCGCAGGACCGGCAGCGGCACGCCAAGGGCCACAGCCCGCTCGTCGCCGAGCAGCACGGCGTCGAGCATGGTGGCGCACAGCCATGTGGCAAGCAGGCCGAGCGGCAGGGCGATGGCCAGCGGCGGAAGGTCTGCCCAGCGCGCGCCGGCGGCGGAGCCCATCAGGAAGGACAATGCCTCGCGGGTGACCTGGGGATCGGCGAGATGGATGAAAAAGGCGGAAACCGAGGAAAAAAACAGCGATATGGCAACGCCAGCCAATATAAGAACCAGCTTATCCATGCCCCTGCCCGGCTGGAAGGCCAGCCCGAGGGTGAGAATAAAGGCAAGCATTGCGCCCAGAAAGGCCAGCAGGTCGAGCCCGAAACTGGCAACGAACGTGGCGGGCAGCCAGACGATGGCGGCGGTCGCCGCAGCGGACGCCCCGGAGGACAGGCCCAGAAGGTAGGGCTCGGCCAGCGGATTGCGCAGCAGGGCCTGCATGATGACGCCCGACAGCGCCAACCCGCCCCCGACCAGCGCCACCATGATGACACGCGGCAGGCGCCATTCCCAGATGATCAATTGCAGATTGGGCTGCGCGTCTGGCAGGCGCAGCAGCGCGCTGATACGCGCATCCCACGGCAGATCGGCGGTGCCCCAGAAGGCACCGGCCAGCATGGCGAGCACGAGAAAGCCTAGCGCCAGCCCGAGGGTGACGCCGTAGGGAGCGCGGTTCATGTTCTAGTTCAGGTCCAACTGTTGGAGGCCAGCTGCGAGGCGTTCGACCCCATCGACGAAGCGCAGCCCAAGTATGGTTTCGGAGAACGGGACGACGACATAGTTCCGTTGCCGGACCGCACGGAGCTGGGAGAGCACCGGGTCACTTTCGAGCTGTGCGCGCTTTTCCTCGGCGGTCGACCATTCGGCTTCGATCAGAATGATGACGTCGGGATCCGCCGTCGCCACCGTTTCCCAGGCCAGATCGGCCCAGCGGCCCTCGATGTCGCCCGCGATGTTTTCAAGACCGACCGACTCCATGAGCAGTCCCGGCGCGCCGCAGCAGGCCGCAGAAAAGGCGGTGTCGGTGCCCGAGTCAAAGAGAAAGGCCGTCAGCCCGGCGCCCGACGCGCCGGTTGCCGCGGCGTCGAGCCGCGTGCGGATATTGCCGGCAAGTGCGTCCGCCTTATCCTCGACGCCAAAGAGCGCGCCAATGCTTTCAAGGTCGATGAAGATGGGATCGGTGGTCATGCGTATATCGGCGGGGTGCTGATTGCGGCATTCGGCATTGACCACATAGGTCCCGATGCCGATGTCGTGCCATTCGGCTTCGGCGCCCAGGTTGGTGTCGTTGAAGGCCGAGGCAAAGCCGGCAAAAAGAAAGTCGGGGTTTTCGGCCAACACCACTTCCCTTGCCGGATAGCGGTCCGAGAGCACCGGGACGGAATTGTAGGCTTCGAGCCACTGGTCGGGGATCGTGTCGTCGAGATAGGCGGTGCCGATCATTCTGTCTTCGAGCCCCAGCGCCAGCATGACCTCTGTTGCCTGCTGGTTTAGCGTAATGGCGCGCGCAGGCGGGGAGTCATAGGCAAAGCTGGTGTCGCAGCTCTCAATTGTCTGGGCGAAGGCCGAGTTGGTCAACAGCGACAGGGCGACGGCGAGTGCCGGGCGCAGCAGGTTCATTGCGATACCTCATGGATCATCAATTGGGGGAGCGATTTTCCGTCTTTCAAAACGGTCGAAACGAAGCGGGCGACATCATCGGCGTTCGCCAGCCGGTACCAGTGTCCGGCCGGATAATGGGCTACGACAGGGCCGTTGTTGCAGGGGAACAGGCAGCCGGTGGTGGCCACCAGGCAATCGCGCGCCACACCCTGGCGCGTCAGTTCCTCGGCAAGAATGGCGCTGAGTGGGCCGGATTCGCGGAAATTGCAGCGCGGGCCGGTACAGACGAGAAGATGGTGCCGATGCGCCGGCACCTCGTCCCAGCCCGCGCCATCTATCGAACCGCGATCAGTCTCCACAGGCGTCGCTTCGGCGGCATTATCGAGGCTGGATCGGGCGATTGCCGCCAGTACGGCCTCATCGCCGATCTGATCGGACGCCAGGGCCAGTTCGCCATCAAACCCGCGCTCACGCTGCCAATGGGCGAGCGCACCGGGCAGCCAGGCGAAAAGACTGTCGGAAAACGGGATGCCGACCGGCTGAACGAGGATATTTTGTGCGCCCTCGCCCACCAGCGCGTCGAGCGCCGACATCGGCCCGGCCTCGCGGCCTTCCATGCGAACGATGGCGCACGGGATCGGGCACGCTCGGGTCAGCGATGCCTGAAGCGCCTTCAAACGCCTGCCCTTCAGATAGGGCTGAGAAATCAGAAAGAGAATTGCGTCAGGTGTCATGAGCCCACCTTCTCTTGCGAGAAGGCGGTGGGCTTTGTGTCAGCGGACGCGCTGCGTAAAAATCCATACCTGCCCCCTGCCGGCACACCTCGTCCGGCTTGTTGGTCTGTTGCAGGCGGCAGGTCTCCTGACTCGCGGCATAGTCTTCATCTCGAAGACAGTGCAACACCCCTTCCCGACTTTCGTCAGTGGTCTGGCGTTGCGATTCGCCGCTTACAGTTGCGAGGGCAGCTCCGGAATTGGCCCCTTATGGGTAATCCGCACCGGTATTCCCTTTTCATCCGCGCTCTACTTGGCGGAACCGTCAGCGGAGCAAGACATAGCCCTGTGCGAGGGTGGGAGCAAGGGGGTTCAGCGCCGAGGCAGCGTCGCGACGAAATCGGCATAGTCGCCGACGCGGATCTTTTCGAGCAGGGTGGAAAGGTCATCGAGGGGGGTCAGTGAATAGTCCACGCGCGCATCGATGGCCGGATAGGGCTGGTCAGAAAAGGTCTTTATCGCTGCAGACTGGATGCCGCGCGCATCGCCGCCCGCCACGTCGCCTGCCGTCAGGGCGGCCAGAAGGCGGAGTTCCAGCGGCCCGCCGGCGCGCAAAAAGCCTTCGGCCATGGCAGGGACAACATCGGCGTTGGCGAGAAGATTTCCGGCGATGGCGATATCGGTCTGCAACTGCATGCCCACACTCTCGGTGAGGTCCGAGCCGCTCCAGCCCGCCGTTGCGCCCGTGCGGTCCATGACGATCAATTGCCGCCGTTCGCGCTCGGGGTCGGCAATTGTCAGGGCATAGACGATTGCCTCGGCCCCCTGCCCGGCTTCGAGCGCCGCCAGCCCGTCAAAGGCATAGAGCGGATTGGTGTAGCCTTGGGTTGCCAGCGCCCCCACCCCTGCGCGCGCGTGGGGCACCAGCGAGCCGACGGCGGGTCCGCCCGTGGCTGTCGCGACGCCGAAAGCACCGGTTGCGCGGTCGTGGGCGAGGATCGAGAACGTCATGGGCAAAAATTCTCCCTGCCGCCTTTAAGGCGGATCTTCTTTTTCGCTCGGACTTTCGAGACGAGAAAGTGGGGACCACTTTTTCTGAAAGTCCTCGTGTAATTTATAGCGATAAATGTATTGCCATGTCCATTTATGCTGATAAATTTAATTTCAGACCAGCGCCTCCACGGCAAGCTCTGGGGGCCAAGTCAGAACCGCAAAGGTTCGTTCACTGGTTTACCGCGCACCCAATGCGCCAAAGGAGAGGTTGTCATGAAAAAGCTTTTAGCCGGGGCCGCCATAGCCGCGCTGATGGCCGCATCGCCGGTCGTCGCCCAGACCCCACCCAATGTCCTTATCGTCGGACAGATCGCCGAGCCGCAGTCGCTCGACCCGCAGGTTTCCACCGCGGTCAACGACTTTCGCATCCTGGTCAACATCTATGACGGGCTGGTCCGCTATGCCGATGGCACGCTGGAAGTCGAACCGGCTCTGGCCACGGACTGGACGATTTCCGACGATGGGCTGACCTATACCTTCAATCTGCGCGAAGGTGTCACGTTCCACGACGGCACGCCGTTCAACGCCGAGGCGGTGAAGTTCAATTTCGATCGCATGCTGGACGAGGACCATCCCTATTACGATACGGGGCCGTTCCCGCTGTCGTTCAACTTTTCGGCCGTCGACAGCGTCAACGTGATCGACGAGCACACCGTCGAGTTTGTTCTGACCGAACCGTTCGCGCCGTTTCTGTCCAACCTCGCCTATCCCACGGGGCTCATCGTGTCGCCACAGGGTGTGATGGACAATGTGGACGATTACGGGCGCAATCCGTCGGGGACCGGTCCGTACCGGTTTGTCGAATGGCAGTCGAACACCCGTGTCGTGGTCGAAGCCAATCGGGACTATTGGGACGGCGCGCCGGCGCTCGAGGCCGTGGTCTTCCGCCCGATCACCGATGCCAACACGCGGGTTGCCGAAATGCTTTCAGGCGGCATCGACGTCATGGTCGAAGTTCCGCCCGACAATGTCAGCCAGTTCGAGGAGGATTCCGCGTTCGAGGTCTATGAGCAGGCAGGGCCGCACGTCTGGTATGTGATGCTGAACGCCCAGTACGGTCCTTTCGCTGACAAGCTGGTTCGCCAGGCCGCGAACTACGCGGTCAACAAGGACGCTCTGGTCAACGATATCTTGCAGGGTACGGCCACGGTCTCGGACAGCCCGATCGCTCCGGCGTTCAACTGGGCCTATAACGAAGATCTCGAGCCCTATCCGTACGACCCTGACATGGCCGAGCAATTGCTGAGCGAAGCCGGAGTCGATAACCCCGAGGTCACCTTCTATGTCACCGAAGGTGGTTCGGGCATGCTCGATCCGATCACCATGGGCACGGCCATCCAGGCCGATCTCGAGGCCGTTGGGTTCGATGTGACGATCGAGACCTATGAATGGAACACGTTCCTGGGGATCGTGAATCCTGGTCTCGGCGAGGATGTCGACATGGCGGAAATGGCCTGGATGACCAACGATCCGGACGTTCTGCCCTTCCTGACGCTGCGCACCAATGCCTGGCCGGAGGCCGGGGGCTTCAATTCGTCGTACTATTCCAATGAAGAGGTCGATGAATTGCTCGAGGCGGCGCGGGTGGAAACCGACATCGAAGCGCGCGGCGATCTCTACAAGCAGATGCAGGAAATCGTCTATGAAGACGCGCCCTGGATCTTTGTCGCGAACTGGCAGCAGAATGCGGTGACGACCGAAGCGGTGGAGGGTTTCTCGTTGCAGCCGAGCTTCCTGCTGCAGCTGGGCGACGTCTCCAAGCAATAGGGCGCCTGACGGGTTACCAGCGACTATCGGGATCGGCGGGAGAACCGCCGGTCTCCACCGGAGGGACAGAGGAGGCCGCCCATGCTGGCCTATATCGCCAAGCGGCTCGTTGCCGCCATACCCGTATTGTTCGGGCTTTCGATCATTGTGTTCGGGATCATGGCCATGATCCCCGGCGATCCGGCCACGGCCATTCTGGGTGCCTACGCCACGCCGGAAAATGTCGAGCGCGTCAATCGCGATCTCGGGCTCGACCGCTCGCTGCCCGAGCAGTACATCGCCTGGATCACCAATGTCCTTCAGGGCGATTTCGGCCGGTCGTTCAGGCTCAACCGTCCGGTGCTCGATGAAATTCTCGAGCGTTTCAGCGCAACGCTGATCCTTGCCGGCGCCTCAATGATCCTGTGTTCGATCCTGGGCCTTTTGGCCGGGGTCGTTTCGGCGGTCCGCCAGTTCGGCTGGACCGACCGGATCGTCACGTTCTTTGTGCTGATCGGCATTTCCACGCCCGCTTTCTGGCTGGGGCTGATCTTCATCCTCCTGTTCGCCGTGCAATGGCGCGTGCTGCCCGCTTCGGGCATGTATGCCGTCTATGGCGGCGGCGATCTGCCAGACCTTCTGATCCATCTGATCCTGCCCGCCACCACGCTGGCCATTGTCGCGACCGGCGTTATCGCGCGGCTCACCCGCGCGGCCATGCTCGAAGTGCTGCGGCAGGATTTCGTGCGCACGGCGCGGGCCAAGGGGCTCAACGAAGGCGCGGTGATCTACCGGCACGCCTTCAAGGCGGCGCTGGTTTCGATCATTCCCGTGATCGGCATCCAGGCCGGGTTCGTGATGGGTGGTGCGGTCTATATCGAGACCGTGTTCCAGTGGCCGGGCATCGGGGCGATGCTGGTCAACGCGATTTCCACCCGTGACATTCTTCTGGTGCAGGGCGGCGTGCTGGTGGTTGCCGTCACTTACGTCCTCATCAACCTGCTCGCCGATGTGGCGCAGGCCATTCTCGACCCGAGGCTCAAGACATGACCCAGGCGATCGCGACCACCGCGCCTCAGGCGTCCTCGGCACGGCTTTCGAGCTGGAGCCTTTTGCTCAACAACCGGCTGGCGGCCGGGGGGCTTGTCATCCTTGTCCTGATCGGGGCGATGGCATTGCTCGCTCCGTTGCTGCCCATTCCCGACCCCGACATCACCCTGCCCGCCAACCGGCTGCAGCCGATCTTTTCGGACGGGCATCTGCTGGGCACCGACCATTTGGGCCGAGACATTCTGGCCCGGCTGATCTGGGGGTCGCGGGTGTCGATTGCCGTGGGGCTTTCGGCCACGCTGATCGCGGCGCTGATCGGCTCGCTGATCGGGCTGGTTTCGGGCTATGCGCGGGGCACCACCGATACCATATTGATGCGCGGCATCGATATGCTGATGGCGTTTCCCTATATCCTGCTCGCGCTGGCCATTGTCGCGGTGCTCGGGCCGGGGCTGCTCAACGCGCTTTACGCCATCGCGGTCGTCAATATCCCGTTCTTTGCCCGCAACGTGCGCGGCATCACGGTGGGGCTGGCCGGCCGGGAATTCGTTGACGCCGCCCGGCTTTCGGGCAAATCGCACACGGCGATCCTGTTTTCCGAAGTGCTGCCCAATGTGTTGCCGGTGATCGTGATCACCATGTCGACCACTGTGGGCTGGATGATCCTTGAAACCGCCGGGCTGTCGTTCCTGGGACTTGGCGCACAGCCGCCGCAATCGGACCTTGGCTCGATGCTGGGCGAAGGGCGCAGCCTTTTGTTCAATGCCCCGCACGTATCGGTCATTCCCGGACTGATGATCTTTGCCATCGTCATGAGCATCAACCTTTTGGGCGATGGCGTGCGCGACGTGCTCGATCCGCGCCTGCGGGCCGGGGATCTAACGCGCCCGCTTTCGGTGACGCGCATCGAGCGCAAGAAGGCCGCCGAGCCCCAGGACAAACCCACTGCCATACTCGACGTGCGCAATCTCGAAACCAGTTTCCAGCGCGGCCGGGCGACCATTCCAGCGGTCAAGGATATTTCCTTCACACTCAACAAGGGCGAGTGCATGGGGCTGATCGGGGAGTCCGGGTCGGGCAAATCGGTCACCGCCCTGTCGCTGCTCGGGCTTGTCGCCTCCCCGCCGGGCATCATCACCGGCGGGTCGGTGTCCATCGAGGGCGAGGACGTGTTCTCGCGCTCGGAAAGCGGCATCAGGGCGTTGCGCGGCTCGAAAGTCGCCTATGTGTTTCAGGACCCGCTGACGACGCTCCATCCCCTCTACAAGGTGGGCGAGCAGATCGCCGAAGCTATCACCACACATCAGCCGGTCGGCAAGGCGGAAGCGAGACAGCGGGCTATCGCGCTGATGGAACAGGTGGGCATTCGCGATGCCGCCGAGAGGGTCGACGCCTTCCCGCACCAATTGAGCGGCGGGCAGCGCCAGCGCATCGGCATTGCCATGGCGCTGGCCAACGATCCCGACATCATTATCGCCGACGAGCCGACAACGGCGCTGGACGTGACCGTGCAGGCGAAAATTCTCGACCTGCTGCAAGATCTGCGGCGCGAGCGCGGGTTGGCGCTGTTGCTCATTACCCACGATTTCGGGGTTGTCGCCCAGGTGTGCGACCGGGTTGCGGTGATGAAGGATGGCCTTATCGTCGAAAGCGGGAAGACGCCGGATGTGCTGCGCGATCCCCAGCACGATTACACCAAAAAACTGATCGCCTGCGTGCCGGAGCTGGGCAAGGGCAAGGATTTTCTTGCCACCGTCCGGCCCCTGTTTGCGGAGGGCCAGCCATGAGCAATGCCATCGTCGTAAAAGATCTGGTCAAGACCTTCGGGGGCAATCGGACGCTGTTTGGTGGCAAGAGCCACGAGGTTCAGGCCGTAAAGGGCGTGACGCTTGAACTCAGGCAAGGGGAAACGCTGGCCATTGTGGGCGAGAGCGGATCGGGGAAATCGACCATCGCGCGCATGCTGGTGGGCCTGGAAACGCCAACCTCGGGCTCCATCGAAATCGGGGGCAAGGGATATGACGCGCTGCAGTCGGAAGGGTCGCGGGCGTTCGGGCGGATGATCCAGTACGTGTTTCAGGACCCTGTTGCTTCTCTGAATCCACGCAAGACGATAGACAAGATTCTTGATGTGCCGCTCAACCTTCTGCGCGGCTATGATGCCGAAAAGCGCAAGGCGAGAAAGCGCGATCTGCTCGAAGCCGTGCAGATGCCCAGGGACACGCTGGAGCGCTATCCGCACGAATTTTCCGGTGGGCAAGCGCAGCGTATCGCCATCGCGCGGGCCCTGGCGGCGGAAGCGAAAATCATGGTCCTCGATGAGCCGGTCTCGGCGCTCGATGTCTCGGTACAGGCGCAGGTGCTGTTGCTGCTGGACGATCTCAAGCGCGAATTCGGGCTGTCCTATCTGTTCATCAGCCACGATCTGGCGGTCGTGGAATCGGTATCGGACCGGGTCGGGGTCATGTATCTGGGCGAGATGGTGGAACTGGACACTGCCGAGAAACTGTTTGCGGCGCCGGGCCACGACTATACAAGGGAGTTGATTGCCAGCGCGCCCAGGCTGGCCGCAGCGGCTCAGTAAGATGTTCCCTAAAAACCCCATACCCTCCATCATCCCGTCCGCCCCACAATCGTCATCCCGGGCGGAGACCCGGGAACCAGTAACCGTCAGCGTCGGCGTTTCAACCGCGAGACCTGCGTGTACTGGACCCCGGCTCAAGGCCGGGGTGACAGACTGGTGGGTGGAGCAAAAGATATGAACGCCCTCGACACCCCCGCCCCTCTTCGCCGCAAGCGTACCGACGAAATCGTCGATGCCATCAAGAAGACCATCATCGAGCACGGGTTGCAGCCGGGAGACCGGCTGCCGCAGGAGCGCGAGTTGATGGAGCAATACTCGGCCTCGAAAGGAACGATCCGTGAGGCGCTGAAATCGCTCGAAGTGCAGGGATTGATCCGCACCCGCACCGGGCCGGGCGGCGGGGCGTTCATCGACACCATGTCGGAAAGCCGGGCGATGAGCCTGCTGTCCAACTATCTGTTCGCCAAGACGGTGACGATTGGCGACATCTATGCGCTGCGCAAGGTGCTCGAGCCACTGGTCGCGGTCAGCGCTATGGCCAATATGGACGCCGCCGCCTATCAGCGGCTCGATGACATCATCGCAATTTACGATCACGAGCCGGCCGACGCGCAGGAGCGCTGGGACCAGCGCATGGCCGAACTCGATTTCCATGCGGTGGTGGCCGAATATGCCGACAATGCGCTGCTCGCCTTCACCTGCCGGTTCCTGCAGCGGCTTTTGAAAGACCTTGCCGTCTGTCACGATATCTATGTGCAGCCCAAGCCGGTGCTGCGCGCGCAGGGCATCGAATATCAGCGCCAGATGATCGCCGCCATGCAGGTTGGCGATGCGGACGCCGTCCACAGGATCATGGCCGATCACATGGCCTATGCCGAACGGTCCATGCTCGACCTGCAGGCGGAGCTGAACGGGGATTTCCTGCACGATCCCGTGGCCCGAGGGCGAACCGGGAAACGGCGGAAGAGCGCTAAAACAAGCGGCTAGAGCCTGTCATCGCCGAATGCGCGTTGGTTTGGCCGTCCACCTGACGGAACTCGCGGCGCCTGGGGCCCGTTATCGCCGTATCTGTCATAATGGATAGGCGACCCGTGGCCACGCGCGCGCAATCGAAACAACAGCAGGGCCTGTTTCCAATTGGCCTGCTGCGCGGCGCTGGTGGCGCCCTGATATTTGCGCTGCCCATGCTGATGACCATGGAGATGTGACAGTTGGGCATGACGCTGGACCGTTGGCGCCTGCTGGTTCTGCTGGTTGTCGGGTTTCCCTTCCTGATGCGGCTTTCGCGCGAGATCGGGTTCGAAAGCACACGTGACTGGCGGCAGGATTTGCGGGATGTAACCATCGCCTATGGCATCGGGATCGTCACAAGCTCGGCGATCATGGTGGTGCTGGCCATATTGGGCAGTCCAGGAAGCCTGAGCGAGACGATGGGGAAAATCGCGATCCAGACCTTTCCCGCCGCGCTCGGCGCCATGTTAGGGCGGGCCCAGTTCGGCGGCGATTCCGAGCCGGCCAAAAGGGAAGAAACATTCGGCGGCGAAATGCTGATCATGGCAGCAGGGGCGCTGTTTCTCTCGCTCAACGTGGCACCGACCGAAGAAATGCAGCTCATTTCCTTTCGCATGACAGCCTGGCACGCGCTGGCGCTGATTCCGCTCTCGCTGGCCCTCATGCATGCCTTCGTCTTTGCCGCCTCGTTTGCGGGCGGCAGCGAAATTTCGCCGGAAACACCTTGGTGGAGCGCGTTCCTGCGCTTCACCGTCTCGGGCTACATGGTGGCGCTGGTGATCAGCCTGGCAAGCCTGTGGGTGCTCGGCCAGATTGACGGCATGGCATTCGAGAGAGCGTTGCGGGTTACGGTCGTACTCGGTTTTCCAGCAGCCATTGGCGCCTCGGCGGCGCGGCTGATCCTTTAGGAGCGCGTGATGGCACCCGGTAAAGGTAAATCAGGTGAGCAGGTCGAATGGATCGTCGCCGCAGCGAGCGCGGTGCTTGTGCTGGCGCTGGCGGGCTTTATTGCCTTTGAAGCCCTGACCCGAACCGGAGGCGAGCCGCAGATCGGATTTGCCCTGGGCAAGACACTGGCCGTCGCGGACGGTTATGCGGTCGAGGTCACTATCAGCAATCAGGGTCACGTCACGATTTCGGACGTGGTGGTCGAGGGCGCCGTTGCGCTGGGCGGCGGCCAAAGCGAAACCGCCAGGGTCACGCTCGACTATCTTCCGGCGGAAAGTGATACCGCGGTTGGACTGGGGTTTTCACAAGAGATCGATCCGGAGCGACTGACGCTCCGGATCGTGGGTTATACTTACCCTTAGCGCGCTGCCCCAACAGGCCGGGCCAGCGCTCCAGGTTCATTGATGTCGCGCGGTCGAACCGAAAAAGTCTGCAACTTTTTCTGACCGCACTCTAAAGGTCTGCAGGCAGCAGAGCGTCCGGGATGTTCTGGTAGCTGACCGGACGCAGGAAGCGGCGGATGGAGAGGGTGCCCACCGAGGTGTGCCCGAAGTTCGTCGAGGCGGGGTATGGGCCGCCATGCACCATGGCATCGGCGACTTCCACGCCGGTGGGGAAGCCGTTGGCCAGCACGCGGCCCGCCTTGCGCTCGAGGATGGGCATGAGCGAACGGCCCAGATCGGTGTCGCCGGCATCCATGTGGATGGTGCAGGTCAACTGGCCCTGCAGCGACTTCGCGATCTGGCGCATCTGGTCTTCGTCCTTGACGGTGACGATCAGTCCGAGCGGGCCGAACACTTCTTCTCCAAGCGCGTGGTTGGCCAGCCAGGTGTCGCCATCGGTTTCGAACAGATACGGCGTGGCGTTGCGGAGATCGCAGGTGGACGTGAGAAGCTCCTGAACGCCCGATGATGCGGCAATCCTGTCGCGGCCATCGCGATAGGCCTTGGCGATGCCGTCGGTCAGCATGGTCTGGGGGCCGACTTCGGAAAGGGCGGCCTTGGCGGTATCGATAAAGGTCCGAGCTTCATCGCCCTCAATCACAACGGCAATTCCGGGATTGGTGCAGAACTGGCCGGCACCCATGGTCAGCGATCCGGCCCAGCCCTTGCCCATTTCCTCGGCCCGCGACTTGAGCGCGCCGGGGAGAACGAACATGGGATTGACCGAACCGAGTTCGCCAAAGAAGGGAATGGGCTCGGGGCGGGCGGCACACAGGTCGAACAGTGCCCTGCCCCCGCCGAGCGATCCGGTAAAGCCCACGGCCTTGATATCGGGGTGCTGGACCAGCGCCTGGCCAACCGAGCGGTCACCGCCCTGCACGAGCGAGAACACGCCGGGGTGCAGGTTCAGCTTTTTCCGCGCGGCATCGATGGCCTGGGCGACAATCTCGCCAGTACCGGGATGGGCGCCATGGCCCTTGACGACGACGGGGCAGCCAGCAGCAAGCGCCGCTGCGGTATCGCCACCGGCGGTGGAGAAGGCCAGCGGGAAGTTGGACGCGCCGAAGACGGCGACCGGGCCGATGGGGCGCTGGACCATCTTGAGGTCAGGGCGCGGGGCGGGCTTGCGGTCGGGCAGTGCCGCATCGTGACGGCGGTCGAGATAATCGCCCTTCAAAATGTGATCGGCGAAGAGGCGCAACTGGCCGGTGGTCCGGCCACGCTCGCCTTCGAGGCGCGCCGCGGGAAGCCCGGTTTCCTGTGAGCCGATTTCGGTGATGTCGGCGCCGCGTGCCTCGATTTCGTCGGCGATCAGGTTGAGGAACGCCGCACGGTCTTCGCGCGAGGAGTAGCCGTAGGACCAGAAGGCTTCCTCGGCGGCCCTGGCTGCGCGATCGACGAGTTCGGGCGTGCCGACGGCGAATTCGTGACTCGGGCCGGATGCCGGTTCGGAGGCGAAGGTTCCCGCGCCGGAAACCCACTCGCCCGCGATCAGATGCTTGCCGGAAGGGGTGAAACTCATGGGAAACTCTCCGAAATTGGGGGATGGGGTGGCGGTAAACCCGCCAGGAGGATTAAGTATGACTTATTGTCCGCAAGGTCTTTTTACAACCCCGCAAACTGCGCAACGACAAAAGTTTTCCGCTCAGATGCGGGTGGCGGTCCATTCGACGATCTGGCGCAGGATGGCATCGAGGGCGCTGTTGAGGGCCGCGACTACATTGGCCTGATCGAGGGATGACGAAGGAACATCGGCGCTGAAGGTCTGGCTGGCGATTACGGTGCGGCTGCGGTCGCTGACGAGTTGAATGGCCAGCGCGACCCGCGCCATGGCGCCGCCACCGGTGGTATCGAGCTCGAAAGCCCGAATGTCGGTGGACAGGATGACATCGAGCGCGATCGGGTCGGTCGGCTTGCCGATATTGGTGAGCCCCGCATCGCGGAACGATTGCAGCATGCGCGTCTGGACGAGCATGGGGAGTGTATCGGACCATTGAGAGTCGCTGAGGTAGCTCAGCACGCCACCGGGCTGGCGCACGACAATGCGCTGGGTGTCATAGGTCGAAATGGTCGCGGGTTCGCGCACCACGATGGTGCGGTTGGATCGGCGCGCGACGGGACCGGGTGTGCCCGGTGTCAGATCGTAGGTGACCGGCGCGATGGCGCCCAGGCTGAAGCAGCCGGCCAGCGTCGAGGTGAGACCGATGGCAGACATCGATAGAAAGGCGCGGCGGCCGATTTTGGCAGACATCTGGCTCGTCCTTGGTTCTTGTTCTGTCGGCGTTCCCGAACCGCAAAACCGGTGCCCACTTTTGCTGGGAACGCTTCGCTTTCCTTTGTCGCGTTCCCGAACCGCAAAACCGGTGCCCACTTTTGCTGGGAACGCTTTTGTTACGGCGTAAACTCTCGCACGGTTTCTCCGCCGAACACCAGCGACTGCGGATTGCGCTCGATTTGTTGCATAACGCGGTTGAACAGCTCAAGGCTCCGTACCGCCTCGTTGGCGAGGGTGGTGTAGGCGCCCAGACCGTTGTTGGTGAATGTGACAAGGCCGTTGGAAATGGCCAGCGTGCGCTCGTCGAGCGCATTGGCAAGGCTTTCGATGGAGTTGGCCGCCGAGGCGATGTCGGCGATGACCCGCTGCCCCTCGGGGGACGCGGCGACGGTGTTGAGCGTATCGGACAGTTCGCGGATCGAAGTGGCCGCAGCGCTGAAATCGGCAAAGAGCGACTGACCATCCTCGGATGCCACCATGCCGTCGACACGGTCGATGAGCTGGCGCAACGCGGTCGCGGTGGCGCCGAATTCCTCGAACAGCATGCGCCCGTCCTCGGTGGTGATCATACCGTCGATGCGGGCGATGATGGTATCGGCCCGTTCGGTGGCGTTGCCGAGGGTTTCGGTGAAGGTGCGCGTGTTGGTCAATATCTGATCGACATTGACGGCATTGTTGCCCAGCGCCGTCGAGAATGCGTCGATATTGTCCATGGCGCGGGCAATGACTTCGGGATCGACGGCGGAGGAAGCGCGATCGATCAGGTCGAGGGTGCCCTGCAGACCGTCCGAGACACCCGAAAGATTGGTAGCCAGGGAGCGCG
The DNA here is from genome assembly GCF_025854335.1 of Pelagibacterium flavum. Taxonomy (NCBI): domain Bacteria; kingdom Pseudomonadati; phylum Pseudomonadota; class Alphaproteobacteria; order Hyphomicrobiales; family Devosiaceae; genus Pelagibacterium; species Pelagibacterium flavum. The sequence goes on from NZ_CP107716.1 coordinate 2,427,787, forward strand.
CGTCGTCGAAAAAGCCCTGGATGTTCTCGGTATTGTTGGCCAGCGTCTGGGCGAAGGCGCCGATGTCGGAGACGGTGGAGCGCACGTCCTCAGGCGGGATCGCGGCCACGATCTCGCGGACCTGGACGGTCAAATCGCGCAATTCATCGGCCAGCGGGCCGATGCGTTCGCTGGTGGCGGTCATGGAGGACAGGAAGCCGTCGATGCCCTCGGAATTGGACGCAAGGGCGTTGGAAAAGGTCTCCGCGTTGGCGATGGTCGCGGTGAGGCTTTCGCGGTTGTCGGCAACCAGAAGTTCAAGCTCGGACAGCGTCGCCGTGGCGCTTTCAAGCGCCGTGCTGACATTGGAAACCACAGCGTCGAAATCGGACCCGTCGCCGGCGCCGGCCACCAGATTCGCAAGCCCGCTCGATAGCTCATCGATGCTGGTAAGGGTGGAGGTCAGGCGCTCTTCATTGGTGGCAAAGAACGCGTCGATGCGCTCGAAGGTGGTTTCAGCGCTGGCGATAATGTCGCGCGCGCCTTCCATGATCAGCTGGAAATCGGACGCCTCGCCGCGCATGACCGCTATCGTCTGACCCGGTTGCGGCTCAAGCCGGCCCGCTTCGAGCGTGCCGCCCAGAAGCTGGATGTTGGCAAAGCCGGTCAGCCCCTGCACCTCGAGTATGGCGCGGGTGTCGTTCATCACGGGTGCATCGGCTTCCACGCCGATACGGGCCAGCACCTGGCTGGGATCTTCGGGATTGATGGACACCGCCTCGACCGTTCCGACCGGCAGACCGTTGAACAGAACGGTGGTGCCGGGTGCCAGGCCGGTCACCGCTCCATCGAAAACGATGCGATAGACGGCGCGCTCGCTGACCTGATCGGCAACCGAGAACCAATAGACAAAGCCCATGAACCCGGCGATGACCAGGGACACAAAGGCGCCGACGATGGCGTAATTGGCCTTGTTTTCCATCGCTCAGTGATGCTCCAGATGGTGCTTGGCGCGCGGGCCGTGGAAATAATCGACGAGCCAGGGGTCATCGGAAGCCTGCAGCTCGGCCAGCGTGCCGACCTCCAGCAATTTGCCCTGCCCGATGGCAGCGATACGGTCGCAGACTGTTACAAGACTGTCGAGGTCATGAGTGACCATATAGACGGTAAGCCCCAGCGCCGTCTTGAGGCTCAACACAAGTTCATCGAACCGGGCGGCGCCGATCGGGTCGAGCCCGGCGGTGGGCTCGTCGAGGAAAATAATGTCGGGATCGAGCGCCAGAGCGCGGGCCAGAGCGGCGCGCTTTATCATGCCGCCCGACAATTCAGCGGGATAGAGGTTTTCCGATTCGGGGCTGAGACCGACGAGATCGATCTTGAAGCGGGCGATTTCGCGACGCAGCTTTCGGGGAATGTCGAAATGCTCGCGCATGGGAAATTCGACGTTTTCCAGGACCGTCAGCGAGGAAAACAGAGCCCCTTGCTGGAACAGCACGCCCCAGCGGCGCTCGACGGCCACGCGGTCCCGCACGGACATGCCGGCATAATCCTGGCCGAAGACCTCTATTGTGCCGGCGCGCTTGGGCAAAAGGCCGATCAGCGCGCGCAAGGTCACCGATTTTCCCGAGCCGGACGGGCCGATGATGCCGAGCACTTCGCCCTTGCGCACATCAAGCGAAAAGCCTTCGATGACATTGCGGTCGCCAAAGCCCACGACGAGGTCGCGGATCGAGATGATGGGATCGGGTGTGGTTGTATCGACCATGCGCTAAACTCCGATGGCCGCAAAGAACATGGCGAACAGACCATCGGCGACGATGACCAGGAAAATCGCGCGCACGACGGACGCCGTGGTGTGGCGGCCAAGAGATTCGGCGCTGCCCTTCACCTTGAACCCCTCGTTGGTGGCGACCAGGCCGATAATGACGGCCATGAAGGGCGCCTTGACCATGCCGACCATGAGCGTCTGCATGTTGAGCGCGTCCTGCAGCCGTTCAAGAAAGATATCGAACGGGATGCCGCCATAGACCAAGGCTACGACAGCCGCGCCCACGAGTCCGGACAGCGCCCCGATGAACGCCAGGAACGGCAGGCCGATCAACAGCGCGATCATGCGCGGCAGGATCAGCACCTGGTAGGGATCTACCCCCATGACCTTGAGCGCGTCGAGTTCCTCGCGCATGCGCATGGAACCCAGCTCGGCGGTAATGGCCGAACCCGACCGGCCGGCGATCATGATAGCAGCGAGCAGGAGCCCGACCTCGCGCAGCATCAGAATGGCGGCCAGATCGACCACATAGATCGCCACGCCGAAATTGTTGAGCTGGAGAATGGATTGCTGGGTGATGATGGCGCCGACCACCACCGAAATGAGCATGACAATGGGCACGGCGCGGAAGGCGATCAGATCGAGTTGGTTGACCAGCGCAGCAAGCCGGAACGGGGCGCGAAAGGTGAGCGTGGCCCCGGCCGCGGCCATCACCCGGCCAAGAACGGCGTGAATGGTGACCACATCGCCCAGCGCATTGGCGGTCATGCGGCCCAGTTCGTCGAATGGGCGCACAAGCCAGGGCAGCTTGTGCCTGGCGACAGGAGCGTGCGGCTCTATGGCATTGACGTGGCTTAAAAGCGCTTCCTGCGCCTGAGTTGTTCCGGTGATCGCGGTCTGAACGCCCTGCCCCATTTCTTCGCGGCGGCGGGCCAGAAGGAAGGCGCCGACCGTGTCGAGCGCAGTCACCCCGCTCAGATCGAACTCAAGGCGGGACGGCACGGTATGAGCGGAAAAGGCCGAATCGATCCGCGCCTGGATCTGCTGCGTCCATTGCGTAGTCCACGCGCCGGAAAGACGCGCAACGAGAACACCGTCTGCGCCGGACATCTCGATCCTGGGCTCATCGAGCTGGGTCATCAAGTCTGAGCTTATACTCCCGTGCGGGACGCCCACCGGAACGGGGCAGTCCTTGGCGATTCCTTAACATGCGGATTGGCGCTTGTCCCGACAGGGTGGCAAGCTTCACCAGGTTGTGGCCGCACTCGGCGCTGCGGGCGCCCGCCTGCCCCCTCAATCGATCCAGGCGTGGGCCGGATTGACCTTTGCACAGTAGTGTTCGGCGGTTGCGCGCGCTCTCCTGACGACCCGCCTGATGAAATCCTGCTGAGTGGATGCCTGATAGCTGGCAATGATCGGCATCGGCGGGAATCGCTTGGCGACCTTGATCGGATTGAGCAGACCTGAACTGAGCTCGCGGCTGATCGTGACGCTGGGGACGGCTCCGACGCCGAACCCGTCGATAAGAAGGTTGATGATCGCGTAGAGCGAATTGCAGCTGGTGAGCTTTGAGGCGAGAACCTGCTCGTCGTGAAAATACGGTGCCACCATCTGGTATGGCGGGGAATCCTTGGGAAAGGAGATGATCGGCATATCGGCCAGCGCCGCGACAGAATAGGTGCGATCGGGATCGATCAGTTTCGGCGAGCCGGCCCAGGTCATCTGAAAGACGCAGGCCGTGTAGTTGCGAAAGCCGTCGTCGAGAACGGGATGGAGGCAGAAGACCAGATCGAAATCGCCCTTGCGCATGCCGGTGAGCAAGGGCTTGGTCCCATCGACCGTCATTTCGATCTTGAGGTTGGGAAAGGTGTGGTGAAGCGAGTCGATCAGCAGCGGCATCCAGGTCGAGGACACGGAATCGATTGCCCCGATGCGGAGCGGACCGGGGGCATGGCCGGCGCCCTCGCCGATTTCACCACGCAGGGTTTCTATGTTTTCGAGAATGGTTTCGAAATGGCGCAGCACATGCTCGCCATCGAGCGTGAGCGCGAAGCGCCCTTCTCCGCGCTCGACCAGCCGGCAGGCAAATTCGCGCTCGATGGCCGCCAGCCGGCTGGAAATGGCCGGCTGGGTCGTGTTGAGCTCTTCCGCCGTCCGGCCGAAATGGCGGTTGCGGGCCAGAACCACGAAGGTCTTCATGTCGAGTATGCGCATGGCTATCTTCTAGAACGCCATCCACCCGAGGGAAAGGGCCCTGCTCAGGACGCGATCATGACGTGGCGAGCCTGGGTGTAGTCGAGCAGCGACTGCATGGACAAATCCGATCCATAGCCCGAATTCTTCATTCCGCCATGGGGCATCTCGGTGGCGAAAACGCCGTGAGTGTTGACCCATGTCACGCCATATTCGAGCGCGTTGGCGATCGACATGGCCGAGGATGCGTCGCGGGACCAGACCGAGGACGCCAGGCCGTATTCGGACGCGTTGGCCCATTCGAGCGCTTGGTCGGGCGTATCGAAGGGGGTTATGGTCACCACCGGACCGAACACTTCCTTTTGCACGATCTCGCTGGAAATGCCGGCCTGGACGAGGGTCGGCTCGTGGAAGAACCCTTCGCCGTCCGGCGTATTTCCGCCAGACAGGATTTCCGCGCCTTCCGATTTGGCACGAGAGACGAACCCGGCGACACGGTCCTGCTGTGCCCTCGAAATCAGCGGCCCGAATTCCACGTCATCGCGCTCGGGCGCGCCATAGACAAGGCTGCCGACCATTTGGCTCATGCGCGCGTTGAGATCGGGCAGGATGGCGCGGTCGACGAAAATCCGGCACGCCGCCGTGCAATCCTGGCCGGCATTATAAAAACTCGCTTCGCGCAGCGTTTCGACCAAGGCGTCGAGATCGGCATCCTTGAGGACGATCACCGGGGCCTTGCCGCCCAGTTCGAGATGGGTGCGCTTGATGGTCTCGCCGGCGGCGGCCTTGAGAACGGCTCGACCTGTCCTCACATCCCCCGTCAGCGAAATCATCCGCACCAAGGGGTGCGATATCAGCTTCTGGCCGACATCGAGCCCATTGCCGCAGATGATGTTGACGACCCCCCTGGGCAAGATGTCGTTGAGAAGACCACCGAGGGCCAGAAGGCTGAGGGGGGTATTTTCAGACGGCTTGATGACCACGGTGTTGCCGGCCGCGAGCGCGGGAGCGATTTTCCAGGCTGCCATGAGCAGCGGATAGTTCCAGGGGGCGATCGAGGCCACCACCCCGATCGGGTCGCGCCGGAGCATCGAGACCATATTGTCGGCGCGATAGCCATTGGCGGCAACGCCGGGGATGTTGCGGGCGGCTGTGGCGAAAAAACGGAACACGTCAGCCACATTGGCCAGTTCGGCGGCTTTGACGAAGCGCACGGGCTTTCCGGCATTGCGCGACTCCACATGGGCCAGCGCGTCGGCGTTGGCCTCCACGGCGTCGGCTATGGCCCACAACAGGCGCGAGCGCAGTTTGGGCGTGGTCTTGCGCCATTCGCCAAAGGCGCGGTGTGCGGCGGTTACAGCCTGTTCGACCTGACCGGCATCGGCGGATGCCACTTCGGCAAGCACTTTTCCAAGGGCCGGTTCGAACGCTGTTTCACTCGGTCCCTGCCCGGCGACATAGGCGCCATCGATCAAGAGGCGGGTTTCCATGATGCAATTCTCCATAATCGGTGCGCAGCCAGGGGCGACGGGTCAGGCGTTGGACGGGCTTTCGTCGAGCACCCTGATGCGCGCGGGGTCGATCTTGAGGCCGATCTTGTCGCCGCGCTCGTAGATGGTATCGGTGCCAGCCAGGACCCGCAGTTCGGTATCGGCGAGGCGCAGGACGTAGCGGTTCCGGGCGCCCAGAAAGATCCGGGTGCCGACCGTGGCGGTGATCTGGCCTTCATTGGCGGGGCAGATCACGAGGTCTTCCTGGCGCATGGCCAGAAGGCGTTCTCCTTGGGCTTCTGAACCGAGTTCCAGCGTCTGGCCATCGGCGAGCCTGGCGCTGCGGCCCGAAATGGTGGCGGGGAGAAGATTGGCCGCTCCAAGGAAGTTCGACGCATAGCCGGTGCGCGGCTGGGAGTAGATTTCGGCCGGCGCGCCTTCCTGCTCGATCTTGCCCTGATTGAGGAGCACGATCCTGTCGGAAAGGCTCAGCGCCTCTTCCTGATCGTGGGTCACAAAGATCGTGGTCAGCCCAAGGCGCTTGTGGATTTCGATCAGTTCGACCTGCATGTCTTCGCGCAGGCGGGCGTCGAGATTGGACAGCGGTTCGTCAAGCAACAGGACCAATGGCCGGGTCACGATGGCCCGAGCCAAGGCCACGCGCTGCTGCTGGCCGCCCGAAAGCTGGGTCGGCTTGCGGTCGGCCAGGTGCCCGAGCTGGACGGTATCGAGGGCGCCGCGAACCTTGTCCTGCTGTTCGTCCCGGTTGCCGATTCCACGCATCCTGAGGGGAAACCGCACATTTTCGAACACCGAGAGGTGCGGCAGCAGGGCGTAGGACTGGAACATCATGGCGATGTCGCGTTTTTCGGGCGGCAGCCGGGTTACATCTGTGCCGTCGATCTCGACGCTGCCGCTGGTGACGCCTTCGAGCCCGGCGACGATGCGCAGCAAGGTGGTCTTTCCGCACCCCGAAGCGCCGAGCAGACTGAGGAATTCCCCCGATGCGATATCGAGCGAAATGCCATGCAGCACCTGCACGGGACCGAAGGATTTCTTGATCGAAGTCAGACGAACATCAGCCATGGCAAATCAGGAACTCGCGAATTTCTGCACGCCGAGCATGCGGTCGATGATGAGGATCAGGGCAATGGTGATGCCGATCATGATGGTGGAGACGGCGGCCACCGAAGGGTCGGGGCTGAATTCAAGCTGGCCGTAAATCTGCACCGGCAGCGTGGTGAGCCCGGGCGTGCGCAGGAACAGTGCCAGCACCGCCTCGTCAAAGGAGATATTGAAGGCAAAGAACGCTCCGGCGATCAGGCCCGGCCGGCATTGCGGCACGACCACCAGCCAGAGCCGCTGGAGCCGGTTGGCGCCCATGGTCTGGGCGGCCTCTTCGAGGAAAGGATCGGATTCCGAGAGCACGGCCAGAGTGGTCCGCACGACATAGGGGATCGTGATGACGGTATGGCTGATCCAGAGCGTGACCAGCGATACCGGGCCGAACAGAGCACTCCAGAGCATGAGCATGCCAATGGCATAGATGATCGTGGGAAGGACGAGTGGCGAGAGGAAGAACGTCGCCAGACCGCCTGAAAAGGGTAATGCGCGCCGGTGAATGGCGATAGCCGCGGCTCCGCCGATGAGGGTCGCGCTGAGCGTTACTAGCAGCGCCACCTGCAGGCTGAGCCATGCAGCGCCGAGATAGGCATCCGAGGCGAGCACGTTTTCATACCAGCGCAGCGAGAACCCGGCGGGAGGAAAGGCGATGAACTGGCTTTCCGACACGGACACACCGACCACGACGACCAGCGGCGCGAGCAGGAACAGCGCGGTCAGAACCACAAAGATCGTCGTCGCAACGCGCAAGGGAGTGGAAATGGACTTAACCATTGGATCGCCCTCCTCCAAGTCGCGCATATGGCACGAGGATGATCAGGATGCCCACAAAGAGGATAACCGCCTGGGCAGCCGCGAAGGGCCAATCCAGCGTCTGGGTCACCGAACGGTAGATCGACGCTGCCAGAACCTGAATGCGCGAACCGCCGAGCAGATTGGGGGTAACAAAGGACGAGGCGGAAAGCGTGAAGACCAGCAGAGACCCGGCCACGATACCCGGCAGAGCCAGCGGCAGGACAACGGTTCTGAGCGATTGCAGGAACGTGCAGCCCATGGTGCGGGCGGCTTCTTCGAGGCGTGTATCGATGCGGGTTACGACACCGAGGATCGAAAGGGTCATGAACGGCAGGAGCACCTGGACCATGCCGATGACGATGGCGGTCTCGGTTTGCATGAGCGAAAAGTTGCGGCCCACCAGGCCAAGGCTCTGGAGCGTTTCGGAGACCAGGCCCGAGCGCCCCAGCAGCACCATCCAGCCGAAGGTGCGCACGACAACGCTGGTCATGAGCGGCAGGATGACCAGCACGATGAGCCAGAGCCGCAGGCGCGGGCCGACGCGGGCCATGATATAGGCCAGGGGAAAGCCGATGGCCGCGCAGATCACTGTGATCAGCAGCGAAAGCCGAACGGTGCGCCAGAGAACGCCGAGATAATAGCTGTCGGTCAGAAACCGGGTGAAATGATCAAGCGTCGGTCCCTGTTCGCCCGAAACCGACAAGATGAGCATCTGGGCGATGGGGACAAAGAAGGCCAGCGCCAGCAGCAGCGCGCCTGGCAGCAGCAACAGCGAATTCTCGGTACGGTCGCTCATTGATTGGCCTCGGAGAACGTGTGCGCCATGCGCGGATACTATCCGCGCATGGCAGGGTAAGGGTTATCCGCTTACTGCGCGATAGTGCGGTTCCAGGCGTCGACCCAGTCGGCGCGGTTGGCCTCGATCACTGTCGGGTCGAAACGCAGAAGACCTGCCACCGCGTCGGGACCGTAAACGACGTCCGCCGCCACTTCCTCGCTCAATTCCACCTTCGAATTGGTCGGGGTATAGCGCAGGGCATCGGCAAAGCAAGCCTGAGCTTCCGGCGATATCTCCATGTCGATGAACTTGAGAGCCAACTCGTCATTGTCGCGGCCGGCGACAAGGTTTGCCGTGATGAAGCTGGCCGGGGTGCCCTCTTCGCCCTGCACGAATGCCGTGGGCAGGCCCGCGTTGCGCAGGGTGAAGGCATAGTCGGAGGCGTAAGGGGCGACCCAGGCGTCGTTCTGAGCAAACTCCTGCTGGATTTCAGGCGACGTCGAAACGATGATCGCGCCGTTTTCCAGAAGCGAACTGACCGCGTCGAGACCGGGCTGGATATCGTCAAGGCTACCACCCTGAACCTGGTTGAGCATCAGAAAGCCCAGCATGCCATAGCCGTTGGAAATATCGGTCAGGACGATATGGTCGGCATAGGCCTCATCGAGAATATCGGTCCACGAAGACGGCGCTTCGGGAGCATTTTCGGTGTTGTAGATCATGCCGATCGCAGCGATCGAATAGGCAGGCCCCTCGCCGGCTTCAAGGTTGGATTTGGCGAAGTCGTAAAGGTCGGCCGCGTTGGAGAGGCTTGCCGGATCGATCGGATCGAGCAGACCTTCCTGGGCGCCGACGATTTCCTGACCGCCCGAGAAGTGAATGACGTCGAACTGGGGCGCCTGGGCCTGGGCCCGCAACTGGGCGAAAGCATCGGCCGAATAGGCCGTGACGATCTGCACGGTGGCGCCGGTCTCGGCTTCGAACGGATCGATGACGCATTGGCGGTGTGCTTCTTCATAGGCGCCACCGAAGGAATTGATGGTGATTGTTCCGCCCTGGGCGAAGGCCGTGGTGGCCATCAGGGCAGCGACGCCGGAAAGGGCGATTGAAGAGTAGATTTTCATGACTGGTATCCTCTCTTTGGTTCCAAGCTGGTGGTGCTGATGCGCGGCCATCCCCTCTGGCGGCCGCGCATGGTGAAGGCTCAAAGCCGGCCAAATTCGACGGTCTTGATGCCTTCCTTGCGGATAAGCCTGCATTGCTCGGCAATGGCGTCGAGACCTTCAGTCATCCGGGCGAAATATGTGCATGGTATCCAACCGGTGGGACCGAAGGTTCGTCCGCCTACTCCGTAGAACATCCCGACTTCCCAGAACTCGTCAGGGTCGATCTTGAAGAAATTCCTGGGCTGATAGAACCACAGCATATCACCGGGTTCGGGCAGGACTGTCTGGTTTTCAGGCGGCAGGCTGGTCGGATCGAAATTGCGGGCGCTTTCGGGCAGGCCCATCATGATTTCGGGGCCCGAGAAGATGGCATGGCTGGCCGGAACCTGGATGGGTTTTTCCAGGGCGCCCCAGATCGCCTTGCACGTTTCGGGTGCGTTGTCCCAATAAAGGGAAATGATCCCCTTAACGTCGGATTCGACAAATTTCAGATAGAGCTTGCGGTCTGTCATTCTGCCTCCAGCAATTCGATATGCCAGCATCACAGGGCATTGGCGCGCATGTGTCCAATCTTAATGCGCGATTGATCCGATAAATCTTTTTTATCGCTTCAGCGCATTGCGGCGCGTGCGGCCTGTCCCAGATAACGCCAGAAGGCCAGATCGTGCTCGCGCACGGCCGGACGCCATTCCGGATGCCACTGAACGGCGAGAACAGGCGCGTTCGTGTCCGAAGCCGAGAGCGCTTCGATAACGCCATCGGAAGCCTGCGCTTCGACCCGCAATCCTTCACCAAGGCGCGCGACCGTCTGGAAATGCACGCTGTTTATGGCCAACTCGCCCTCCCCCATTATCCTCGACAGAAGCCCGCCGGGGGCAATCGAAGCGCCATGAGAGTGTCCGAACATGGTTTCGAGATCGGCGCCGTCGGCAGCGTGATGGGAAAAGGCGGGCGTGGCCCCCGCGCGTTCGTCGGCCAAGGTTCCCCCAAAGGCAACGTTGATTTCCTGCAGGCCGCGACAAACACCGAAGACCGGTTTGCTCATGGCGATGGCCGCGTGGATCAGATGTTGGCTGAGGCCGTCGCGGGCCGTGTCGAAGGGCGGCGTTCCTTCACCCGAAGCCCCATAGCGGTGGGGCTCGATGTTGGAATTGGAACCTGTCAGCAAGATCGCATCGACCCGTTCGACGATAGCATGGGCGGCCAGCGCATCGCTCCAGGCGGGGACGATGATCGGGACGGCGTCGGCGTGTTTTGCAACGGCCTCGAGATAGCGCTTCTTGACGATGCTGGCCGGCTCGCCCTCCACCTCGCGAACGCAGGAAATGACGGCGACGAGGGGTTTTGATGTCAAACGTCGAGCCCTCCGATCAGGCCATATTTGAGTTCGGTGAATTCGGTGATCCCATGATGCGATCCTTCGCGGGCATTGCCGCTTTGCTTGACACCGCCGAACGGCGCCATTTCGGAAGACAATATGCCAGTGTTGATGCCAACCATACCGTATTCGAGATTTTCGAGCATGCGATAGGTGCGGGCCATGTCTGTTGTAAACACGTAAGCAGCAAGCCCGGTTTCGCTGGCATTGGCCGCGGCGAGCACTTCGGCCTCGTCGGCAAAGGAAAAGACCGGTGCGAGCGGCCCGAAGGTCTCTTCGCGTGCCACGCGCATCTTTGCGCTGGCGCCCTTGAGCACCGTTGGTTCGAAAAACGTGCCGCCCAGGGCGTGCCGGTGACCTCCGGTGACCAGTTCTGCACCATGGGCAAGCGCATCGGCAATGTGGGACTGGACTTTTTCAAGCGCGGCGGCGTTGATCAGTGGTCCTTGCGTGACCCCCTCATCGCCGCCATGGCCGATCTTTAGCGCTTCGACCGCCTTGGCAAGCCGGGCGGTAAAATCGTCGGCAACGCTCTGGTGCACATAGATGCGGTTGGCGCATACGCAGGTCTGGCCCATGTTGCGGAATTTGGACGCCATGGCACCCGCCACCGCCGCGTCGAGATCGGCATCTTCGAACACGATGAAGGGGGCGTTGCCGCCCAATTCGAGTGCCACGCGCTTCATCGATTCCGCGGCGCGGCCCATGAGATATTTGCCGACCGGTGTCGATCCCGTGAAGCCGATGAGCCGGACATCGGGATGGGTTACGAACGCCTCGCCGATGGCCCTGGCGTCGCCGGTTATGACGTTGAGCACCCCGTCAGGCACGCCGGCGCGCTGAGCCAATGCCGCCAGCGCCAGGGCCGTAAGGGGTGTTTCGGGCGCCGGCTTGAGCACAACCGTGCAGCCGCTGGCCAGGGCGGGGGCGACCTTGCGGGTGATCATCGCCGCCGGAAAGTTCCAGGGGGTGATCAGCGCAACCACCCCGATCGGCTGGCGCAGCACCATGGCGCGGGTTCCCTCGCGGGGCGGCGGCAGGATTTCACCCAGGATGCGCTTGGCCTCCTCGGCGTAGTATTCGATGTAGGAGGCCGCGTAATCGATCTCGCCGCGCGCCTCGGCGATCGGCTTGCCCTGTTCGGCGGTCAGCAGCGCCGCGAGTTCATCGCGGTGTTCGACGATGAAATCGAACCAGGCCCGGAGTACCCCCGACCGCAATTTGACCGGCTGACGCTTCCAATCGGCAAAGGCTTCCGCAGCGGCATCGAGCGCCCCTTTGGCTTCAGTTTCGCCAAGCAGGGGGACATTGGCGATGACCTCACCGGTGGCAGGGTTGGTGACCGGCGAGTGCGCCTCGCCGACCCATTTGCCATCAACCAGACATCTGGTTTCCATCCAGTCCGCGATGATCATTTCAGTTGTCCTTTCCGAGGGCCGTGCCGAGCCGGGAAAGCCCGTCTTCGAGCTGATCGTCCGGCACGGTCAGGGGCACGAGAATGCGGATGGTGTTGCCGAAAATACCGCAGGTGAGAATGACCAGACCCAGCTCAAGCGCTCGCAGGGCGACCGCCTTGGCCGCCGCCGCATCCGGGCGGCCTTCGGCATCGATGATGTCAAAGGCAATCATTGCGCCCGACCCGCGAAGGCCATCGATGCGAACTCCGGTTTCGCTTTTCGCGAAACCTTCAAGCCGCTCGCATATGCGGGCGCCGATCAGGCTGGCGCGCTCGAGGAGGCCTTCTTCTTCAATGACATCGAGCACGGCCAGCGCGGCGGCGCACGCTACGGGGTTGCCCGCGTAGGTTCCGCCCAGGCTCCCCGGCGCTGCCTGGTCCATCAGGTCGGCGCGGCCAATCACCCCCGAGAGAGGAAACCCGCCGGCAAGCGATTTCGCAACCGTGATCAGATCGGGCCTTATCGAACTGTGTTCGATGGCGAACATCTTGCCGGTGCGCCCGAACCCGGACTGGATTTCGTCGGCGATCAGGACAATGCCGTGCGTGTCGGCGAGCGCGCGCAATTGGGCCAGCAAGGCGTCCGGCGCTGAATGAAACCCGCCTTCCCCCTGTACCGGTTCGATGATGATTGCGGCAACGTCGGTGGGCGCAATATCGGCCCGGAACAACCTCTCGAGCGCTTTCAGGCTGTCTTCAACGCTCACGCCATCGGCCTGACAGGGGAACGGCACGTGGAAAATGCCGGCCGGTCCCAGCCCGAGCCGATCCCTGTAGGGGGATATTTTTCCGGTCAAACTCATCGCCAGATGGGTGCGGCCATGAAAGCCGCCGGTAAAGGCGATAACCCCTGCCCGGCCCGTGGCGGCCCGTGCGATCTTTATCGCGTTCTCCACCGCCTCGGCACCGGTGGAAAAGAACACCGACTTTGCCGGGCCGTCGATCGGCGCCAGAGCGTTCAGGCGCTCGGCCAGCGCGATATAGGGCTCGTAGGGCAGAATCTGAAAGGCGGTATGGGTGTAGGCCTCGATCTGAGCCGTGGCGGCAGCCAGAACCTTTGGATGCCGATGGCCGGTATTGAGAACCGCAATACCGCCGGCGAAGTCGATGAAGGATCTGCCCTCAACGTCCCAGATGCGCGCGTTCTCGGCGCGCTCGACGAAGATCGGATAGGCGCTGGCGAGGCCGCGCGCCACTGCTGCATCGCGGCGGGAAATGAGCTTACTGTTTGTCACGATGGTTCCTTGCACAAACGGGTTCAAGGCTCGTGCTAGCATGCGCCGGGCAGCGTGAGAGGCGACATTGCGTTTGCCCTCGTGGTGCTCTAGAGTTTCCACCAATCGCCTTTGGAGACCGAGCTTGACCGTCCCGACCCTGCCGCCACTGCACCTGCTGCGAGCCTTTCACGCGGTTGCGCAGACCGGGAGCATCCGCAGAGGTGCTGAAGCGCTGGGACTGACCCATACGGTGGTCAGCAGGCATGTGCGAAATCTCGAGGCCTATCTGGGATCGAAACTTTTCGACCGCCGCACGACCGGCGCTGTGCTGACCGGCGCGGGACGGGAGTTGTTTGCCGCGACCGATGCGGCGCTGGTTCAACTCGAGAGCGCCATCGAAAAACTCATGCCGCGAACGGCGCTGGGCCGCCTGCGGATATGGGCCATGCCGGGCCTTGCGGCGCGCTGGCTGAGCCCCAGGCTCACCGATCTCCAGGCCGTATTGCGCGAGGTGGAGATCGTGCTGCGGGCCTCGGAAACCGCTCCGGATTTTGATGCGAGTGAAGCCGATATCTTTATCGGATTTGCCGCCACAAACGAGATTCCGGCTGACGCGGAGTTGCTGGCAACGCCCAGGATGTTCCCGGTGGCCAGTCCGCAATGGCTCGCTCAGCATGGCGTGCCTGAGGATTTGCCGGCTGTATCACGCCAGCCGCTGATTCATGAGAATGATCACCGCCAATGGACGTCATGGCTGCGAACGGCCGGACTGGAGCCTGTGCCACCGCTCATGGGGCCGAGCCTGTGGAATGCCAGCCTGGGCCTTGACGCCGCGCTTGCTCATCAAGGCATCGCTCTGGCAACCCAACTGAGCGTGGCGGGGGACATCGCCGCCGGCCGGCTTACGGAAATCCTCGATACCAACGTAACAACCGGAAGCTATTATCTGCAGACGGCCGCGGACAAAAAGAACAAGGGGCATGTGACCCGGTTCCGCAAATGGCTGGAGAGCGAGATGGCCTCGGGCATCTCCAGGGGCGATTGATCGCCTAGGATCGTTTGTCCAACGCGGCCTGACGCAATTTGTCCAGTGTTGTCCGAGGCGTGATGGCCTGCGGATCGAGCTTGAGTTCGATCACCGCCGCCCGGCCTGATGCCAGCGCGCGCTCCATGGCCGGCGCAAATTCGGCGGTGGTGGCGACCGTCTCACCGTGCGCACCGAATGCCCTGGCGTAGGCGGCGAAATCGGGATTGACCAGATCGGTGGCAGAGATACGCCCCGGATAATGGTTCTCCTGATGCATGCGGATGGTGCCTAAAATGCCATTGTTGAAGACAATGGTGATCGGTTTGGCGCCTGCCGCCATGGCCGTTGCCAGGTCCTGCCCGCTCATGAGGAAATCGCCATCACCGGCGAAGCAGACAACCGGGCTGCCGGGTTTGACGATCGAAGCCGCTACGGCCGCAGGAAACCCGTATCCCATTGACCCCGACGTGGGCGCCAGTTCGGTGCCCAGGCGCCGGTAGCGATGGAAGCGGTGGAGCCAGACCGAGAAATTGCCCGCTCCGTTGGTGTATATGGTTTCAACCGGCATGTTGGCCTCGAGCCATGCCATGACCGTACCAAGCTGGATGTCGCCAGGGTTGGCCGGGCAGACCTGCCACTCGGTGTAATCGGCATGCGCGGCCTCGCCTGTGCCCTGCCAGACCGGGTTGGAAACCGGTTCGAGCGCGGAAAGCGACTTTGCAAATTCACGCGGGGTCGCATTGATCGCCAGGACCGGATGATAGACCCGGCCAAGCTCCTCGGGGTCCGGATGAACGTGGATCAGCGTCTGCCTGGGGACCGGTATGTCGAACAGGGTGTACCCTCCGGTCGTCATTTCGGTGAGCCGTGCGCCAATGACGAGCAGAAGATCTGCCGCCTCGATGGTCTTGAGCAGTTTGGGATTGGGGCCGATGCCAAGATCGCCCGCGTAGAGCGGATGGGCGTTGTCGAACCGGTCGGCGCGGCGGAAAGTGGTTATGACCGGCAAATGGTTGGCTTCGGCGAAAGTCTGTATGGCGGCGACCGATGCCTCATCCCAAGGCGCGCCGCCAAGCAAAAGCATGGGCCGCCGGGCTGCTGCGAGCATTTCGCGCAGTTGCACCAGTTGGGCGGGCCCCGGCCAGCTTTCGAGCGGCGCAAAGGGTAAGGCATCGTCCACCTCGGCCATCTCGGTCAGCATATCTTCCGGCAATGCAATGGCGACCGGTCCGGGGCGGCCGCTGGTCGCGACGCGGAAAGCGCGGGCGATCAATTCGGGCAGCCGGGCCGCATCGTCGATCTGGGCCGTCCACTTTGTGACTTGACCGAACATGCGGCGATAGTCGATTTCCTGAAACGCTTCGCGCTCGATCTGGTCGCGGGCAACCTGGCCGATAAACAGAATCATCGGAGTGGCGTCCTGCATGGCCACGTGCAGCCCCGCACTGGCGTTGGTCGCGCCCGGTCCGCGGGTCACCATGCAGATGCCAGGGCGATTGGTGAGCTTGCCATGGGCCTCGGCCATCATGGCCGCGTTGCCCTCCTGCCGGCAGGTGACGGTTTTGATTTCGGGCGCGTCATAGAGTGCATCGAGAACCGCCAGGTAGCTTTCACCGGGCACGCAGAACACGTGGTCGGCGCCGTGGATCTTGAGCTGATCGACGAGTATCTGTCCGCCGGTGCGGGTGGTCATCAAGAGGCTCCCGTGCTGTCTGCGGTCACACTGTTCCCGATCGGCGCGGGCCGTGTCGAGATCAATCACACGTTATCCCCTGCCCTCGAGCACCGGAATCGACGAGACAGATGCTACCGGACCCGCGCATGCAGGGGTTCGCTTCCGGCAACTTCAGGAATTTGGGGGAAATGGCGGAGAGAAAGTCCGCCATACCTTTATCCGTCGATGTTCGCAGCCATCCGAAATTCCTTCAAAATTTGAAGTATTTGGCTATGTAGTTGGTTTTTGCCATTCGCTCATGTACGCTGCAATCCGGTGATTTCTTTAGGGTTGGTTTTAGGGTGGAACGGCAAACATGGCCAAGCAGACACACAGGCTGAGCGCACGGTCGGTGACGACCATAACCAAGCCGGGCCTGCATGCCGATGGTGATGGCTTGTACCTTGTAGTAGACAAGACCGGCGCCAAGCGTTGGGCCTTCATTTTCCAGTGGGACGGCAAGCGCAAAGAGATGGGATTGGGCAACCTGGCGTCCATCGGCCTCGCTGATGCCCGAGGCATCGCCGCAGACGCTCGCAGACTGTTGGCAACGGGCAAGAATCCGATCGAAGAGCGAAGGCGCGCCAAAGCCGAGCGCGAAGTCGCTGCCATGACCTTTAGCAGATATGCGGAGGAATTTGTCGGCGACGTCACCAAGGGTTTTCACAACGACAAGCATCAGGCTCAGTGGCGCATGACTCTTTCCGTGGTCAGGGATATTGATCCCTTCCATCGCCTTTAAGAACTCCATGTCGTCCTTCTTCGGTAGTAAGCCGTTCAGATTGGTCCTGCCCGATCTGGGCCAGCTCTACCGTTACATCGAGGACTACATCGATCGGCACAGAGCACGCCTTCTGAATGGCGCCAGCGATCCCAGTACGTTCTTTGTGAAAACCGTCAAAGTCTCGTCCGCGAACGCGGCCTACAGCCAAACTACCTTTTATGAAGCCTGGCGCCTGATCATCCAGCGGTATGGCATCTATAACCCATGGACCAACCGGGGCGCGATCAAGGGTCTACTCCCTCACGGTTCCCACAATGTTCGGGACGTGTTGGCGACACATATTCTGAAACAAACAGGATCGTACGAGCAGGCGAGTTATGCGATCCAAGATACCCCTGAGATGGTAGCCCAACACTATGGACGCTTCCTGCCGCAGGACAAGGCTGCACTTGCGGCTCGCATTCTCAACAAGGTTTGGGAAGCTGCGTAGGCCTGAGACGACCACGCAACGTTGGCCTGCTGGACATATTCAATCGTCCAGCAGGTATTCGATTACTGCTACAGCCAGCTTAAGTAGAAATTTCCAATCTCGCGGATGCATGTTGGGCCTCCGATGTCTGCCTTTGGAGCATCATCATGTGGCCAGTCGAACGCATGGGGATAAGTTACTGGACCTACCAGAAGCCAAATAGCTGCCCGATGGCCGGCACGAAGCTCAAGGAGAGGCAGACGGCGCCAATTGCGGCCAGTGTGCGCGGCAACATCAGTTGATTTCTCCCTTGAGTTTGGCAACCAAGGTTTCGGCGCGGATTAGCCGTTACCACATCTGGCGCTCTCGCCTTTAACAACCATTCGACAAGCGGCGATATCGGTCAGCGGATAGGAAAGCTTGATGAGCTGATCGCCGACTTCAACGCCGTCGAAGTGGAGTTGATTGGGAAGATGGAGGAAACAGATACCCATCTAGGGCCTGGGAAAAACGCACCCGATCATATCTGGGCAGAGCAGTTTGTCGTCGGCGATAGGTTGGATGCTGCAGCGCTCAGCATTTGCTCTTACCACCCAGCGAATGCAGCGGAACATGTCGCGAAAGCCGAGTGGCTGCTCAATAACTGGTGGCGCGACACACAGCCTGAATGGCATGAAGTGCAAGCGCTGTTGCACTCCATGATGGAGATGGCCGCATGAATCGCCGCGACCTTATCAAGGGCTTGCCCGCCGCTGCGCTCCTCCCCACTGCGCTTGTCGCCACCCCATCTGCTGCGCACGAGCTGTCAGCCAAGGAACGATACGATTATCACCTGGCCGAGTTCCAGCGGGCGGCCGAGGAGTTGGACCCGATGATCGGTCGCTGGAACCTCATGCAGCCCGACGGTCCCGGTGAGCCGGTCCGCCTTTATGCCCACCGTGTGACCGGCCGCTACGAGGGCGACGGCATCTATGAGAGTGGTCAGGAAACCGCCATGGGTGGCCGCATTCACTATCGCGTCGAGCTGACCAACGACATCATCGATGGCAAGCGCACATTCATGGTTTCATGCTCCGGCGAACACTCCCGGGTGCTCGAACATGTTCTTGAAACGCGAATAGGAAGGCGGCTCTCCGCACTGTGATGACCCATCGGCGAGGGCGGATACCCGCCCTCGCCTACCTGCATTCTGTGGTCAGATCGAAGTCGCCAAGCCGCTAACCGATTCAGAGGGTCGGGCCGGCAATCAAATTCCGCCTGACCGGTTCGGGGCAGTATCGGAGCGGCCTCCACATCCAACCGTACTTGCGTCCGACTCCCCATTGCACATGACGCAAGCCAAGAACGGATTGGTATCTGCGAAGCATTGCCCTTCTGCGCCGCGCGAATAGGAAGTTTGCGCGCTCGGGCTCGTCAGGCCCTTCATTCTCGAATTCCAACGGAAATGCACACAGCAACAAGACGGAGGCCCGCCGCATGAATTCGCGTTCTATCCCACGTGCGATGAGCTTGAGCGCCATCCGATCAGGATCAGCCTCTGAACGAACCACCAAGCGGTCGAAATGCACAGCATTGCCATAATCAAATGGCGGGTCATAGTCGGGCCAATTTTCTATAATGATGGTGGCGAACGTCTCGCTTTGGCTGCTGACGCCATCGGCCGCATGCCAGAAATCCTCAAGGTCGAGGCTCGATTCCACACGCCATTCATTGAATTGGGCGACTGCGCAAAGCCCATTGGCACTATAGCAGCGGATCCATACATCCCTGCTCGATATGTATTCGAGCTCCTCGAAATAGGCATATCTGACGCATTGCAACTCGTAACTTCCGTGCTGCTGCCTCCAAGTCGGACGCCTGCTCAATGTGTGTTCAGAGTTTGTGACGATTTGTTCCCACGCCTTGTGGCGCGCGACCCTGATGTTCCAAGCTTTCTGATTCATCCCGCTTCACCTTCCGCCCCGAGTTGTCGAAAAGTGCCCCAAGGAAACATGCATGAGATTCGCGATTTGGTCGAGAACTCGTGTGCCTTGCTACGATGTGTGAATAATGGGGAGCGCAGTCATTGATAGTGGGTGCGCGCACCGGCCGTTAAGCCGGCGGAGCACCGACCATGCGCCCCATGGCTTACTCCGTGTCCGATGTGATCGAGATGATCGGCATTGGTCGCACCAAGTTCTACCAACTCGTCAGCGCTGGCGAAATCAAGACTCGGAAGATTGGCAACCGCACTGTCGTCCTGGCGGCTGATTTAGATACGTGGCTCGCCTCCCTGCCCTCCTCGACCAATCAGGAGGTGAACCAGTGACCGAACACCATTCCTCCCGCCGCGCGAAGCGTCTCAAGCAGGACGCGAACCGGTCTCAGAAGCTTCGCGACAAGCTCAAGGGACAAGGCATCCCCACAACCCATCAGAATAACCGCGCGCTGGCTGAAGGCTTTTTCTACCAGGTGGCCGCCAAGCGCAACGCGGCAATCCCAATGAAGGAGATCCATATCCCCGCTCAATTGGTGCTGGCTTACGCCCTTCGCATTCTCACATCGAAGTCGAACGGTACGAGCCAGTTCGATCAGGACGCCACTTTCGAGGCCATCAAACAGCGCCTGTCACGGGAATGCAGCACCCCTTTCAGGATCGACTCTCTGAGGATGCTCCCACGTGATGACATCACTGATGAAAACTGAGTACACACCCGTTACCTCATCAGATGACATCACGGTCGACCAGCGTGTGAATATCGAGGACATCGGCGAGATCGACCTTTCATCCATCCGCCATCGATAATTGCGTATCTGTCCAGTTGAGCCATGGCCGGCTGAGTTGCGGCGGCTGTCATGAACGCGGGCAGTACACTGGCCCACAGCGTTGATTTGAACATCGCCTCCCCCCGTACGTGTAGGTAATAATATTCCCAGTTCCTACCCATGCCGAACTTTCATCCAGCCCACCTAAATTTGCAGGCGGCTAGAACCATCCTGAAATTCGCGCCAGCCCCCGCGCAAAAAACACATAGCTCCCAATAGCTGTGGCGATTGTCACTAACGAAAGGGTAAAATAGGCGCCGCCCCATATCTTTGATGCCCGTGTGGAGCGGATAAATGGCTCGACGAAATGCTTGCTCATCGAGGCGGCAGACTCGCCGGCGCAAAGGTTGGTCAAATATCCGAGTCCGGCAGTGACGGCAGCAGCCAGAGCGCCTTTGGAGAACTCCATCAGCGCGTTCATGAAAAGCGCAATCAGCTGCGCGGTTGCAGGTTCGCCGTCGATGGACGAGATAGTAGAAGCCAGAAAGCCAAGGAGCGCTATGCAAGCGGCTCCGTTTAGTAGAAGTGCTGCTTTGACGGCGTGGTGGCCGGATTCGATTGCCGCATTGATCTGGCTTTCGAAGCGAATGTCCTGCCGATCGAAGGCTCGCTTTTGCCAAAAATGAGGATCCTCGCGGAATTCATCGCCCATGCCCATCCTCCAAACCAACGTCACGAGAGCTACACCCGAGCGCTGCCCCAAGGCAAGACAGCGGACATGGCCTATTCACAGGCTCCTTATAACCACTCGAAGAATGACATAACGTCATCGAACTGCAACCGGGTGTGCCCTGTCGCGGCCCAATAGATGACCATCAGCACCACCACGCCGATTGCGAAGATTGAGGCTATGCGATGCTTCATCCGCGTCCCCTATGGTGCTGGTGCACCCGAACAGAAACCATGAACGCCCCTCGCGCCGAAGCAACAGTGGTCTATCAACAAATAGGGGCACAAGCTGAGTTCAGCCGTCCGCTGCAGGGAGTCCCCATTGGTGGATGTTCCCGTAGGGTGCGGGGAGCGCCTTATAGTCGCTGGTCTTTATCTGCTGACCGGTCAGTACAAATACTGACTGCGCTCGGTTAAGCTTTCCAAAAACGTCGATGGATGACGTTATGGCACTCACGTAAATGGCTGAATGCCCCGCCATAACGGCATTGTATTCGGCCAGTGAAATGGGTTTGAGCGCGGAAATAATATGCGTGGCGGCGGCCCCTGGCGATAAGCCTGTCGTTCTCTTCGCCTCCTGCGTGCGAACAAAAGGCTGGTTCGGCTGGGATGGGTAGTCGGCAACTATGATAGTTCCAAGAATATCGACGTCAGCGGCAGGCGTAATACCCTCGTTTCTGAAATGAACCCGAGCCTGGGGAATCTGCTCTGCTCCCGGGCGCTGGAGATCACACGACGTGACGATGACATACGCACGAGTTTGAGCCTCGCCGATCGTCCTGGTTTCATTGAGCGCAGCCTCGGCAACCTTAGTTGCCGCTTCGGCTTGAACAACAGCCTCTCTCGTGGCGCGAAGCGTTCTGAGCAAGATGAAGAGGGCAATCGCACTCAATAGTAGTGCCAGCGCGCTCGTCGCAGCCATCGCGGCGTCAGACCACCCCACTGCTTCGGTCCAATTAATTTTGAACATTTTTGCCCCCATTTCGCAGGCAACATGCCCCGCAAGCCTCCGTCGCGCAAGCACGCTGCCCAACGGAGCAGGCGAGAGCAGCGCCGTACCTACGACCGCAAGCGCGATCAACAGGAATGGCGCCGCTGGTACAAGACAGCGGTGGCGGCGAAAACGGCAAGCCCAGCATCAGGACGAGCCACTATGCGCCCTTTGCGTCAAGGCAGGCCGGACGACGGCCGTTACGGTCGCCGACCAAGTCGGAAGCATAATGCCGGCTATGACAGGTTCTGCACGGCAGGCTTTAGGGTGAACTTTAGGGTATCCGCACTCCCGGTAATTGAAATCAACGCAATTTCAAATACTTCGGGAGGGAAAGTGGCGGAGAGGAAGGGACTCTCTGCCGAAATACATTTTTCCTAGCGATTCCAAATTGTTCAGGCGATACTTCGACTTACAAGTGCAATCGTGGATACAATGCAGGATACATTAGCCGGGGCCGGTGCGTGCATCAAGACCTAACTTGTCCTCCCCCCTCGTCTGGACCGGCTCTGTGCGATGCTGGCCGATCGCCATAACCTCGTGACCGGTGACGACCTTTTTCGCGATCAGGAGATCAGCGAGCTCCAATATATCATCCCGGTGGTTCTCGACCAATGTTCGTGCCGTGCTCATGGCGCGGTCGAGCTCATTGGCAAGATGATCGGAGAAGCGCAGGCCGTTGAGTACGGGGTCGAGTGACTGCAGGCCATCCGTAGTCGTGAGCCAACCGAAAAGCCCATCCTGCATCATTGAAGCGCGAAGCAACTCATTGGCGTGGCTAAGAGCCCAACCCGAAAAGAGTTGAGCAGTTTCAGCAGGTTGTGATTCAGTTCGGTTGCGAGACTGAACGGAGAACACAATGGCCTGGACCGAAACTGCCCGACACGAGTATGCGCGACGTGGGCGTCGTTATTCAAGCGATCTGACCGACCAGGAATGGGCGATCATCGCGCCCCTCATGCCGCCTGCGCGATCTATCGGTCGACCGAGGACCACGAATTTGCGGTCCGTGATGGATGCTGTGCTCTACATGGCCTCGAGCGGTTGCCAATGGAGCCTGCTGCCAGGAGAGTTTCCGCCACCATCGACGGTGCAGCGCTATTTCTATGACTGGCGTGACAGCGGTTTGCTCGCCATCATCAACCATCACCTGGTGATGATAGCCCGCGAGTGCGAAGGGCGTGAGGCTTCACCCTCGGCGGGCGTGATCGACAGCCAAAGTGTCAAGACCACCGAAAGCGGCGGGGTCCGGGGCTATGATGCAGGAAAGAAGATCAAGGGTCGCAAGCGCCATATCGTCACCGACACGCTGGGCTTAATGGTAGGGCTGGTCGTCCACAGTGCCGATGTCCAGGATCGGGACGGTGCTGCCACCGTGCTCCAATCGATCCGTTCGAGCTTTCCCTGGCTGCGTCATGTCTTCGCCGATGGTGGCTATGCTGGCCCCAAATTACGCGGTTCATTGGCCAAGATAGGCCGCTGGGATCTGCAAATCGTCAAACGCTCCGACACTGCCAAGGGGTTCGAGCTCTTACCGCGCCGCTGGGTCGTCGAGCGCACCTTTGCCTGGTTGGGACGCTGTCGGCGCTTGGCCAAAGACTGGGAAAGATCGGTCGCCAGCGCCCAGGCGTGGATC
Organism: Pelagibacterium flavum; assembly: GCF_025854335.1. NCBI lineage: Bacteria > Pseudomonadati > Pseudomonadota > Alphaproteobacteria > Hyphomicrobiales > Devosiaceae > Pelagibacterium > Pelagibacterium flavum. The sequence continues at coordinate 2,451,164 of NZ_CP107716.1, forward strand.
TTCATCGCACACATCCGAATCCTAACACGGCGGATCGCAAGGCACTGCAATTGCTCATAGAGTTTCGAGTCGGGCACTAAGATCGGCCGACGCGCCCGAGTTGGGCCCCTTCCCCAAATGTTCGTCCGCCGCCCGTCCGGCCAGCAAGGCAATAACGAAGTTCCGGACCTCATTGAGGGTTCTGGTCTTTCCGGTCCGCTGGATGCTTGTCCAGCCGCCAGAGGTGCCTTCGGGCAGGATACTCACCTCTCCGACCTCGAGACCACAGGTCCACGCGACTATTGCATGACCGGCCTCGTGGATGGCCACAGTTCTTTCATGGTCTGGATCGGTAGCATGCTCAAGCAACGGCCCGAACAAGTCATCGACCTGAAGGGGACGGTTCTGGCGGGTGGCAGACGATATCGCCGATAGCGCAAGGGAACGCAGATCAGCGGCGGTCTTGCCTATCGTCAGCCGTCCCAGAGCGGAATAGGTATCTGATGCCAGTCGCTCACCAAGGTAGTGCCGGAGAATCCTTCCCCGGTCAGCTTCAGACGGCAGTCCAACATGAACATGCCGTTCAAGACGACCGGCCCGCACCAGGGCTTTTTCGACGTTGTTGAGATAGTTCGTTCCGGCAAGAAGAAGGATCGGTCGATCAAGACGCTTGAGCTGATCAATCTTGGTCATCACGCCCGTCACGACCGGTGTCCACCACTGCCTGTTCTCACCCGTCATTGTTCCACGGTCGCCAAGGGACTCGATCTCATCGATCATTCCCACGACTGGACGATCCGACTGTTCGAGCTTTTGAAAGAACTCGCCGATCTGCTGCATGACGCTGCCAAGATGGCCACCGCCGGCTTCGAACCACCACCCGACCGACGTGTAGTGATACGCCCAGCCGGCCGTTTTGGCGATGCTTTCGCAAACGGTCGTCTTTCCAGTTCCGGGTGGTCCATAGACGATTGAGTATGGCAGGTGGGCGGCAGACGTTTGACCGCTCGCGACCGAGTTCATGAGCTCTACCGCTTCTGTCGCCCACTCCTCCACGCCTCTGGGAAGTGGCAAATCCTTGAGGAGCGGCGCATCATTGAGTGAGTTACCAGATGGCATATGCCGGGCATTTGCCGCGCGGAGATTGGCGACGCACTGTTTCGGCGAATGATCGGGGCGGATGGCTGCAGCGATCTCATCAAGGTCGAGGTTTTCGTAGTCGGCAGCGTTGAGGCTCCGCACCGTGTGGCCGGTGACAACGCGAATTGCATCGCGCAGCGTTTTGAGTGTCGGCTTGCCAATAGAGTAGCGGTTATTGGCGGCGTAAAGCAGTTTTGGATGGACCATCCCTTCCGGATCCTGCGAATAAACAACCAGGCTCGCACCTGGAAAAATCGCTGCGAGCCGGTCGGCACCAGTCGGCTCGTATTTGCCGCTGCGGCGCAAAAGCTCGGTTATCGCGTCGCTGTCAGTTCCAACGTTGCGATATTCGACGTTGCGCTCAAACTGGATCGCCCATTCGGCGCTGGGGGTCTTCACGACTGAGATGTTTCCCGGCTGCTCGAGCGCCTTGCGTTGACGTGCGCTGAAGCTATTTTGAAAATGCAGACGAACCAAAATCTCGACCGTCGTTTGAGGACGACGACGCTGCGGCGGGAGATTGGACCCAGTCAGGTCATTCAAGTTGTCGGATTTGGAAACCTTGGAAAACGACATGGTATTCCTCGCACCGGGCAGCGTATTGACGCTGCTCCGGTCATTGAGTTGAGAATGAACGATGGACGATTAATGCAGGCGGACGGGCTGCAACTGCTCGGACAAAGGCGTCCAATTCACACGAGAGCGCCCCTTGGCACCGCACAAAAACTGCGACGCCCCACTGCACGTCGGGAAGACAACATCGCGGGTTAAAACCAGAACGCCATCAACGTCGTCGGCCGGCTCCAGGATACCCGAATGCAGCCATTGGGCCCGCAGGAATCCAACAGTGCTGTTGGCCGACGCCACAAAATCGGCACGAACTTCCGATCCTCGCATAACGAGCCATCTGCCATCGGCGCATTCAGCCGCCGCCGCGGTGAGCCCGCCGAACTCAAGTCCATAGATTTGGCCGTCTGGCCGTTCACGCGCCGGGCGATCAGGTCCAAGGCGCTCATGCTCGGTAGCAGGACCGGCAAAGACATAGCGCATGTCCTGCCAAAGAAAGGCGACGCCGTTGGCGCGCAAGGTGGCGCAGGCTTCGGATAAGAACAAGGCAAGCTGGTCATAGCGTCCCGGCTCAACCGCCCCGCCGTGCGGCACGGAATTGATCATGCTTTCAACGTCATAATCGCCATTGAGCCGGTCGAACAGCATACGCTCGAGAACCTTCGCATCGTCACGCGACAAGCCGTCGCCTTCATCAACGATTGCAACCATCTTTTCGGGGCGGCCCTCGGGGAGCTGACGGCCGGCACCAATGCGGCGCGCGACATTGTCGGCGCGGCCGACATAGCACTGGCCACGGTGGTAGAGAACGTAGACCCCGGGGCGCCTGAGTGCCGGTTGACTGGCGAAATCGGCGCGCCGCGCGCCTTCGCCGAAGAAGAGGGCCGGCTTGAGCGCGGTAAAGCTCAGGTGCCGGATGGCCGGATTCGCCGGGTCTGGCTCGTTGTCACCAGAGCCTTGCTTCTCCGCCTTGAGCCGACTCTGCTGAGGCCCAGAGGTGATATCGGCAAAGCCCTCGGTTTTCAGACCCTGCCCTCCCGAAGTCCGCTGAACAAGTGAATGAGCGTCCAAGAAGCCAGGCGCAGTAATCTCGATAGCGCCCGCCTGCTCCATTGCCAAAAGGGCCGAGACCGGATCGGGCTCGGCAGCCAGTAGATCAATAAGGTCCCCGACAGTCGATGAGCCCGTCTCGTCGAGTGCACGAAAGACAGAAACTTGAACCCGGGGCGGAACCTCCGGGCGGCCGATGAGACCACGATGATTGGGGAAAGGGTCTGCCTCCAAGTTCTGGATGGCAGAAAGGGGGTTGCGCGCGGACGCAGTGCCCGCGAAAAGAGTATCAGCCATGTCAATCTCGCTGTTCACGCAGTGAGGTCATGGTCAGGTCGGCGGGAGGTTTGCAGACCCCTCGTCGACCGCCTTTGCAGCGGCGGCTTCTGACCAGCAGGCGCGGAATTGCGCCGGTTCCCACAAGATGGGGCGAAGTTTCCAATTTGCAAACGAAAACCCGGCGCAATGCGCATTAAGCACCAACACGGTTAATTTTTGACCGCTTCCGGGAAGAAATTTAATTCAAATTCGTATTAAACGATCTAAAAACTTCTTGAGGAAGCCCTTTTATCTAGCGGAATTTCAGCGCGATTGGTCATTCTTGACATGCCGTGCCAGGCTGGGCCGATGTGCGGTTTAGACCGGCTCGTTTGCGACTGTGCCATCATCGCTCCAGGTTGGGTAAAGGTGCATCTTGTGCTGAACCGCAATCAAGGAGGGAATTTGCATATCTCGGATTTGAAACGGCGGTAAGGTTGGTGACCTTAACATCGAAACTGGCAATAGGCGCTCTTCCTCACCGAGGCAATTTGCTATCTTGTCGTTGACTTAATCTCGCTGGCCCGCACCTGCGCTTTCCGTCGGATGCGGACAGCGCCGCCGGTTGGATGATCGACTTCGAATTCGGGAATCTTACGAACCAGATCGCTGAGCTTTCGAAATCCGAAATTGCGGGGATCAAAATCCGATTCTAGGTTGGCCAACTGCTTACCCACAGTCGCCAGTGCCACCCAGCCGTCGTCGTTATCGATTTCGGCGATAACCTTTCGAATAACAGGACCCGCCTTACTGGTTGGCTGCAACGGCCTGCCGACCAGCACGTCGTCTTCACTGCTTGAGGATGCGGAGGCGATAAGATTTTCTGTATAGACGAACCGCCGGCACGCTTGGCGAAAGCTTTCTGGGGTCTTGTGTTCCCCAAAACCGTATACGTCTACACCCTGCTCCCGGATTCTCGCGGCAAGCCGAGTGAAATCACTGTCCGAAGAAACGAGACAGAAGCCGTCGAAACGCCCACTGTGCAAAAGATCCATGGCGTCGATGACCAGCGCGATGTCAGACGCGTTCTTGCCTGTCGTGTAAGCGAACTGCTGGTGCGGGATGATCGCGTGCTTTGATAACACTTCGGTCCAGGATCGAGATCTTGCGTGCGAGAAATCTCCGTAAATGCGTCGGACGCTGGCCTCACCCAACTTCGCGATCTCGGCAAACAGACCATCCGAAATTTTGGCCGATGCGTTATCCGCATCAATCAGCACTGCAAGACGCCTTGAACGCTCATCACTCGCCATCAGGAGCCCTCTAATGTTTCGTGCCAGCGCACCGATGCTCTACCAAATATCGCACCACAACAATAAAATTTGCAACGCGGTAATATTTGGCAGCAGATATCCACAAGAGTGAATCAAATATCCACAGTTTAGCAACGCATTTCCAGAATCAAATTCCTTCGAATTTCGAAGCATTCTAAATTTCGGATAAGTGTTGCGCTTTTGCGTATATTTGATTCAGAATGAGGAGGTAACGGGGGCGTTACGAGGGGAGTTTTTAGCAAACATTGTAGCGTTGTTTTTGCAACGGCGGTGACGCGTAGCAATAAGTTGTCGACACCGTCGCAACGCGGCTGGGGATAGGTCGCGACGGGTTTAAAGAGGACAATAAATGGGCAAGGCTGAAACGGTTCGCGTCAGCAAACTGGGCAAGAAAGAACTAAGACTTGTTAACATGAATGGCCGCTTTTTCGGATTGGCGGATGGGGTTCAATGTGCCGAGGGCGACAACGCGGACGATGTCTGGCGGCTGTTGCACGATGATGCGGGAAAGAGCGATCCGAAGTACTTCGGCTTCGGCGGCGCGCGCAGCCGTTTTCTGACGTTTTTTCCGAACGGCTTTCACTCCGGTGGATATACCTCACAGGAGCGCGACTACAAGCTCGCGGCGAAAGCGAAGCTCGACCAGACAGCACCTCTTGATCGGGCGATAGAGGGAGACGGTTTCGGCGAAGCGGTGCTCGCGGCATTCCGGGGCACCAATATGCTTTCACCGTTCGAAAAGACGCGCCTTCAGGACCTGTTGCGCGGCCATCGAGCCGACGACTTCATTCGGGCTGCGGCCCGTTTCACGATGGACGGACGTGATTCCGACCTTTTCGCCATGGAGCAGGCTTTACGACCGCACGACAGCGCAAAATGGACGGTCGCGACGTACCTGCCATTTCTCTGGCGGCCGGACAAGCATATGTTTTTAAAGCCGGAAGTCACGAAGGACTTCGCCAGTCGCGTGGGCCATCGCTTGGCCGCGGACTACGAAGCGCGGCTCCATCTTCCCGTCTATAAGAGTCTGCTTGATCTCGTTGACAAGACCGAGCGAGAACTGGCGGACATGCGACCACGCGACCGGATCGACATCCAGAGCTTCATCTGGGTAGTGGGCGACTACCGCGAAGGACGGGAGGCTGTCTATCAATAGGAGCGGAAAGCCGCATGATTGAACCGTTTCAAGCTTTTCTGCAGCGGTGCATTTCGGTTGATCTTGAGGTGAACCCGACCAGTGCCAAGGTTTTTGCTTTGGCAGCAGTGCATGCCGACGGCGAACCGGCAGTTGTTGCGCGTCAGCCACCAATTGAACCGACGCTCGACCGCCTGGAGCAGGAGCTGGCCGGTCTGGAGCATATTGTCGGCCACAACATCCTGCGCCATGACCTGCCGCATCTTACGGCGCTGCGACCGCGGCTCGTGAAAATGTGCAAAGCGCCGATCGACACGTTGTGGCTTAATCCGTTGGCGTTTCCACGCAATCCTTACCACCATTTGGTAAAGCACTATCATGACGGACGCCTACTGGCGGGCCACGTCAGCGATCCCGAGCGAGACGCTCTGCTGGTGTTCGACGTGCTGCACAACCAATTGAAAGCGCTGCGTCAGCAAAACATAGAACAACCCGACGCTGTGGCAACATTCCACTACCTGACCACGCGGATGGAGAACCCTGCTGGATTTGACGCAGTGTTTCGCGAGGTCCGCCAGTTGCCGCAGCCGTCCCATGCGGTGGCGCGCGAAGCGATTTCCCGTCTGCTTAAAGGCCGAGCTTGTATCATCGGTATCGACCGTGTCCACGAACACTTCGCAAGTCCGTCAATGGGCTGGCCTACGGCATACGCCCTGTCCTGGATACTCGTGGCGGGCGGAGACTCGGTGATGCCACCTTGGGTCAGGATGCAGTTTCCTGAGTCGGCGCGGATTGTGAAGCTGTTGCGGGACACTGCCTGTGACCAGCCCGATTGCACATGGTGTCGCGAACAGAATGACCCGATCAAAGCCCTGATGCGCTGGTTCGGGTTCGAAAATTTCCGGCCGCAACCCGTGGATGATATGGGTCGACCGCTGCAGGAACGGATCGTTGACGAGGCCATGCGCGGTAAAAGCATTCTTGGCATCCTTCCAACCGGCACCGGCAAATCGGTCTGCTATCAGATTCCGGCGCTATCGAAATTCGATCGCACGGGCGCGCTGACGGTGGTGATCTCACCACTCGTCGCGCTCATGGCAGATCAAGTTCAGGGTATGGCGCGGGCCGGCATCTCTTCGGCGGTCACCATCAATGGCATGCTTTCCATGCCTGAACGGCAGGACGCCCTCGACAAGGTGCGCTTGGGCGATGCGGCGATGTTGCTGATTTCGCCAGAGCAGTTGCGCAGCAATACCGTTCGCTCTGTGCTAAAGCAGCGCGAAGTCGGTCTATGGGTGCTGGACGAGGCCCACTGTGTTTCCAAATGGGGTCACGACTTCCGGCCGGACTATCGCTATATCGGTCGCTTCATGAAGGAAAGCGCGGGCGACGAGGCGCCCGCGCCGGTGCTGTGCCTCACGGCAACCGCCAAACCCGAGGTCGTGCGCGATATCTGTGAGCATTTTCAGGCGCGGCTTGGCGTAGAACTGCTCTTGCTCGATGGTGGGGCGGTGCGCACCAATCTCAGCTTCGAAGTGCGCCAAACCAATCGCGGCACCAAACTTACCGATATTCTCGACGTGATCGAAACGAGATTGCCGCCAGAGGGCGCGTCTGGCGCAATCGTCTATTGCGCCACCCGCAGCGCGACTGAGCGGGTCGCAACTTTTCTCAAGCAACAGGGCCTGTCCGCCGAACGTTTCCATGCCGGTCTGCCGCCCGATGAAAAGCGTAGCGTCCAAGAGCGGTTTCGCACTGGCGAACTGCGTATCATCGCGGCGACCAACGCCTTCGGCATGGGCATCGACAAGCCTGACATCCGCCTCGTAGTCCACGGGGACATACCAGGTTCGCTGGAAAACTATCTACAAGAAGCTGGTCGCGCCGGCCGCGACCGTAATCATGCCAACTGTGTTCTGTTGTTCTCATCCGAGGACGTGGAAAGGCAGTTCTCGCTATCTGCCCGGTCACGGCTGGCCCGACACGAGATCGGCGCTATCCTCAAAGCGCTGCGCCGGGTGGACGAACGCACAAAAAAGACTGGCACCGTGGTGGCAACATCGGGCGAAATCGTGAGGGCGGAACTCGATCGCGAGTTCGAGCGAGAAAGCGCCACCGACGACACCCGGGTGAAGACGGCTGTTTCCTGGCTCGAGGAAGCCGTGCTGCTGTCACGCGAGGAAAACCGGGTGGAGGTGTTCCCGTCATCCTTGCTGGTTCGCACTCTGGATGAAGCCGAGGCGATCATCGTCAATGCCCCTGGCATATCCGAGGAGCGGCGCAAACAGCTGCGTAGTATCGTGCGGCACCTCATGAATGCCCCACTCGATCAGGGCATCAGCACCGACGAGTTGACGGGGGCAAGCGGGCTCAATGCCTGGGCCGTAAACAAGGCGCTCGCCGACCTCGAGACGCTAAGGATCGCCCGCAATGACGTGGCGGCTACAGTGTTCGTGCACGTGGGCGTGGAAGACAGTTCGCGGCACCGGTTTGCGCTGGCCTCACGGCTTGAGGTCGACCTGATCGCGCTGATGCGTGAGGGGGCGCCCGAAGCGGAAATTGACACGGGGTTGCCGCTCAACCTGCAGGTCGCCTGCCAGACGCTGCGTGACCGGGGCCATGCGAGCGTTCGACCCGATATCGTCGAGCGGTTGGTGCGCGGTATGGCTCGCGACGGGCGCGACCAAGAGGGCGGCCGCGGCAATGTGCGGTTGCGGAAGGTCTCGAACAACACGCTTGCCGTGGTCTTGCAGCGAACGTGGCAGGTACTTGAGCAGACGGCAAACGTCCGCCGCCAGGCCGTGGAGCTGTTGCTGGCACATCTGGTGGGCAAAGTCAGCAAAGGAACGCGCGGCAAGGACATCCAGATAGAAACCACGCTTGGTGACCTACTTGCCATTTTGAATGGCGACTCCTTGCTGCGCGCCAACGGCATCCGCGATATGACCAAGCTGATGGAGCGGGCCTTGCTCTGGATGCACGAGCAGGAAGTAGCGAGCTTGGGCAAGGGGCTGACAATTTTTCGCCAAGCCATGACCGTTCACCTCAATCCGGCCGGCGGCCAATTTACCCAGAAAGATTTCATGCCCCTCGAAGAGCATTACGCTGAACAGACGGCACAGACCCACGTGATGGCCGCCTATGCTGAGCGCGGTCTGGGGGCGATGAACGAAGCGCAACGGCTCTCCGAGGACTATTTCGTCCTCGACCGTGATGCCTTCCTGCGCCGCTGGTTGCCCGGCAAGGGACGGGAATTGCGTCGCCAGACTACAGGAGCATCCTGGAAAGCGATCGTTGAGGCTCTAGACAACCCGGTCCAGCAGGAGATCGTCGCCGACGACCGCGAGCAGACCAATGTTCTGGTGCTGGCCGGCCCTGGCTCAGGCAAGACCCGCGTGCTGGTGCACCGAATTGCCTACCTGATCCGCGTCCGGCGCGAAGACCCGCGCGACATTCTCGTCCTCACCTATAACCGCCACGCCGCCGCAGAAATCCGTGCCCGTCTTCGACACCTCGTTGGCGACGATGCCGGTGCCGTCACGGTGTCGACATGCCATGCGCTGGCGATGAGGCTGGTTGGAGCGAGCTTTACCGGTTTGCACAACAACGAGCATGATTTTGACGGCGTGTTGATGGAGGCGGTGCGTCAACTTAATGGCGAGGGGCTGAGTAGGTCCGAAGCTGAGGCGCAACGCGAAACGCTGATCCAGGGTCATCGCTGGATCCTGGTCGATGAGTATCAGGACATTGGGCCGGAGGAATACGCATTGATCTCAGCGGTGGCCGGTCGCTCGCTGGAGGACCCTGATCTGCGCCTCAGTCTGTTTGCCGTTGGCGATGACGACCAGAACATCTACGGCTTTGCCGGTGCCTCGATCGACTTCATCCGCCGGTTCGAAGCCGACTACCGCGCCAAGCCCAAATATCTTTTGGAGAACTATCGCTCAAGTGGTCACATCATCGCCGCTGCCAATGCTGTGATTGGGCCGGCCGCATCGCGAATGAAGGCAGGCCACGACGTCACCATTGATCGCAAGCGGGCCAAGGAGAGGCAGGGCGGCGAAATGGCAACACTCGATCCTGTGGCACAGGGTCGGGTCCAGGTGCTCGATTGTGTCCGAGACGACAGCATCCAGGCAAAAGTGGCGCTGGACGAGCTGGTGCGGCTCTCGCGCCTTGACCCCGACTGGAGCTGGGCGCGGACGGCGATCATCGCCCGCGACTGGCGGCGGCTTTCCCTGGTGCGGGCGCAGGCCGAGGCGATGGGTATTGAGGTCGAGATGGCCAACGAAACCTTGCCCAGCATATGGCGCCTGCGCGAAATGGCGCAGTTCATTGCATTAGTGCGCAGCGAACCGACGCATCTCTTGAACATTCATGATCTGGTGGAGATGAAGAACACCATCGCCACCAATCGCTGGACCGATCTCATTGCCGAAGGCATTGCGGCACTGGCCCGTGAGCTCAATGCCAAGACCATGCCGGTGCCTGACCTGGTGGAATGGTTCGCAGAATGGGCCCGCGACGCCCGAACTGAGCAGCGATCACTGCTCTTGCTGACCGCCCATCGTGCCAAGGGTCTCGAGTTCGATGACGTCGTGATACTTGATGGCGGCTGGGACAGGCCATCAGAGGGAGAGGACGCAGATGCGCCCCGCCGCCTGTTCTACGTCGCCATGACCCGCGCCCGGCGCAGCCTCGCTATCTTGTCAAACGGCCAGCATCGCTTCTTGCCGCGGGGGAATCTGCACGTGCTGGGTCGACCGGCCCCGCCCATGGCAGAGGGGACGCGTCCCCCGATCGCCCGCTACCAGATGCCCGACCTCAAGGTCGTCGATCTTTCCTGGGCCGGCAGGCTGGGCGCCGGCAATCACGCACTTACCGCCATCGCCCGGGCGAAAGCTGGCGACTGCCTTAACCTTGTCCAGAAGGATGCGGACTGGATGCTGGAAACGCCGGACGGGCACCCCATCGGCCGCATGGCAAAAAGCTGGTCGCCACCACCCGGCCTCGCCTTTAAGCGGGGTGAAATCGGCGCGATCATCCGCTGGAGGCGATCAGATGGCAGCGAAGATTACTGGACTTATATGCGCAGGGACGAATGGGAGGTGGTCGTGCCAGAGCTGGTGTTCGGCTGACTTGGCACAACGCCATACGAAAACAAGCGACTGTTGCGTTCTTTGTGCTTTATCGAATCGGAATGAAGAAGCACCGGTAGGTAAAGAGGAGATGTAATCGATACTAAGTGACTACCTCTTGCGGTGTCTAGTTCCCTCTAATTCTGATCGACTGAAATTTCGCGAGCCAACCGGGAATCCATGTTGGATGATGGTCGGCAGGATACTCTCTTTATCAATTTTTTAGCTAGTAAGGCCAATGATGGTCGCCGAACCCCTGGAGATCTGAGGTGGGCCACACACAGCCTCCCTGCTTCAAGATGTTGGCACCAACTTGGCCTGAGCGGGATCGTATCTCCAGTCGGTGATCGTCCCGTCTGTGATGCGTTCGACGGCTTCTTCGATCACGAACAGAGGGACCAAGAACCTGTTCCCCGTCAGCGCCTATGGCACAGATTTGAGGTTGTGATTTAAGGAGGATTTGGGTCTCATCGTAGTGACGAAGGAACGAAGATGAGACCCAAATCCTCCAATGCAAAATCGCGGACCAAGGCCCCTGCGGAAGCCGTGGTAAAGGACATCCGCCGGGCCACCCGGCGGCATTTTTCGGCGGAAGACAAGATCAGGATCGTCCTGGAAGGCTTGCGCGGCGATGACAGCATCGCCGAGTTGTGCCGCAAGGAAGGCATCGCCCAGAGCCTGTATTACACCTGGTCGAAGGAATTCATGGAAGCGGGAAAGCGTCGGCTTTCTGGCGATACAGCCCGGGCCGCCACCAGCGACGAGGTCAAGGATCTGCGCCGTGAGGCCGGAGCGCTCAAGGAATGTGTTGCCGATCTGACGCTGGAAAACCGTCTGCTTAAAAAAAGCATGATCGCGGATGGGGACGACGACGCATGAGGTATCCATCATCCGAGAAGCTCGAGATCATCAGGCTGGTCGAGCAATCCCATCTGCCAGCAACACGAACGCTCGATAAACTGGGAATCCCACGCCGGACCTTCTACCGCTGGTATGACCGCTACCTCGAAGGCGGCCCAGAGGCGCTGAAAGATCGGCCATCGGCACCAAGCCGGGTGTGGAACCGTATCCCGCCTGACATCCGCGACCAGATCATCGAGCTGGCGCTGGAACAGTCCGAGCTGAGCCCGAGAGAACTGGCCGTGCGCTTCACCGATGAGAAGCGCTACTTCGTGTCGGAGGCCACGGTTTACCGCCTGCTGAAGGCCCAGGACCTGATCACCAGCCCGGCCTATGTGGTGATCAAGGCCGCCGATCGCTTCCATACCCAGACCACGCGGCCCAACGAGATGTGGCAGACCGATTTTACCTACTTCAAGATCATCGGCTGGGGTTGGATGTATCTGTCGACTGTGCTCGACGATTACTCGCGCTACATCATCAGCTGGAAGCTGTGCAGCACGATGCGCGCCGAGGACGTCACCGACACGCTGGATCTGGCGCTCGCGGCCTCGGACTGCGATCAGGCCCATGTGTGCCACAAACCCCGGCTGCTCAGCGACAACGGCCCCAGCTACATCGCCGGCGACCTGGCCGAATATATTGAGGCCCAAGCCATGAGCCATGTGCGCGGCGCTCCAATGCATCCCCAGACCCAGGGCAAGATCGAGCGTTGGCATCAGACGCTGAAGAACCGCATCCTGCTGGAAAACTACTTCCTGCCGGGCGATCTCGAGGCCCAGATCGAGGCGTTCGTCGAGCACTATAACCACCGGCGCTATCACGAGAGCCTGCGCAATGTGACCCCCGCCGACGCCTACTTCGGCAGAGCCGCCGCCATCATCGAACAGCGAGAAAGGATCAAACGCAAGACAATCGAACATCGGCGCTTGCAGCACCGCAAGCTCGCCGCTTAATATTAACCCCCAGATGAGGCCAATGCTCCGCTAATCTACACCGCGAGTTGCGCCAAATGTTCTGACGACGGACAATGCATGTGGGTGCTTTAGTCTCAGTGGAGTCGCTGTTCGAGAGTTATCGGCGCTGGATCCTCAACACCCGCCCCTATGGAGGCGACGTGACGAAAGAGCTCGAATCGATCTCAGCGACTGCAGCGATCGAGCGGCGTCTCTTCGACCAGACGGCCGGCGACGTAATCGGCAATTTCGGCCGATTCGCGGATGCCTTCGACGTGTCCACCGCCATGCCGCTCGTGCTCTATCTCGCGACCGAGCCGGAGGTCGGCTCCGACCTCGATCGCGCGCTTTCCGTGCTGGAAAGCTATATTCTTCGACGCGACATCTGTGGCCTGACCACTAAGAACTACAACCGCCTCTTTGTGGGCATCATCGATCGCCTGCGCTCTGCGGAGGGCAACAAGGTCGACGCCCTCTTGCAGTACCTCTCGAGCCGCCAATCCGACATAGATCGCTGGCCGGACGACATCGAATGGCAGCGAGCCTGGATCGGTCGAGACCAGTACAAGGGATCCCGACAAGCGAGGCTGAGATATATTTTCGAGGCCATCGAACTTGCCAAGAGAACCGCTCTCAACGAGGACATCGAGATCAAGTCCGCTTTGACCGTCGAGCACATCATGCCGCAAAAGTGGCGGACGAATTGGCCGATTCCCGGGTTCGACCATCTCGACGATGATGATGTCGACCCGGACCATGTTGCGGCGAAGATGGAGCGTGACAGCGTGATCGACAATATGGGCAACCTGACCCTGTTGACGCATTCGTTGAATGCAAGCGTGTCCAATGGCCCCTATTCGGTCAAAATGCCCGCAGTCCGATCTCATTCAAGCCTCGCGCTCAATCGAGAGCTCAATGCTTATAATGAATGGAACGAGACCAGCATCGCTTCCCGCGGACTGGCACTGTTCGGGACGGCCAAGGGCATTTGGACGGCCCCATGCCGGCCTCCTGCCCCAGAGGCTCCGGAAAATCAGAGCAACCGTCTGCCGGAAGAAGGCACAATGTGCAGATTCAGCTACGCGGGCGCCGAATATACCGGCACGGTGATCAACGAACGCCTTGTTGTGAACGGCATCGACACGCCATTCGCGACCTTCTCAGCCGCCTCAAAGGCGATCACACAGACAAGCCGGAATGGTTGGAACGACTGGTATGTTCGGGATGCCGTTGGGGGATGGACGTTGGCCGACGACTGGCGAAAGGGTTAGCTGGGGCGATATAGCGTCGGCCTTGCGCCCTCATTTCAGCCATTCAGACCGCTTTTCCGATTTCCTGAAAGTTGACGTTCCGCGAACAAGCCATACGACGAGGATCAGCGCCCGACTTTTCGGTCGCTACGCTACCTTCTGAAGCCAGCCATTCGCTGAGAGCTACCTCGTCGGACACAACATTCGCGTACTTCGCAGACGTCTTGCTTGGTCCATTGTCAAGGGGCAGGATAGCCGAACGCGCCAGCTGAAAAGTGACCAGGTTCCTGTCCCAAGCCCGGGCCGACAGGAGAAGTTGCGCAAGCTCAGATGGCCGTGATCCAATTTCAAAGAAGGAGAGAATATTGTACAAACACATTTTCATTGCGACGGACGGTTCAGAGATGGCAAGTCGCGGCCTCAACCATGGCCTGAAACTTGCGGCATCCATTGGTGCTAAAGTCACGATTGTCTCGGTCACCGACATCTGGGCTTCCGGGGCCCTTGCCGAGGCGGATGCGAACGCGATCGCGAGCTATGAGGAGGCTATGGGTCAAGCCATCAAGGAAATCCTGAGCGAGGCGGGCCGGAGAGCGGAGGCGGAAGGCGTGCAGTACGAAACCCTGCATATCCCAAACCGATATGCCGCGGATGCGATCGTTGAAACCGCCCAGAATCTGGGAGCCGATCTCATCGTTATGGCGTCCCACGGGCGCCGCGGCTTTCGCAAGATGCTTTTGGGCAGCCAAACCAATGAGGTCCTGACCACAAGCACAATCCCGGTTCTCGTCGTGCGGTGATCGCGCTAGATCCGGTCGGAGCCGGCTTGTAACCGGACGCGAAATCGCCAATCACGCCTTGGTGATGGCAAGGCCCAGAGCGGCGCTACTGCACCCGCTCTGGGTTGACTGCAAAAATGCCTGCCGGCAGTGGGCGCATGCGCCAGCAATTCCACGAGCCCGTCCCTAGCGGGGCCTTTCTCCTATTTCCACCTGCTTTCCTGATGCTGCAGACAGATCCACGATGCTGTCATAGAGCAGTTGCAGGGCGTAGTGGGGATTGTGCGCATAGGCGCCTGGGTCGCCGGTGACGAATGCAAAATTGTAGCTGGCGCGCAAAAGGCGCGGCGTCCAGGCCGTATAAGGTGATCCGGCGCCTTCCTCTCCTTCGGCCAACATGAAATAGGGATAGCGCTCCACATAGGCGATTTGCTCTCCCGAGACCTCGATCGAATAGTGCTCAATGGCGTCGAGAAGCATGGTTTTCAATCCGTCGATTTCCGTGTGGATGCCGGTGGCGGTGTCGCCGTCGCCATCGAAATCGGGTTCGGATGTGCGAATAGCCCTCGGAGACTCGGTGCCGTGACAGCGCGCACAGGTTTCGGTCTGGACTTCGAGCGTGTGCGGATCATGGCAGTCGGTACAGGTGGAAAACCGGGCGACATGCTGGAACCGGGTCATATAGCTCTTGCCCGGATACTGATAGCCGCCGCCAACCTGACTGCCGAAGAGAGTGGCGGCGGCGACCGCGTAGTGGGGATTGATAAAGCCCAAGCCGGGATCAACAGTATCGTCCTCGATGCCGCCTGTGGCCGCTGCGACCGCGCCACCAGATTGCCGCCCCTGATGACAGCTCAGGCATGTAGCCGAGGAGCCGGGATGATCGATATTCATCCCTGATGGAAATTCCACCCTCTCGATTGCTGCTGCGCCGTCGTTGTGACAGGTGGCGCAATCAACCACACCTCCTGGGGCAATCAAACCTTCAATGCTTCCAGCGACACTCCCGTCGAACCCGTGGTAGTCCCGGAACCCTTCGCCGGAGTGACACATGGCGCAAGTTCCCGGAATCGCCTGCTCCCCCTCCCAGTGACGGAACGAGGGGGACTGTGCATCGGCGTGTCCTGAGCTGAGCCATTGCTGGACAATACTCACAGTCGGTTCGCTTTGCTGAGCCCACGCCGCGTTGGGAAATGCTCCGAGAATGGCAAGCACCGTTCCCGTCCTGAGAATAAGAGCAAACATTGCTATCCCTTTCGGTTTGCGCCAAACATGCCCAAATGCTAGGCCTTTGGGATTGATCGAGGTCAAGGTCGCCTGTCCCTGAACGTGCATGGTGGCGTTTGCAACCGGTGAGGTCAAATGAGAATTGCTTTGCGGCGGGGCCTGACCGTGCCCCTCAAGGGTACGCCCGAACCTAAGGTCGACCGGGCCGTGGAGGTTACGCGCGTTGGGCTCCTCGGCCATGATCTCGGCGGGATCAGGGCCGAAATGCTCGTCGAGCCCTCAGAGCGGGTCAGTATCGGTACGCCGCTCTTCAGGGCCCGCAACAACCCCCGTCTCGTTTTCTGTTCTCCGGTTTCAGGCGAGATCGAGCGCGTCGAGTTCGGTGCGCGTCGCAGGCTCAGTGAGGTCAGCATCCTCAATGACGGCGAAGACCGGCGCATGGAGTTCGATGCGGCAATTGCATCCACCCAAAAAGGTTTGCGCGAGTTGTTGTTAGCGTGCGGCCAATGGCCGGCGCTGCGAGCACGGCCCTTTGATCGGATCGCCGATCCTGACGGCGAGGCCCAGGCCATCTTCGTGACCGCAATCGATACGGCACCCCATGCGCCCGATCCCCGCGCCATCATCGATGAACGGCGCGAAGACTTCTCGCGGGGTCTTGCAGCTCTCGCGCTTTTGACGGCGGGGCCGATCTTTCTCTGCCAGGCTGATGGCCTTGCGCTGGGTGAAGACAGCAAGCAATTGCAGATTGCCCGGTTTTCCGGTCCCCATCCGGCTGGTCTGGTGGGGACCCACATTGCTCAACTTTTCCGGCCGCGAGAGGGGCAGAAGGTTTGGCATATCGGATATCAAGACGTCATTGCCATTGGTCACCTTCTTGCGACCGGCAGAATTGATCCCTTTCGGGTCATTGCCCTGTCCGGCCCGGGACTGCGCAATCCGCGGCTCGCACAGGTCCCGCTGGGCGCTGACCTGCATGCCCTGACGCGGGCAGATCTGACCCCGGGGTCGAAAACGATCCTTTCCGGCTCGCTGATTGCGGGTCGCGAGAGCGCCTTTCTTGGACGTTACGATCGACAGGTAACCATCATCGAGCGCCGTCAGCCGGCGCGATCTCACTGGCTGGTCGAAGCGCTGCGCAAGGCGCAAAAGCCGGCGCCCTTCATCCCCACACAAGCACTTGAGCAAAGCCTTGGATCCAATGTTCCGGTGGTGCCTTTGCTGCGGGCCCTTTCAATCACCGATGTGGAAGCGGCGGAAAGGCTTGGCTGCGCCTGGCTTGCCGAAGAGGATATGGCACTGGCGACCTATCTGACGGGCGGGCAGACCGACTTTGGCCAAAGGCTGAGGATGGTGCTGGACAGTCTGGAGGCGGGGGCATGAGAGCCGGCGTATGGCACCGGGACACGATTTCCTGGATGATCGCGGCGGCGGCGCTTCCTGCTGCTGCGGCAGCGATCGGTGCATTCGGCCCGGTTGCTCT
Organism: Pelagibacterium flavum; assembly: GCF_025854335.1. Lineage (NCBI taxonomy): Bacteria > Pseudomonadati > Pseudomonadota > Alphaproteobacteria > Hyphomicrobiales > Devosiaceae > Pelagibacterium > Pelagibacterium flavum. Next base: position 2,468,360 of record NZ_CP107716.1, read on the forward strand.
CTGGCACATGGTCCTGACACTGATCGTCGTGATTGCCTGGCAACTGGTCTTTCTGTGGGCTCGCGCACAACCGGTCTCTCCGATCGCACTTGTCACTGCAATTGCCGTGGGCATCCTGGCTCCGGGCGATTTCGCCCCCTGGCAGATTGTGCTCGCGGCGAGTTTCGGCACGGTCATCGGCGAACAGGTGTTTGGTGGATGGGGGCGAAACATCGTCAATTCCGCCGTGGCAACGCTTGCCTTTCTTTTTTTCGCTTTCCCGCAAACAGATATCGACGCCGGAGGGCTGCTCCTCGCTTTTGCCGTCCTTCCGGGGGCACTCTTGCTGATGGCGACTGGCATCCTCTCCTGGCAAATCGTCATATCGTCGATCATCGGGTCGGTTCTTGTTTCGGTCGTCCTCGGACACGATCCGTTGCTCATCTTCACCCAGGGCAGCCTGATGTTCGGCCTGGTGTTTCTGGTCGGAGATCCTGTGGCGTCTTCGGCAACCCGGATCGGTCGCTGGGCCTATGGATTTGGCGCCGGTGCTCTTCTGGCGCTTTTTGGCTGGCGGGACACGGGCTTTGATGGTCCGCAAGCCATAATCTTTGCGACGCTTGTCGTTTCCCTGTTTGCTCCCCTTATCGATGCTGCAGTCATCGCGGCAATAAAACGGTCATGGAGGCCCCGCAATGGCTGACCTCAACCCGGTGGCGCGCTGGCGCAATCTGCTTGCCCTGCCCAATGAGAGCCGCACCAAAACCCTTGCTGTCGCTTTTGCCGTTTCTACGGTTTGCGCGGTTGTCGTCTCGGGCGCGGCGGTGATCCTTGGACCAATCCAGCAGGCCAACCTTGCCGCCGAACAGGCTGCGCGGATGGAGGAAATGCTGGCCTCGATGCCCGAAATGGCGGCGCTGATCGAAGAGGCGGGCGGTGACAGTCTCGAGAAGATCGTGGTCGACCTGCGCACCGGCCAAATTGCAGAAGATGTTGACCCCGAGACTTCTGATGCCGCGGCAGCGCGCGACGATCCGGAAACCTCAACGGTTCTTTCCGCTGAGGAGGACATCGCCGGAATCGGTCGCCGCCCCGATCTGGTGCCCATTCACGTCCTGCGTGAGGCAGGGCAATTGCGTCTGGTTATCTTGCCCATCTCCGGCGCCGGCTATCAGTCGGTCATAAGGGCCAATCTTGCTCTTGAGGGCGATCTCAACACCGTCGCCGCTTTCTCGGTGACCGAGCAGGGGGAGACGCCCGGGCTCGGGGCACGGATCGAGGAGCCCGCCTGGCAGTCGCTCTGGCCAGGCAAGCATCTTGTCGGGCCGGAGGGTGACATTCGGCTCGATGTCGTGCGCGGTCGGGCGACGACCGAATTCGAGATCGACGGGATAACCGGGGCGACGCGAACCGGAAACGGTATCACCAATGCCGTGCACTTCTGGCTGGGGCCGAACGGGTTCGGTCCGGTGCTCGACAACCTTGCGCGCGGAGAGCTTTGAGCGATGAACGCGCTGCGTACCCTTTACGGTCCCATCATCGACAACAATCCTGTCACGCTGCAGATCCTTGGAATCTGTTCGGCCCTCGCAGTGACAACGTCGATGTCGACAGCGGCGATCATGTGCCTTGCGCTGACCGCCGTTCTGATCACAGGTAGCGCGATTATTTCGCTGATCAGGCGGCACATTCCCACCTCGATCCGGCTGATCGTCCAGATTACCATCATCGCCTCACTGGTGATCGTAGCCGATCAGATCATTGAAGCCTTCGCCTTCGAAATGAGCCAGCGCCTTTCGATCTTTGTGGGACTGATCGTCACCAACTGCCTGGTGCTTGGCCGGGCCGAGGCGTTTGCCATGCACAATCCGCCCGCGCCCTCGATGCTCGACGCACTGGGAAATGGGCTGGGCTATTCGCTGGTGCTGCTGATCGTGGGATTTTTTCGCGAACTGTTTGGCGCCGGCACGCTATTCGGCCAGACGGTTTTTCTTACCATCTATGACGGGGGTTGGTTTGTTCCGCTCAATCTGATGCTGCTTGCGCCCAGCGCATTTTTCGTCCTCGGCCTGCTGATTTGGGCCATTCGCTCGGTCCGCACTGCCCAAGTGGAGCCGGTTGACTTCGATCTTGAACCGGGAACCAAGGAGAGAGCGAAGTGATCGACCTCTTCCTGCGATCGGTCTTTGCGGAAAACCTCGCGCTGAGCTTCTTTCTGGGCATCTGCACGTTTCTTGCCGTCTCCAAACGCCTCGAAACGGCTGTCGGTTTGGGAATTGCCCTGACTGTGGTCCAGACGATCACCGTGCCCCTCAACTTCCTTATCTTTTCCTATCTGCTTCAACCCGACACCTGGGTGGCTCTGGGCCTGGGCAGCTTTGATCTCACATTCCTCAACCTGATTGCCTTCATTGGCGTCATTGCCGCGATGGTGCAAATCCTCGAGCTGGTTCTCGACCGGTTCGTCCCAGCGCTCTATCGCGCCCTCGGGATTTACCTGCCGCTGATTACAGTCAACTGCGCCATCCTCGGGGGATCGCTGTTCATGGTGGAACGGGGATATGATTTCGGCGAAAGTGTCGTGTTCGGCTTTGGCAGTGGGGTCGGTTGGGCGCTGGCCATCATGGCTCTTGCCGCGCTGCGAGAGCGGCTCAATTATGCCGACATCCCCGATGGTCTGCGCGGTCTCGGTATGGCTTTCATTGTTACGGGCCTGCTCTCGATGGGGTTTACGGCGTTCGCGGGGATAGGCTGATGACCCAAATCCTGCTGGCAACCGGCCTGATCGTTTCGCTGATTCTCGCGCTTTCCATTGTCGTAATGACAGCTCGCTCCATTCTCTCCCCGGCCAGACCGGTGGCGATCACCGTCAACCGAAACCGGGAGATCGTCGGCACAACCGGCACCAAACTGTTGACCGCCCTCAACGACGCGGGAATTGCTGTTCCGTCCGCATGTGCGGGAGGAGGTACGTGCGGTCAGTGCCGGGTCGGTTTGCGCGAGGGAGGCGGTGAGCCCTTGCCCACCGAGACGGCGCTGCTGGGCCGCTCGGGGATCCGTGAGGGCCAACGGCTCTCCTGTCAGGTGGTCGTGCGTGGCCCTCTGGACGTTGAAGTTGCTGAAGATATCCTTTCGGCAGAACGGTGGACCTCGCAGGTGCTTTCGACCCGGCACCTCGCCCCCCTTATACGTGAACTTGTTCTGTCTATTCCTGGAGACACCGCGTTCGACTTCGCAGCCGGCGCCTATGTCCAGGTCGACGCGCCCGCCTATGACCTCGGCCTGTCTGCGCTAAAGGCAGAGGCGCGGTTTGAACCCACGTGGAGCGAGCTGGGCGTGCGCGACCTGCGCGTGCACAATGCCGAGCCCACCCATCGGGCCTATTCGGTCGCAAGCCGCCCCGAAGACAAGAGCAAGATTGTGCTCAATATTCGCCTCGCCTTGCCGCCCGCCGGTGCGCGCGATATTCTTCCGGGTATTGTCTCGTCCTATCTGTTCAGTCTCGAACCTGGCGACAGTGTCGAAGTTTCCGGCCCGTTTGGCGATTTCCGGGTCCAGGACACAGACAAGGAAATGATCTTTATCGGCGGCGGCGTCGGCATGGCGCCCCTTCGCGCCATGATCCACGAACAACTCGCCAAGGGGACCAGGCGCAAAATCAGCTTCTGGTATGGCGCACGGAGCGGTGCGGACATCTTCTATCGCGATGAGTTCGATGCGCTCGCAAGAGAACACGAAAATTTCTCCTGGACCCTGGCGTTGTCCGAGCCGCAACCGGAGGATGGCTGGGAGGGGCCAGTCGGCTTCATTCATGAGGTGGTGCATGATCGCTACCTCAAGGACCATCCGGCGCCCCATGATTGCGAGTTTTATTTGTGTGGGCCGCCCCTGATGATCTCAGCGGTATTTGCCATGCTCGACGAAAACGGGGTCGAGCCAGCTTCCATCTTCAACGACGATTTCGGGATATGACCATGCTGACGCGCCGTAGTTTTCTCGCCCTTACCGGTGCCGCCTCGCTGGCCCCAACCGCAGGCTGGGCCGCTGCTGGTGTCGATGTGATCGGAGGGGCTGCATTTGGCAGCTATTGGCGGCTGACGGTTCCAAGCGGCATTGAACCGGCGCGCGCGGCACTTGAGACAATCGTCGACGATGTCGATCTTGAATTTTCTCCCTATCGGCCAAATAGCGCCCTGTCCGTGTTCAATGGCGCCATGACAACGGACTGGCTGCCCGCTTCCGATCAGTTCCGGACGGTTCTGAGCAAGGGGCTCGATATCGCTCACCAGAGCCGGGGGGCCTTCGATCCAACCGTCGGCCCTGTTGTCGCGCGCTACGGTTTTGGCCCCATCCATGCTGAGGCCTGGGGACAGTATGAGGGGCTTGGGATCAACGAGGTGGCGGTTCGCAAGTCAGATGCGGGGTTGAGCGCGGACCTTTGCGGCATCGCCAAGGGGCATGCGCTCGACCGGATGGCCGCGGCGCTGGAGGCGCAAGGTGTTGGAGACTTTTTGCTCGATCTGGGGGGCGAGCTGTGCGCGCGGGGAAGACATCCCGATGGCCGGGATTGGCAAGTGGCTATTGAAGGAGCATCTGGCACTCTGGGGATGGGGCTGAAGCTGCGCGACAGCGCCATCGCTACGTCGGGGATTTCGGCTCAGGTCTATGGCGTCGATGGCCATCAGGTCAGTCATATCATCGATCCTCGGACCGGGAGCCCGGTTTCGGGCCGGACGGTATCGGTTTCCGTAGTGGCCAAGAGCGCTGCAACCGCAGATGGCTGGGCGACGGCCCTGATGGCAATGGAGCACGATCAGGCCGAGGCCCTGGCCACCGAGCTGGGCCTGGATGCGGTTTTGCTGGTGCGCGACGGTGGGGCAATTCGGACCATTATGGTCGGGGCCATTGGCGATCATGTGCTGGGTTGAGGAGGCTTCATGCTGATCCTGTTTACTCTTGTGGTCTTTTTGTTGGCGTTTGGCGGCCTGGCATTGGGCGTCGTGGCAGGGCGCCCGCCGATCAAGGGATCGTGCGGCGGCCTCGACTGCATCGAGGGCATCGAATGCGGTGTGTGCCGACGAAAAAGCGGAAGGAAGGCGCCTTGAAGGGACAGATTTCGATCGCGCAGTTCATGGTTACCGATGTCAGGACGCTCTCGCCGGAAAACGAGATCGGGTTTGCTGCAGGATTTCTTATGGATGAAGCCATTGCGGGAGCACCGGTGGTCGATGGCTCGGGTGAGCTTGTGGGGATACTCACCAAGAAGGACTGCTTTAAAGCCGCGCTGACCGCCGCCTATTACGGGCAGTGGGGCGGGACCGTCGAGCGCTACATGACGCGCAATCCCGAGACCCTGGACGCGGCCACAGATATCGTTTCGGCTGCAGAGCGGTTCATCGCCCGGCCTTACCGCATGTTCCCGGTCCTCGATGAGGAGATGATGGTGGGAATACTGACCCGGTCTGATTTGTTGCGCAGTTTTCTTGTTTGATCTCGTCCGCAACGCAACTAGGGATGCTGTGAACGACTACTGGACAGCAATGGGGACGATGTCGCCAAACGACATCAATACCACTTTGAGTCGTCTGGACCCTGGCCACCATCCTGATGGATGCGACCTGACGTGCGGTCGCCATTGCAGCAAAGGCGACGCCACCACCGGCTTGGGCCAGCTTTTTATCCAATGAGATCGCCCCTGACCATTTTGAGATGTATCGTGAGCGGCACGTGGAGGCCATGCTGATAGCCCTGCATTCGACTGAAGTCGTGTGGTAGGCTTAACATCAGCAGATCACCCGCACAGCGATGCCGGGGTTGCTAGCTCGGGCGAGCACACCCGACAAGAAAGGACAGACTATGACTTTCCAAAACAAGGTTGCCTTGGTTACCGGCGCAGGCTCCGGGATAGGCGAAGCGATTGCCAAGGAACTGGCGAGCCTCGGCGCCAGTATTGTCGTGGCTGATATCAGCGAAGCAGGAGCCCAAAGAGTAGCTGACGAAATTGCAGCTGCTGGCGGAACGGCGAGCCCGTTCGTCGCGGACAGTGCCTCGCCGGACGGCAACGAACGGGCTGTTGCGTTCGCACTCAGCACTTATGGCAAACTGAACTACGCGGTGAACAATGCCGGAATTGGTGGAAACGCTGCTCCTACCGGTGAAGTCGATCTTACAGATTGGAATCGCGTGATCGACATCAACCTCAATGGTGTTCTCTACGCCATGCGCTACCAGATCCCTGCCATGCTCGAAGCAGGCGCCGCAGAAAGTGCCATTGTCAACATGGCCTCTATCCATGGCATGGTCGCGGCAATCGGCAACAGCGCCTATACGGCGGCAAAGCATGGTGTCGTCGGGCTGACGAAAAACGCTGCGGCAGAGTATGGGCCGCAGGGCCTGCGCATCAATTGTGTCGGCCCGGCCTATATTGACACCCCACTTCTAGCAAACCTGCCTCAGGATGTCCGAGAGCAACTGGTGGCACGCCATCCGCTCGGCCGCCTTGGAAGGGCAGATGAGGTGGCGAAGGTTGTGCGGTTCTTGTTGTCCGACGATGCATCGTTTGTCAGTGGCAGCTATTACCTCGTCGACGGAGGATACACGGCAATCTGACGCGATTGTAAGCGAACTCGGAGACAAGGACCAGTTCGCCCTCTGCCACGCTCAGCCCGGGGCGATCCCTTTTTCCTGACCCTTATGGTGTGCAAGGAGGCACTTGCTGTATTCTTGGCTGGCGGATGGGACACGGCGAAGGATTTGAAGTCTGCGTGGATTTTACGTAGAAGGTCAGCGAGTTCCATGCCTCGACAAAGGCGCGTGCGACGCTTTCGGTTCGTTGAGTGGACTGTAGTTCATCGGATTTCCTGTTCGGAGGGTGGAGATACAGCGTACCCCACCAGAAACCTGACGCAAATCAACCTGTGCTATCACCAGCCGCCCAGAGCCATCATTGAGAACCTTTAAATGATCGCTTTTGGATTCTGCAGAACCATCCTTGCAACGGCTGACCTGCGTTCGTCATACCGTCACGAATGCCCGGCCGCCCCGGCGTTGAACTCTCCGGTGGCTTGCATCCGTTTTGTGGCTTGGAGGGGCGGAAGCGCCGACATAGGAAAAAGCGATGCCATCCTACCAGATGCACGCACCAGCATCGTCTCTCCTCGCCGCAGTCCGCGATCGCGCAGTCGCCCAAGCGAGCGCACTGGCTCGGGGGTCATGCTCACTGCGGCACGTACGAGCAGGCGCTGCGCACCGCGCAATGGTTTTGGCAACAAGGGCGTGGTTTCCATGAGGTCAAGAAACTCGCTCATGATCGGATGGTCCTCCAGAGTCGGAGCCGTTTTCGCGAGGAGCGCTTCCCAACCCAGCCAGTCGTTCGGTGCACCGCTTGCTCCGTATAGGCCCGCAGCCGTTTCACCCTCTTTGAATGCTGAGGACCTTTGCGCGGCAGTGAGCTGGTGAACGTACAGGTGATAGGCCTCGGTGAACCCCCATGTCGCGGTAGCATGAACCCAGTCGAGCAGTCGCGGGTCGTTGGCATAATAATCTTGTCCATCCGGCGTCTTGCCACGGACGCGGTCATGCGCCCGCACCACGCGCCCAATCATGCGCTCGGCTTCGTGACGAGGCGCGTAGACGGTGACCATCGCAGCGTAACCCGTCCGATGCAGCCGTGAGAGAGGGTCTTGACGGAAGCTGCTATGCTCCCAGACACCGGTCCGCACTGACGGCTCTGCCAATTCGAGAAGTACGGCCGCGACCCCGCCGATAAACAGCGACACCGGGTTGGCAAAGATTTGCCAGGACACGCCATCCGCTGGCACCAGTGCCGGGGCACCCTGAGGCTTGCGGAAGTCGATCTCCATGCCTTTCGGCGTAGCCATCATCTTCTTGATAGCGTCCAAATAAACCACCCATTGTTCTGCAATGACAACCACTTCCCACAACATCGGTATGGGGGAGAGGAGTTCAAGAGCGAAGCGCGATGCGCAATGCCAAAATTCGCCGTTGGGCTCTGACTCCGCCGCAGTGGGGCATGGCAACCTGGCCCTCTACCCGTCGCTGCAGTTGAGCCGGTGAACAATAGAATTGGTTCGTAAGCCAAATGTCGGCTTTCTCCGATTCCTCGCCAAAACCTGCCAGTCTGGTAGCGGCCCCGATTGCACCGTTTCGTTGGCAATGGAAATTTCCCACGGGATGACCGGCATGGGGTGGAAAACGGACTGTCGGGTTTTGGCGTGGCGCCGCCGAAAGCGGCCTCGGCTTGTTTGCCCCGTGCTTGCAGGGTGCCACATAGGCTTCTTTGTCGACAAAGTTTTGGCGGCATATCCAGAACCCTCATATCGATATTTGACATATCAACGTCGACGATCTAGGCATCAATCATTGTGTGTTTAGAGGACTCCTATGATCACTGGGCCACAGATGCGCGCCGCGCGCGCCATGCTCGGTATCGACCAGAAGACACTGGCGGAACTAGCCGGGCTTTCCGTTCCGACAATACAGCGCATGGAAGCCAGCAATGGAAATGTGCGTGGTGTCGTAGATAGCCTGACCAAGGTGGTCGCGGCACTCGAACTTGCTGGCGTCGAACTCATCGGAGAAGGATCCGCCAGCACGGCAAGCGGACGAGGCGTGCGCCTGAAGGCGCCCCCACCCAGACACTGATCCCTCAACCCCGCGACGGCGACCGCCGACGACATGCCGACGATCCCGCCGCAATCCTCAAAGGTGCGGCCGAAGATGGAAGACCAGACCACCAGACAGAGCGACGCTCCGAGCTTCGCCGAGCTCTTCACCCCGAAACTCGTCACTGTCCTGCGCGAAGGCTACGGGCTGCCACAATTGCGCGCCGACGCCATCGCCGGACTGACCGTCGCCATCGTGGCGCTGCCGCTGTCCATGGCCATCGCTATTGCATCGGGCGCAACTCCGGCGCAGGGCCTCTACACCGCCATCGTGGGCGGGTTCCTCGTCTCGCTCCTCGGCGGCTCGCGCTTCCAGGTCGGTGGCCCAGCCGGCGCCTTCATCGTTCTGGTGGCCAGCACCGTCGCGCTCCACGGAATGGATGGGCTGATCCTCGCGACGTTCCTGTCGGGACTGATGCTGGCCGCTGTCGGGTTCCTGCGGCTCGGCACCTTCATCAAGTTCATTCCCTTCCCGGTGACCGTCGGGTTCACGGCGGGCATTGCGGTGATCATCTTCGCCAGTCAGATCAGGGAGCTGTTCGGGCTGGCGCTGGAGCATGAGCCTGGCGAGCTTCTGGAGAAGCTTCCCGCCTTGTGGGCGGTCCGGGACAGCGTAACGCCTGCTGCGGTCCTCCTGTCCGTCGCGACAGTTGCGGTCATCCTCGGCTTGCGCCGCTGGCGTCCACACTGGCCGGGCATGCTCATCGCGGTCGGGCTGGCTGCGGCGGGGGCCGCCCTCCTGGGGCTGCCCGTAGAGACCATCGGCACGAAGTTCGGCGGCATCCCGTCGTCACTGCCGGCCCCGAGCCTGCCGGATCTGTCGATGGAGAAGATCATGGCGGTTCTTCCGGCTGCGATCTCCTTCACCCTTCTTGGCGCCATCGAGTCGCTTCTGTCGGCAGTCGTCGCCGACGGCATGACCGGCCGCAGGCACCGCTCGAACTGCGAGCTAGTCGCTCAGGGGGCGGCAAACATCGGCTCGGCGCTCTTTAGCGGCTTCTGCGTGACGGGAACCATCGCACGCACAGCGACCAACGTGCGTGCCGGCGCGCATGGGCCGGTCGCGGGGATGCTGCACGCGGTGTTCATTCTTCTCTTCATGCTCGTGGCGGCGCCACTCGCCGCCTACATCCCGCTTGCGGCACTGGCGGGATTGCTGGCCGTGGTGGCGTGGAACATGATCGAGAAGCCCGCCATCGCGATCCTGCTGCGCTCGGGCTGGGGTGAGGCGACAGTGCTTGGCGCCACCTTCTTCCTGACCATCTTCCGCGACCTGACCGAGGCCATCGTCGTCGGCTTCGCGCTCGGGTCGGTCCTGTTCATCCACCGCATGAGCCGGACGACCGAGGTTGCCACCAATACCGCCTTCGTCGGCCGCGATGAGGCGGACACCGTGCGCCCGCGCGAGGCCTATGACGAGGAACAGGCGGCGGACCCAGATGTCGTCATCTACCGCATCAGCGGGGCGCTGTTCTTCGGCGCGACGGCTTCGATCGGTTCGGTTCTCGACCGTATCCAGGACACCCACAAGGCGCTGATCGTTGACTTCTCCGAGGTGCCGTTCCTCGACTCGACCGGCGCCAACATGATCGAAGGTCTGGCGCACAAGGCGCATCGACGCGACGTCACGCTCTGGCTGACAGGTGCAAGCCGGGACATCCGGCGCGCGTTCATCACCCATGGTCTCAGGAAACCGCTGGTGCGCTATGCGGCGAACGTCGAGGATGCAATCACCAACATTGAAGCTGCGCAAGCTACTAAGGAAAGTGAAAGACAGGACAGTGCCGCCGTCCTTGCCTCTCAGTAGTTTGTAGGCGCTGAACAATGGCTGCTTTCGATCAGAGACAAAAGCTGCGGGAAGGGTAAAGGTGGCGTCGGCGGCTGCCATCACGACGGCAAGGGCAAGAGCGGGGTGGCAATCTGCCCGACCGCTTCTGGGCGCCCAAGCCGGGAAAGCGGCCGTTCAGCAGGCTACTGTGTTGATTTCCGCTGAGAAGTGACCCGGTTCAGGGAGATTTTTCCACTGAGAAGTGACCCATGTTTGAACGCTATCCTGCTCGTTTTGGGCGGGAGATTTAGGAGTGTTGGACATGGCGTTTTTGAGCGTTATCCGGCGCTGGCATTTCCGGGACGGTTTATCGATCCGGGAGATTGCGCGGCGCACGGGCCTGTCCCGGAATACCATTCGCAAATACCTTCGGACCGATACGGTTGAGCCGAAGTTCCAGGTTCCAGATCGGCCAAGCAAGATCGATGCTTTTGCCGAGAAGCTGTCAGGCTGGCTGAAGGCCGAGAGCCGCAAGCCGCGCAAGCAGCGGCGCACCATCAAGCAGATCCATGCTGATCTGGTGAGCCTCGGTTTCGAAGGCTCTTATGGTCGTGTGGCGGCCTTTGCCCGTCGATGGAAAGAGGAACGCCAGCGCGAGCAGAATGTGAGCGGCAGGGGCGTTTTCGTTCCTCTTGTTTTTGAGCCTGGCGAAGCTTTCCAGTTTGACTGGAGCGAGGATTGGGCACTGATCGGGGGCGAGCGGATCAAGCTCCAGGTCGCCCATACCAAGCTCTGCTACAGCCGGGCCTTTATTGTGCGGGCCTATCTGCTCCAGACCCACGAGATGCTGTTTGATGCCCACAACCATGCCTTCCGAGTTCTGGGCGGCGTCCCGCGCCGGGGCATTTATGACAACATGAGGACGGCCGTGGACAAGGTTGGCCGTGGCAAGGCACGTCAGGTCAATGCCCGGTTCTCGGCCATGGCCAGCCACTTCCTGTTCGAGCCCGAGTTCTGCAATCCCGCTGCCGGTTGGGAAAAGGGTATGGTGGAAAAGAACGTGCTCGATATGCGGCACCGGCTTTTCCAGCCCTTGCCACGTGCAAACTCGCTCGATGAGTTGAACGTCTGGCTCGAGCAGCGCTGTGTGGCTCTATGGGAAGAGATTGCTCATGGCGCGGAACCGGGTTCGGTTGCCAATTCCTGGTGCATCGAGACGCCGTATCTGATGACCGTGCCGCGGGCCTTTGACGGGTTCATCGAACATACCAAACGGGTCTCGCCCACCTGCCTGGTTCACCTCGAGCGCGTTCGCTATAGCGTTCCGGCCTCGTTCGCCAACAGACCGGTCAGCGTCAGGGTCTATCCGGACCGCATTGTCGTTGTCGCTGAAGGCCAGGCGATCTGCGAGCACAAGAGGATTATCGAGCGGCATCATGGGCAGGGTCACACCGTTTATGACTGGCGCCATTATCTGGCGGTGATCCAGCGCAAGCCCGGTGCCCTGCGCAATGGTGCACCCTTTGCCGACATGCCCGATGGATTCCGGCAACTTCAGCGCCACCTTCTGGGCAAACCCGGTGGCGATCGTGAGATGGTCGAGATCCTGGCTCTGGTTCTCCATCACGACGAACAGGCGGTGCTGGCCGCGGTCGAGATGGCGCTGGAGGCCGGGGTGCCCACCAAGACCCATATCCTCAACCTGTTGCACAGGCTGATCGATGGCAAGCCGGGAACGGTGCCGCCAGTCAGGGCACCGCAGGCCCTTGTGCTGGGCAAGGAACCGCAGGCCAATGTCGAGCGCTACGATACCCTGCGCGCGGACAAGGAGGTGCGCCATGCGTCATGATCCGGCAAGCGCGGCCCTGATCATCATGCTCAAGAGCCTCAAGATGGCAGGCATGGCCCAGGCAATCAGCGAACTCACCGAACAGGGATCTCCGGCCTTTGAATCGGCCGTTCCGATCCTCTCACAATTGCTCAAGGCCGAGATGGCTGAAAGAGAGACGCGATCCATTGCCTATCAGCTCAAGGTGGCGCGCTTTCCAACCTACAAGGACTTGGCTGGCTTTGATTTTGCCAGTAGCGAGATCAATGAGGCCCTGGTGCGCCAGCTTCATGCCGGCGCCTTTATCGACAAGGCCGACAACGTGGTGTTGGTGGGCGGGCCGGGAACCGGCAAGACCCACATCGCCACGGCACTGGGCATTCAGGCCATCGAGCATCACCGCAAGCGGGTTCGCTTCTTTTCGACCGTCGAACTGGTCAATGCGCTGGAGCAGGAAAAGGCCCAGGGCAAGGCCGGGCAGATCGCCAACCGGCTCATCCATTCCGATCTGGTGATCCTTGATGAGCTCGGATATTTGCCCTTCAGCGCTTCAGGAGGAGCATTGCTCTTCCATCTGCTGAGCAAGCTCTATGAGCGCACCAGCGTCATCATCACCACCAATCTCAGCTTTGCCGAATGGGCCAGCGTATTCGGCGACGCCAAGATGACGACCGCGCTGCTCGACCGGCTGACCCATCACTGCCATATCCTCGAGACCGGAAACGACAGCTTCCGGTTCAAAAACAGCTCGGCCCAAACCGTCAAAACCAAAAAGGAGAAAACACCCGGCTTGACCACCTGACCAATCCCAAATCATATCCATGAGGCGGGTCAATTCTCGGTGAAAATACCGGGTCACTTCTCAGCAGAAATCAACAGCCATTGGTCAGAGTCCTTGCTTTCGCCGCACCGGCGTCTTACGTTTTAGGCATCGATTACATGAGGGTATGACCATGGCCGAGACCGCGACCCTGTCCTCGAAGTTCCAGATCTCGATCCCCAAGGCGATCCGCGCGGCGCAGCACTGGGAGGCCGGGCTGACCTTTGCCTTCATCCCGAAAGGCACGGGCGTCCTGCTGGTGCCTGTGCCCAAGCGGGAGGCGCTGAAGGGGCTCGCGCGCGGCGCGTCCGCCACCGATTATCGCGACCGGACGGATCGGCTCTGATGATCCTCGTCGACACGTCGGCGTGGATCGAATGGCTGATCGGCTCACCAACGGGTGAGAAGATGTCCGGGCAATTGCCCGAACAGGCCGAGTGGCTTGTCCCGACCATGGTCCAGCTCGAGCTGGCGAAATGGCTGACCCGCGAGGTCGGCGAGGACAAGGCGGATCAGGTCATCGCGTTCACGCAGGTCTGCACTGTCGTTCCGCTCGATACCGAGATCGCGCTCGCGGCGGCGGAGGCGTGCCGGGAGCATAAGCTGGCAACCGCCGACGCCATCATCTTCGCAACTGCACGGGCCCAAGGCGCGACGCTTCTGACCTGCGACGCGCATTTCGAGGGGCTGCCCGGCGTCTCGCTGATCGAGAAGATCAAGACCTGACACCGCTGCCGCCATTCGCGGCCAGTTCCTCGTTCAGCTTGGCGACCATCACCGCTTCGAGGACGGGCAGCAGTTCGGCCATGGCGAGCGGCGGCACGCCGAGCGCGTCACCGAGCGCCAGCGCCGCCGACATGTCCCAGCCGATCACAGCGCCGGGCAGCACACGCAGCTGGCCGCCGAGACGGCCGACCAGGTCCCAGACCTGCCAACCCTCCGGCGTTTCCGGACGGTTCAGCCGCGTCGGGCAGTCCGGGCAGGTTTGCGCGCAGGCTTCGCAGTAGCGCTCGCCCCCGCCGAAGGACCATTCGGCGAGGGCGCGGAGGCGTTTTTTTCCTGCTCCAGAAGCAGGCCCTTCGAGACGTAGGTCAGCTGGAACGCCTCGAAGATCGGCCAGATGTCGAGCAGCGCGTCGATGGCCTCCGGGCTCGGGTCGATAGGCTTGCTGTCGGCGTTGCCGATGCCCTCCCAGGCGAGCACCGCCCGCCGCGCCAGCGCCTTGGCGAAGGCGACGGCGCGTTCCTCGTCGGAGGCATTGTCCGGCATGGCCTCGACGGCCGGATCGCTCCGGGTCGCGACCATCAGGGCGGTGGTCAGCGGGCGCAGCTGCACCCGCACGCCCGGGGCAAGGTCGTGCCAGCGGGGCGCGTTGGTCAGGTCGAGCGTGAGCATCAGTACACCTCAATGTCATTGATCAGGGTTGCGGTGCACATCCGGCCAACGACGCTGTCGCGCGCCGCCTGCCAGTCGAAGGTGGCCTGAACGCCCTGCGGCCCCGAGATCTCGATGCGCGGGCGCGGCAGGTAGACGGCGTGCACGGTGAAGGTGAAACTCTCTCCGGAGGGTAGCGAATAACCGAACTCGAGTTCGCAGGCCTCGCCGTTGATGGCCTGCGTCACCAGCGTGCTGTCGGCGAAGCGCACCTCAATGGAGCCGGTCAGTGCCGCGATGGACGGGTCCGCGCCGTCGATGCGACCGTCGTTCCGGATGGTCTCGATCCGGTCGAGGTTGTTCGCGTAGGTGATGTCGGCCGAGACCACATTGCCAAGCGGGGAGCCATTCCGGGTCATCGCGCCGTTGAAATGCCCAAAGCGTTTCAGTTCGAGCGCGGCAGGAGTTCCCGCGCTGGTGGTCGTGCCCACCGTCTCGCCCTGCGCGACCAGCCGCGCCGTCGCGGTCAGCAACCCCGAGCGCTGCATCTGCCAGGTGATCTGGTCGAGGACGCAGCCCGAATACATCGCGTAGCGCGGCACCTCGGGCATGCCCGTCTCGATCGACATCGAGGGCAGCGTCCAGGACCCCGACTGGAACTCGTGGCTGTATGGGGCTTCCGCGCCGGTGGTCGTCGGCGTGCCGAAGGCCGCCTTCAGCCAGAAGCCGAAGGCCTCTGCGTCGAGCGGCAACACGACATCGCCGTCGGCCGTCACCGCGTCCTTGATCGGCGCCAGCGGATCGCGTCCGTAGCCGAGCAGTTCCGAGTTCAGCAGCGGCTGCTCCGCGCCGAGCGAGGTGCTGGCGAAGGGCATGCGGGTGAAGCCGCTGGCGGGCGGCGTTCCATAGGTGGTCTCGAACGCAAGCGCCATCAGCGCCCGCGCCCCCTGGGCTCGTGCCATGTTCGTCTCCTATGATCGGTTGGGTCAGGCCAGCTGGTCGGCCGTGGAATAATGCAGCACCACCGGGATGACGGCAGCCTTCAGGCTGGCCGCGCCCTCGACCGGCAGATCGACCGGGCGCGGCGCTTCCGCCTCGACCCAGTCGCAGAGGCCGCCGAGTGTGCGGTCGATCGAGAGCGCAGCCCCGATGCTGGCGATCAGCGTGTCGAAGTCAGCGTCACGGTCGGTGCCCTGCACGACCGCCTCGATCTCGGCGCGGTGCTGATAGTGGTAGGCGAGCGGCGACAGCGTCACTTCGGGCTCTCCCGGCTCGCCATCGCGCAGGATCAGCAAGCCATTGGTCGGTACGCGCTCGGGCAGGACGTCGCCGCGCAGGGCGGTGGCAGGCAGCGCCGAGAGCCGCGTGTGCAGCGCGGCGAGGATGGTTTCGCGAGGGGTCATGGATTGGCGGACCTGGAAATTGCGTCGAGCACCGGACAGTCCGGAACCTCGGCGCCCGAACACTTGGATGCGGTCTCGGTGAGGACGATTTCGATGCGCCTGAGATCCGCGATCCTCGCGCGGACATCGGCAAGGTGGCGCTCGGTCCGCTCCTTGACCTCTGCGCAAGTTGGCGCGGCACCGTCTTCGAGCCCCATGAATCCGCGGATGTCCTCCATCGAGAACCCGAGTTCGCGCGCGCGCAGGATGAAGCGCAGGCGCGTGGCATGCACAGAGGAGTAGATGCGGTAGCCTGCGCCCGTCCTGGGCGGGTCGGGCAGCAGGCCAGTCTTCTCGTAATAGCGAATCGTCTCGATGTTGCAGTCGGTCGTCCGAGCTAGGTCTCCGCGTGTAAGGCCGCTCTCGCTCTCGTGATCGGTCATCGGCCAGTTTCCCCTTGAGCCTGTAGTTGCTACAGACCTTACACCTCTCATCAATAGCAGACGAGAGGTACGCGACGGGGAGCTTGCAGACGACCGAACGGACAGCCCGACCGCGGATCGCCCGGCCCGAAAGGGATGGCTCGCAGCGGGTGCCTGTTGGGCGCCTTTTACAGGTCTAGGCTGTCTGACGGCGGCAGCGGCGACTGAACACTCGAACGGACGGATGACCCCATGAAAGACGACTGCGCCCCGAAAGACGATTTCGACCTTGCCGTGATCGGTGCCGGCTCGGCCGGGTTCTCGGCCGCGATCACCGCCGCCGAAGGAGGCAAGCGGATTGCCCTGATCGGTCATGGCACCATCGGCGGGACCTGCGTGAACGTGGGCTGCGTGCCGTCCAAGACGATGATCCGTGCCGCCGAGGCTGTCCACGGCGCGCAGTCGGCGCATCGGTTCCCGGGCCTCAGGGGCGAGGCGCAGGTCGCCGACTGGGCGGCGCTGGTCGCGGCCAAGGACGATCTCGTCTCGACGCTGCGCCAGAAGAAATATGCCGACCTGCTGCCGGGCTACGATGGCGTGACTTATCTCGACGAGGGTCCGGCACGTCTGGTCGAAGGCGGCGTCGAAATCGGCGGGCGCAAGATCACAGCCCCCAAGGTCATCGTCGCCACCGGCGGGCGGCCCGCCGTGCCCGACATCCCCGGTATCCTGGACGTCCCGACGCTCGACAGCACGTCGCTCCTGGAGCTGGAGCGGCTGCCCGAGAGCCTGATTCTCCTCGGCGGCGGCTATATCGGCGTGGAACTCGCGCAAATGATGGCGCGGATGAGCACACGCGTCACCATCGTCTGCCGCTCGCGCCTGCTGCCGCGGGCAGAGCCGGAGGTCTCTAGGGCACTCGCCGAGGTCTTGCGTGCCGAAGGTCTCACGATCCTCGACGGCGTGACCTATGACGCCGCGCGGCGCGACGGCGACCGCGCCGTTCTGACGGTAACGGTTGACGGCAACGTACGCGATCTGACCGCGGATCACCTTGTCCTGACCACCGGGCGCGCGCCCAACACCGAAGGGCTGGGTCTGGCCGAAATGGGCATCGAGACCGATCGACGCGGCGCGATCAAGGTTGGCGACGACATGGCCACGACACGCCCCGGCATCTATGCGGCGGGCGATGTGACGGACCGGGACCAGTTCGTCTACATGGCCGCCTATGGCGCCAAGCTCGCGTCCCGCAACGCCGTGCTGGGCGGGGCCGAGCGCTACGACAACGCCGCGATGCCCTGGGTGGTGTTCACCGATCCGCAGGTCGCCGGCGTCGGCCTGACCGAGGCGCAGGCGCGCGCGGCGGGTCATGACGTCAAGACCAGCGTGCTGACCCTCGACAACGTACCCCGCGCGCTCGCCGCCCGCGACACGCGCGGCCTGATCAAGCTGGTCGCGGACCGGGCGACCGACCGCCTGCTGGGCGGCGTGATCATGGCGCCGGAGGGCGCCGACAGTGTCCAGACGCTTGTCCTGGCGTTGAAGTTCGGCATGACGACAAAGGCGCTCGGCGAGACGATCTTCCCCTATCTCACCACGGTCGAGGGCCTGAAGCTCGCCGCGCAGACCTTCGACAAGGATGTCGCGAAGCTGTCGTGCTGCGCGGGGTGACCCGAGCCGTCGGTTTCGTGGCTGCCGAGCAAGATTGCGCATCGATGCGATCACAACCTACCCTCCACCCAGTTCGCCACGATCAGCCCCGGCACGCCGTCCAATGCCCGGTCCGCATCCCGCGCCAGGTCCAGCCGCTTCGGCAGCTTCACCTGCGGCACCAGCAGGAAGATCGGCGCGGTGACCTTGCCGCGTCCGGTCTTCGAGCGCGACACTACCGCTTGGCCCTTCGTGTTCAGCCGGCTCTCAGCCACCAGCAGACTCGGGCCCGTCCGGCGATAGACGAACCGTAGCCGCAATCCCCGGCGTCGTTCCCATTCGCCGGGGGTGATCCGGCCGCCGCGCAGGGATTTGCCCGCGGCGGGCAGCGGGATCGCCAGCCAGAACCCGTTCTTCGAGCGGATCAGCGGGCCGGTGTCATGCGCACCGACGATGACCGGCGCCTTCGACCAGACCAGCGCCGCGGCGTCGAGGCTTTCGCCCGACCTCGGGAAGTTCTGGCTGCGGATCGAGTTGGCGAGCCGTGTGCCGAGCCCCGCGCCGGTGATCTGCAGCCGCCACGCCGACTTCAGCCCGGTCCCGGCCTCGCGCATGGCAGCCGTCACCGCGCGTTCGCCCGCCGCGACCTCGGCCGCCATCATCGCGACGATGTCGGGATCGATGTCGAGCTTCAGCTTCATGGCCGTCATGCGGGCCTCAGATCGACGGTCCAGACCAGCCGCTCGCGGTCGCGGACACCGACGCAGGGTTCGCCGCCATCGGCATCGAGACCGAGGACGCGAACACCGCGCCTGCGGGCGCGACGGATGCGCCGACCGAGGAGCCCGCGCCGGACACCCCCACTGAACCGAAGGCTGCGCCCAAGACGCGCACACCGCGCGAGGGAACGAAGCAGGCCACCCTGATCGCCATGCTGCGCGCGCCAGAGGGCGCGACAATCGAGGAGATCATGGGCGCGACGGGCTGGCAGTCGCACACGGTGCGCGGCGCGATGGCCGGGGCGCTGAAGAAGAAGCTCGGGCTCGAAGTGACCTCGGAGAAGGTCGAGGGGCGCGGGCGGGTCTACAGCTTGCCGGGCAACTGACGCAGCGCCGAACGCCGGTCTCTATGCCGCCGTCCCGCGTGGGGCGGCGGCTTCTTTGTGTAGCGTCGCCTCCGGCCAACGTGAAACGACGGGCTTCACGCACGATAGTCATATCTCTCGCGTGATAATTATACTTCACGCACGATATTGCATTTTCATGCGCAGCCCCTATCTTTCGTGTGAAGCGGGATGAAAGGCAGACACCTATGGCATTTCGAGCAGACGAGGCGGCACAGGACGGCTACGAGCGGGCGCGACGGATCTTGGTCCTGACGCCCGGGGTCGAAGCCGACCAGCGAGAGAAGGCGGACGGCGCGCTGCAGGACCTGATCGACGCGCATGGTCCGGTTGTGCGCGGGTATCCAACGTGGCATCCCTTGGTGCCGCAGGAAAATCCCCAGATGCCGGTGACGGACCCCAGCGACCGTTGCGGTTATCAAGGTCTGGACCACACGATCTATTTCGCACACGCGTTCGTTTCGTGCCCCTACGGAGATGGCTCAAAGATCATCGAGTCTGTCGAAGCGATGGAGCCCCATCCCTGCGCCACGATTACCGCCGAGCGGCTGGACGTTCCCTTTTACAATTCGGGTACTACGCCGATCCTCGTTCGCTGCGACTGGCACGAAGCTTTTCCCGAGCGCCACATGGTGCCCAAGAAGCTCGCCGTGCCGCTGATGATTCAGCAAGAGATGCGCATGTGGCACCGCGCTGAAGTCGGCGAGCGGTGGGATACGATGCGTCCCTACCTGCTCGGTGATCCCCATGGGTCGCGCTCATCGCTGTTCGTCAATCAGGAGACGGCGATGGCGATGAAGCGCGTCTACATGGCTATGGTGGAGTCCGGCATGTTCGGGCCGCTGCGAATGGACTGACGCGTCGTTCATCATCGCAGTCCGCGCGGTCGATGTTCGGGGCTATCCAGGCGAACACGACGCGGTCATCGACCGCGAGACGTGGGATCGCGTCCACGCTATTCTGGAAGAAAGTCGTCGCAAGCGCGCCGCTTACACCCGTGCCGAGACGCCCGCGCTGCTGAAAGGACTGCTGTTCGGGCCGGATGGCGCGGCCTTCTCGCCTACAACCGCGCAGGTCCGACAGCACTCTGGTCAAGGCACTCGCCCGCGCGTTCCGGTGGAAGCGGATGCTGGAGTCGGGCGAGTACGCCACCATCGCGGAACTGGCCGAGCGCGAGGTGATTGCGCCCTCCTACATGACCCGCGTCCTGCGGCTCACGCTGCTCGCACCGGAAATCGTCGAGGCGATCCTGGACGGAAAGCAGGGGCCGGAGGTGACGCTGGTGCGGGTGCTCGAGCCGTTCCCACTGAGCTGGAGCGATCAAAAAGACACCTTCTCCGGTCGTTGAACATCGCGCTTCTGACATCCTGCGCAAACGCTACTATTGCTTCGTTGGGCCAAATTGGCCAAAAGTGGCGAAGGAATAGGCGGGGAGTCGCATGCAGACCCTGAGCGCGAAAGACGCGAAGTATGGCTTCGGACGGTTGATCGACCTCGCCCGCGCCGAGCCGGTGGCGGTGGCGAAACATGGGCGAACTGTCGTGGTGGTGATGGCAGTCGAAGAGTACGAGCGGTTGAAGGACATTGAACTGGGTCGCGAAGATAGCCGCCCAAGCACCAAAGGGACGGCAGAATGATGGATCAAGCTACTTCCAGCCAGATCGCCTCCGACGCCCGCCTTACCAAGTACTCCCTCGGCTCGCGATTGCATTTCACGCCGGGGACTTGGACCCACCCAGCAAAGAAAAAGAACCGATGAGCCCCGCGATGGCGACTACTAAACCCGAGCGCGATCTTGAAGATGCCCTCGTCACCAAGCTTCGGGACCTCAAGTACGAATACCGCCCCGATATCCGCGATCGCGCCACACTGGAGCGAAACTTCCGTGAGAAGTTCGAGACCCTGAATCGGGTAACGCTGACCGATGGGGAATTTCAGCGGCTACTCGACGAGATCATCACGCCCGATGTCTTTACCGCCGCCCGCACCTTGCGCGAGCGCAATAGCTTCACCCGTGATGATGGGACGCCGCTCAACTACACGCTCGTCAACATCAAGGACTGGTGCAAGAACTCTTTCGAGGTGGTGAACCAGCTTCGCATCAACACGGACAACAGCCATCATCGATACGATGTCATTCTGCTGATCAACGGCATCCCGGTCGTTCAGATCGAACTGAAGACCCTCGGCATAAGCCCGCGACGCGCCATGGAGCAGATCGTCGAGTACAAAAACGACCCTGGAAACGGTTATACAAAGACGATCTTGTGCTTTCTTCAGTTGTTTATCGTTAGCAACCGGGACAGGACATTCTACTTCGCGAACAACAATGCTCGCCACTTCGCCTTCAATGCCGAAGAGCGCTTTTTGCCGGTCTATGAGTTCGCCGATATCGACAACAAGAAGATTGTCCATCTCGATAGCTTCGCCGAGTCCTTCCTCGTCAAGTGCACACTCGGCCAGACGATCAGCCGCTACATGGTTCTGATCGCAAGCGAGCAGAAGCTCCTGATAATGCGGCCGTATCAGGTCTACGCGGTGAAGGCGATTGTTGACTCGATCGCGCAAGACTGCGGCAATGGTTACATCTGGCACACCACCGGCAGCGGCAAGACGCTGACTTCCTTCAACGCGTCAACGCTGCTGAAGGACAATCCGGACATCGAGAAGTGTCTCTTCGTCGTGGACCGGAAGGATCTCGATCGACAGACGCGCGAGGAGTTCAACAAGTTCCAGGAAGGCTGCGTCGAGGAGAACACTAACACCTCCTCCCTTGTCCACCGTCTGCTTTCCGACGACTACGCCGACAAGGTCATCGTATGCACGATCCAGAAGCTCGGCCTCGCGCTGGACGAAAATAGCAAGCGTAACAAGCAGCAGAAGAAGGATGGCAAGAAGAGCTTCAAGGAACAGCTGGAGCCCCTCCGTGAAAAGCGCATCGCCTTTATCTTCGACGAATGCCACCGGTCGCAGTTCGGCGAGAACCACAAGGCTATTAAGGAGTTCTTCCCGCGCGCCCAGCTCTTTGGTTTCACCGGAACTCCGATCTTCGATCAGAACGCCGCGCAGCAGAAGATCGAGGACACGCAGGCCAGCATGAAGACGACGGAAGACCTCTTCCAGCAGCGTCTTCACACCTACACAATCACGCATGCGATCGAGGACGGCAACGTCCTTCGCTTCCACGTTGACTATTACAAGCCGCAGGGCAAGACAGTGCCCAAGCCGGGCGAACCGCTGGCCAAGCGGGCGGTAATCGAGGCAATTCTCGCCAAGCACGACGCTGCTACCGGGCAGCGCCGGTTCAACGCCCTGCTTGCCACGTCGTCGATTAATGATGCCATCGAGTATCACACCCTCTTCAAGACCATGCAGGCCGAGAAGTTGGCCGCTGATCCCGGCTTCCAACCGCTGAACATCGCCTGCGTCTTCTCACCGCCCGCCGAGGGCAACGCGGACGTGAAGCAGATCCAGGAGGACCTGCCGCAGGAGAAAGAAGACAACGCTGTCGAGCCCGAAAAGAAAAAGGAAGCCCTGAAGGCAATCCTCGCCGACTATAACGCCAACTACGGCACCAACCATAAGATCGGTGAGTTCGACCTGTATTATCAGGACGTGCAGAAGCGCATCAAAGACCAGCAATGGCCGGATGCCGACTTACGCAAGGCTTACCCCAACCGGCCGCACCACAAAATCGACATCACGATCGTCGTTGACATGCTGCTCACTGGCTTTGATTCGAAGTTCCTGAACACCCTCTACGTCGACAAAAACCTGAAGCATCACGGGCTGATCCAGGCTTTCTCGCGCACGAACCGGGTACTGAACGCGACCAAGCCGTATGGAAATATCCTCGACTTCCGCCAGCAGCAGGCGGCCGTCGATACCGCCATCGCCCTCTTCTCGGGCGAGGCTGCCGCCGAAAAGGCCCGTGAACTCTGGCTGGTGGATAAGGCGCCTGTGGTCATCCAGAAACTGGAAACCGCGGTGCAAAAGCTCGACACCTTCATGAAGTCGCAGGGCCTCGAATGCGCCCCCGACGCGGTGCCCAACCTCAAGGGCGACGCGGCCCGCGCGGCGTTCGTCGAGCATTTCAAGGAGGTCCAGCGGCTCAAGACCCAGCTTGACCAGTACACAGACTTGACCCCGGAAAACGCCGCAGCGATCGAGCAGGTTCTTCCGCGCGACAACCTGGTTGGCTTCCGCGGCGCGTATCTGGAGACCGCCCAGCGGCTTCGGGCACAGCAGGGTAAGGTTGCCGACAAGCCGACGCAGGAAGCGGACCAACTCGATTTCGAGTTCGTCCTCTTTGCCTCGGCCGTGATCGACTATGACTACATCATGGGCCTGATCGCCCGCTATTCCGAGGCAACCCCCGGCAAGCAAAAGATGAGCCGCGAGGAGCTGATCGGCCTGATCCAGTCCGACGCCAAGTTCATGGACGAGCGTGAGGACATCGCCGCGTACATCGCCACACTGAAGGCGGGTGAGGGTCTGAGCGAGAAGGCCATCCGCGACGGCTACAGCCGTTTCAAGGCCGAAAAGAACGCGGCGGAGCTGGCGGGCATCGCGGGCAAGCACGGGCTTGCGACCGAGGCGCTGCAAGGCTTTGTCGATACCATCCTGCAACGCATGATCTTCGACGGCGAGGCGCTGACCGATTTGATGGAACCCCTTGGCCTGAACTGGAAGGCGCGACGGGTGAAAGAGCTGGACCTCATGGCCGACCTGCTGCCGCTTCTGCTGAAGCGCGCTGGCGGCCGTGAAATCTCGGGGTTGAGCGCCTATGAGCAGTAAGGGGAAATCATCTGCCGACACGGCCGATGGGGCTATGCTGGTGCCGAGGCTGCGGTTTCCGGAGTTTCAGAGCCCAACCCGAAAAGAGTTGAGCAGTTTCAGCAGGTTGTGATTCAGTTCGGTTGCGAGACTGAACGGAGAACACAATGGCCTGGACCGAAACTGCCCGACACGAGTATGCGCGACGTGGGCGTCGTTATTCAAGCGATCTGACCGACCAGGAATGGGCGATCATCGCGCCCCTCATGCCGCCTGCGCGATCTATCGGTCGACCGAGGACCACGAATTTGCGGTCCGTGATGGATGCTGTGCTCTACATGGCCTCGAGCGGTTGCCAATGGAGCCTGCTGCCAGGAGAGTTTCCGCCACCATCGACGGTGCAGCGCTATTTCTATGACTGGCGTGACAGCGGTTTGCTCGCCATCATCAACCATCACCTGGTGATGATAGCCCGCGAGTGCGAAGGGCGTGAGGCTTCACCCTCGGCGGGCGTGATCGACAGCCAAAGTGTCAAGACCACCGAAAGCGGCGGGGTCCGGGGCTATGATGCAGGAAAGAAGATCAAGGGTCGCAAGCGCCATATCGTCACCGACACGCTGGGCTTAATGGTAGGGCTGGTCGTCCACAGTGCCGATGTCCAGGATCGGGACGGTGCTGCCACCGTGCTCCAATCGATCCGTTCGAGCTTTCCCTGGCTGCGTCATGTCTTCGCCGATGGTGGCTATGCTGGCCCCAAATTACGCGGTTCATTGGCCAAGATAGGCCGCTGGGATCTGCAAATCGTCAAACGCTCCGACACTGCCAAGGGGTTCGAGCTCTTACCGCGCCGCTGGGTCGTCGAGCGCACCTTTGCCTGGTTGGGACGCTGTCGGCGCTTGGCCAAAGACTGGGAAAGATCGGTCGCCAGCGCCCAGGCGTGGATCTTCATCGCACACATCCGAATCCTAACACGGCGGATCGCAAGGCACTGCAATTGCTCATAGAGTTTCGAGTCGGGCACTCAGACTGCAAATGGTTGGAAGGAGGTTTCGCTCCAGAAACTTGCTCGACCTGTTACTGATCGGGCCACAACCGGAGATGCCGACAACGTTCTAAGTCTTTCGGGGGAGCACGGCCTTGTGCTGCAAAGCGATTATTTCGGAAAGAAGATCGCTGGTGACAGCACTGATCGCTATCTAAAGATTCGCAAAGACGACTTTGTCTACAATGACCGGACGACCAAAGCGTCAAGCTTCGGAACGATCAAGCGGCTTTCCAACTATCCGAACGGAATCGTCTCACCCATTTATAAGTGCTTCCGGTTCGAACCTAACGAGAACCCGGATTTCTGGGAATGGTACTTCGAGTCGGGGAGCCATAATCCAGCCTTGGGTGGGCTGGTCAACGAGGGTGCCCGAGCAGGCCGGTTCAACATCTCCGTCACTCAGTTCTTGTCGACAAACGCTTGGCGGCCAGACGAGGCCGAACAAAAAAAAATCGCCGACTGTCTGGACTCGGCAGACGCGCTGATCGAGGCGCAGGGGCGAAAGGTGGAGGCGCTGAAGGCCCACAAGAAGGGCCTGATGCAGCAACTTTTCCCCCAGGAAGGCGAAACCCAACCCCGCCTCCGCTTCCCAGAGTTCGAGGGGTCGGGGGAGTGGGATGAGAAGTCGATCGGCGACTTTGGTCAGGTGGTTACCGGAAGCACACCCAGCACAGCCGATCCCACCCTATACGGAGGCGGCATTCCGTTCGTGTCGCCAGCCGATATCTCCGAGCTACGATATGTCGATGAAACCAAAACCACTCTGACCGCAGCCGGATTCGAGAAAACTCGCCCAATCAAGGCACGCAGCGTTCTTTTCGTAAGCATCGGTTCCACGATTGGGAAGATCGCGCAGAACGTTCGGCATTGCGCGACGAACCAGCAAATCAATGCGGTCATTCCTAACGCAAAGCACTCGGATGGCTTTGTCTATTTCGCCTTGTCAAATGCTTCTGAGCGCATCGCGTTGCTTGCCGGACGGCAGGCCGTTCCAATCATCAATAAATCACTCTTCTCTTCGGTTCGGTTACTAGTCCCAAGTCTTCCTGAACAAAAACGCATCGCCGACTGCCTCACCTCCCTCGATGATCTCATCGCCGCAGAGAGCCAAAAGCTCGGCACCCTCAAGACCCACAAGAAGGGGCTGATGCAACAGCTTTTCCCCTCGGTCGTAGAGGATGACGCATGAATCATTCTGAAATCGCCACCACCCTCCGCGATGCCAAAGAAAAGATCGTCCTGCTCTATGCATTCAACGCTACTGGCAAGACCCGACTGTCGGTTTCATACAAAGACGCGACCAAAAACAAAAAGGGTGCTCACACAGGTGTTTACTATAACGCCTATAGCGAGGACCTGTTCGTCTGGCAGAACGACCCCGAGAACGACGGAACGCCTATTCAGCTAGATATCCGCAAGTGCAGTCTGAACAAGTTCCACAGCGCACTGACCGAAGACAACGTCCGCGACAAACTGAACCGCTTCAAGCCAGGCTATCGTTTTGAGTTCATTTACTACGATGACCCACAGGATGGCATCCAAGCAGTGTCGTTCTTCCAGGAAGTGCCAGATCCCAATGACGCCAACAATGTCGCAAAAGTCACCTACAAGATTTCGCGTGGCGAAGAGCGAATTTTTATCTGGTGCTTCTTTCTCGCACTGTTCGAAGTTGATGGATGGGCAGACCAGCAAGCAGCCCACTTCTTCATCGATGATCCTGTCTCAAGTCTGGATGATCATAACATTTTCATTACTGCGTCGACGCTATTCGATCTAATCGAGGATCACTTCGAGAAGCGCAAGATCATCATCACCACGCATCACCTCGGATTTTTCGCGATCCTTGCCGACTGGCTCAAGAAGGGTGAGAAGGCCGACAAGTTCAAGAAGCATTCGAAGGTCGGCATTCTCAGTGCCAAGAATGGTGAGCTGGCGTTGGAGAGTCCGAACAACGACGTTCTCCTTTATCACTTGCGCCTCTTGCAACTACTTGAACAGGCGTGGGCAGCGAACGAGGTGCGGGCGTTCCACTTTGCGCTGCTGCGTCAAGTTCTGGAGAATGTGGCGTCCTTCCTTGGGGTGGGCCAGTTTGGATATGTACTGATGCAAATCGGGATCGATGATCCCGACGATACCGCACGCGTGATCAATACGCTCTCCCACAAAAAGGTATATTACTTCGAAAGTGAAATATTAGAGAAGGACTCTCGGGATCTTTTTGACAAGATTTTTCTTGGCCTAAAGAGCAAGTACAATTTTGTTCTTCATGCTTCAGAACCGGCCCCAGCTCCCGCGCCCGCCCCTTAGAAAGCACCCGTACAATGAACGACCACAACCAAAAGCAGCTGGGCAAAACGCTCTGGAATATCGCCGACCAGCTGCGCGGCGCGATGAATGCGGACGACTTCCGCGATTACATGCTCTCTTTCCTCTTCCTGCGCTACCTTTCTGACAATTACGAGATGGCTGCGAAGAAGGAGCTCGGGCGCGACTACCCCGATCCCAACGCGATCGGCAATGGCGGGCGCTCGCCCCTCTCTGTTTGGTATGCGGAGAACCCCGATGATGTGGTTGCTTTTGAAAAGCAGATGCGTCTCAAGGCGCACTACGTCATCAAGCCGGAACACCTCTGGACCAGCATCGCCCATATGGCGCGCACCCAGGACGACGAACTGTTGAACACCCTGCAGACGGGCTTCAAATATATCGAAAACGAGTCGTTCCAGAGCACTTTCGGTGGGCTGTTCTCGGAGATCAATCTCGGCTCTGACAAGCTGGGCCGGACATACGCTGATCGCAACGCCAAACTCTGCGCCATCATCACCGAAATCGCCAAAGGGCTTGCCGACTTCTCCTCGGATGTGGATGCGCTTGGCGACGCCTACGAATATCTGATCGGCCAATTCGCCGCCGGTTCGGGCAAGAAGGCGGGAGAGTTCTATACCCCGCAGCAGGTGTCAGACATCCTATCCGCGATCGTTACGCTAGACAGCCAGGAGCCCGCAACCGGGAAGAAGGAGCGGCTCGCCAGTGTGCTCGACTTCGCATGCGGTTCAGGCTCGCTGCTTCTGAACGTGCGCAAGCGCATGGGTCCGCACGGTATCGGCAGAATCTACGGGCAAGAAAAGAACATCACCACTTACAACCTCGCCCGCATGAACATGCTGTTGCACGGCGTGAAGGACACGGAGTTCGAAATCTACCACGGCGACACGCTGAACAATGACTGGGACATTCTGCGCGAGTTGAATCCGGCCAAGAAGCCCTCCTTCGATGCCATCGTGGCCAACCCGCCCTTCAGCTTGCGCTGGGAGCCGACCGAGGCGATGGGCGATGATGTGCGGTTCAAGAACTATGGGCTAGCGCCCAAGTCTGCCGCCGACTTCGCATTCCTGCTGCACGGGTTCCATTACCTGAAGGATGAAGGCGTGATGGCCATCATCCTGCCCCACGGGGTGCTGTTCAGAGGTGGGGCGGAAGAGCGCATCCGAACCAAGCTGCTGAAGGATGGTCATATCGATACAGTGATCGGCCTGCCTGCGAACCTTTTCTATTCGACGGGCATTCCGGTCTGCATCCTTGTTTTGAAGAAGTGCAAGAAGCCCGACGACGTGCTCTTCATCAACGCCGCCGAGCACTTCGCGAAGGGCAAGCGCCAGAACCAGCTCACCGATGATCACATCGGCAAGATCATCGAAACCTACCAGTTCCGCAAGGAGGAGGACCGCTATTCCAAGCGCGTGAGCATGGAGCGCATTGCTGAGGAGGGCTATAATCTCAACATCTCGCGTTACATCAGCACGGCGTTGGCTGAGGAGCAGCTAGACCTAGTCGCTACGCAAAAGTTGTTGAGTGAAATCGAAGGACAGATCCGGGGATCAACTGAGAGGCACAACGCGTACTTAAGGGAACTCGGGCTTTCCCCTCTACCGGGGCAGGAGTAACCCGAGCTCGGCAAAAGTTCGATTTCTGTTCCATGCGGTAAAATGCCCCTCACGTCGAAGTGCCGGGACATGCCACCATAATTTTTTAAAAATATCAGATGACTACGAGAAATTCACCAAATCGACGCAGGCAACAGGTCCGGAGAATATTTGCCCCGAGAGACCGCTTCCGGGCCACCTGGCACCGGGGCCAGTGTTCAGCCCCTTCCGCATAACCCTCGAATACAACGAGAAAATCCGGCCGCAGCCGGATCGGGAGAACGCTTTCGCAGGGCAAGTGGCGGAGGGAATGGACCTGTCGTCGAACCTTCTCTTCCTTTTCTCAACCGCAGACTGCTTGGAGTGATGCACGTGACAAGGGAGTTATCCAACTCCCGAGGAATGTGGAGGGACAACGGAGCCTTAAACGCATCCGAGCGATCCAAAACCCGTGGGGCACCGCTCCGTCGTAGATGCGCCGAATGCGACTGGGGTACCCCTGGCGTGCGCGCTCTGATCGACCAACACGAGGCCGAAGGAGGGTTGAGCGAACCGGATGCCGAAGCGTTCATCGCCGAAGCGCTCGAAACTTTCCGCTGGCATTCGGACGCTACCGTATCGGAGGCGACTTATCAGAAGCTGCACGATGCACATCGCCTTATCGCAGATGTGGTATGTTTTAAGGGCCCCCACATCAACCATCTGACCCCTCGCACGCTCGATATAGACGCGGTGCAGAACATGATGCCCGAACGCGGGATTACACCCAAGGCAGTAATAGAGGGTCCTCCCCCGCGCACCTGCCCCGTACTTTTACGTCAGACGAGCTTTAAAGCGCTCGAAGAACAGATAGCTTTTCGCGGGAAAGACGGCGATAGGGTGACCGGCCGGCACACGGCGCGGTTTGGCGAGATTGAACAACGCGGCGTGGCGCTGACCCCCAAGGGACGCAAGCTTTACGACGAATTGCTGGATAGAGCACGTGGACTTGCCCAGCCCAAGGCGGACGGTTCTAACACGGCAGCTTATATGGCAGCCCTGTCGGAAGTTTTCATCCCCCTGCCTGACGACTACGCTGCATTGCGCATGGAGGGGTTTGCCTACTTCCATTACTTCCTTACCGAAAAGGGCAATGTGGCAGCGGACGAACTTCCAGGTGATATCGAAACGCTCGTGGCGAGCGGACATGTGGGCTTCGACCCACTGGTCTATGAGGACTTTCTGCCGGTTTCGGCGGCAGGCATCTTCCAGTCCAATCTTGGAGACAACCTCACAAGCAACTCGATAGCCAGTTCGAACAGGGCCGCCTTTGAGGATGCGCTGGGCATGGCCGTGCCCGACGAGTTCTCGATCTACCAGTCCCTGCAGGACGCTTCGATCGACGCGGTTTTGGCGCGGGTCAGGTCGGCACATGCGCGAGCGAGCTAGGACTGACTTGGCACCTCATTTGTCGCCAACGCAGACCAGCCTCACCCGCTTTATCCGAACGCTAGAAGATTCGGGGTTCACAGGCGCCATCGAGACAGGGTTTGCGGCCCGCGAAGTGCTCGCTACCGATAATTCGGTCTATCGGGTCCGACCAATGGCTGTGCTAACCCGCGCCAATGATCGCGACGTCAGCATCGCAAGATTCGCTCAGCGGAGTTGTTGTTGGCGGCGTTGGCGCACTGGCCTGCCAGAGATTGCTGTGATCGGTATCCTGCAGCATTTTAGCACCCTATCAAGACACCCAAATTGAATGATCGTCGCGTCTCGCTCAAACGCCGAAAGAGTATGACGTTATGCAGGTTGGTGCGACGCTGAGGGTGCCGACGGCTCACTTGGGAAAATATGCAACTTTTCGGGTGGCATGGTGAGGTGCACGGTCGCTCCGGGCAGTAAAGCTATCTGGTGCTGAGTTTCGATTTGGACTGAGGTTCCACCTACCTGTATTGTCAGTAGCCGAGCATTGCCCATTTCCTCAACTAGCTGAAGTTCGCCCGCAAGCGTTCCCCTGCCCGGGTCACCAAGCGCTACATCGTGGGGACGAATTCCGACGAGCAATGGTGCGCCCGAAGACATTCCCGAGGGTTGAGTGCCCAACGCAATGCGAGTCTCAGCGATCCTGACAAAACACTCGTCGTCCATTGTCCCCTCGAAGATGTTCATGGCCGGTGAGCCGATGAACTGGGCAACAAAGGGACTGGCCGGAGAGTTGTAGAGCTCGAGCGGCGTGCCAATTTGCTCGACCTTGCCGCCGCGCAAAACCACGATCCGGTCTGCCAACGTCATCGCCTCAATTTGATCGTGTGTGACGTAGATCATCGTCGTTCCGAGCCGTTGGTGCAGTCGCTTAATCTCACCTCGCATGCGGACGCGCAGTGAAGCATCAAGGTTCGACAGCGGCTCATCAAAAAGAAAAACTGAGGGCTCGCGCACCACGGCGCGCCCCATGGCTACACGTTGGCGCTGGCCGCCCGAAAGCTCGCGCGGCAGCCGGGCGAGGTACGGGGTAAGCCCCAGCATCTCTGCAGCCTCCGACACGCGGCGCTCAATTTCCGGTTTCGGGGTCCCAACCATGCGAAGCGGGAAACCGATATTGTGGCCGACGCTCATATGAGGATAGAGCGCGTAGTTCTGGAAGACCATGGCGATGTCGCGGTCGCGTGGAGGAAGAGCGTTGACCACTTCTGAGCCGATTGAGATTGAGCCAGCGGTGATGGGTTCAAGACCCGCTAGCATGCGCAGAAGCGTTGACTTGCCGCACCCCGAAGGCCCGACAAAGACCACGAACTCTCCGTCAGAAATAGAGATATCCACGTCGTTGAGAACGTCGATTGCATCATAACGCTTCGTGATGGATTTGAACTCTACACTTGCCATAATCAGCCTATCGGATTGAGCCAGACAAAGCACCGGACACGATCCAGCGTTGCATGACGAAAAAGACAACCACAACCGGTATCGCAAAGACGAGCGAGGCCGCCATTTGCAATTCCTGCAGCGTAAAATACTCACCCCGGAAAGAAGCGATGCCGTTGGCGGCAGTCCAGAGCTCCTGAGATGTCACTAGGGTTCGAGAGAACAGGAAATCGTGCCAACTGGTCACGAAGCCGTAGATGAAAATCGCTGCCAAGCCAGGAACTGCGAGCGGCAATGCAACATGGAAAAAGGCGCCCGCATGGGTACAGCCATCTATGCGCGCCGCACTCTCAAGATCGGTGGGAATGGAATCAAAGAAGCCCTTACTCATCCAGATTGCGAGCGGAACGACGAGAGAAATATGGCCAACGACCATCCCTTGCATGGTATCGAGCAGCCCCCATGCGCGAAACAGCATGTAAAGGGGTACAATAATGCTGGTCGCTGGCATCATTTGGGTGGTCAGGACGGCAATCAGCAATAGGTTTGCTCCACGGAACCGCAGACGGCTGAGCGCATAGCCGCACGTGGTGCCGAAGGCGAGAGAGATCGCCGAAGCGAGCGTCGCCACAAGAATCGAGTTCCAAATCCAACGGGCCATCGGACGATCGGCAAAGAGGGTAACGAAGTTCTCAAGCGTGGGCGTGGTTGGAAAAAAGGTCATCACTTGTCGACCGAGCCCTGTGGGTGTCAGTGCTATCACCAACATCCAATAGAGTGGGAACAGCGCAACCATGGCGAGTGCAACGATAGCGATCGTGCGCAAAGTGACAATCAGCAGGGGAGTAAACGGTGCAGCGCGACCCAGGATCACATCACGTCTCCATGGCCGGTGCGCGGCAAAAGCCGCAGGTAACCCAGCACAAGCATTGCCGAGGCGAGGACGGCTAAAATGCCCAACGTCGCGGCATAGCTAAAATCAAGGCTACGGAAAGCGGTATTGTAGGTCAGGACTGTGAGGGTTTCGGTCGCCCCTGCTGGCCCACCACCGGTCAGGATGAATATGATGGGAAAAGACTTAAACCCCATGATCATGAGGAGAATGACAATGACCGCGATAATGAAGCGGAGATGGGGCAAAGTGATATGCCGAAACTGCTGGAATGCGTTGGCCCGATCGATCCGTGCGGCTTCATATAGTTCATCAGGTATGGCTTTGAGGCCGGCGAGAAAAAAGATATAGGCGACCGGAAACTCGTTCCATACTTGGGCTACGATGAGCGCGGGGAGCGCGGTCTGGCGTTCGATTAGCCAATTCTGACCGTCAATGAACGGCACGAAGTCGAGGAGCCTGTTGATTACCCCAAAATTGCCATCGTACATGACGCCCCAGATCAGAGCAGTGACCACGGCAGGCACCGTCCAGGGCAAAAGGAACGCGACCCGTGCCAGGCCAGAGAACCATACGACACGTCGGGTAAGCAGCGCTGCGGTCAGCGCCATTCCCACAGAGCCGATCACGGTTCCGACCATATAGAGAGCCGAGAACCCCAGCGCCGCGTAAGCTTTGGGGTCTGCAACGAGGCGCAGATAGTTGTGAACGCCGTACGTTCCAGCGGCGGCGGGTCGGCGCAAAGCGATGCTATCAAAGCTCAGTCTAACGGCCTCCAGCATGGGCAGCCCTATGACAAAACCCAGCATCAAAAGCGCAGGTAGGATCATAATAAACGGGAACGCCGGACCGTCGAACAGTACGCTTATCGCAGACGATCGCCTAAAAGCATGTTTGACTGATGTCATGGGGGAGCTCGCTTAAGAAAGGCAGGGCGGAGGGCAGTTGCCCGACGCCCTGCCAGGGGAAGATGCCGCCTACGAACAGCAGTCCTCGAGCTGTTGCTGAGCTATAGCGAGCGCTTCTTCGGGCGGGACATTGTCGCGCAGAGTAAGCAGGACCGCATCGACGACAATGGGCCAGATCTCGTTGAACTGGTCGGCATGGCCAGGAATGGCAATGGGATGGGCCGACCCGCTGCTTTCAACGTAGGGAATAAGGTAGGGCCGCGCTGCGAGTTGTTCATCGCTGAGCGCATTGACCCCGTAGGGAATGTAAGGGCTGTAGTCACTGAACTGAGACTGAAGGTCGTCGCTTGCCGCCATGGAAATGAACTCCCATGCTGCCTCTGGATTGTCGCTGTCGGCGCTTATTGCCAGTGCCATGTTGACCCCGCCGGTAGCCGGGCCGTCCCAAGGATGGCCAGCGGTCTGGTAGCAGTCAAAATTTTCCGGGTTATTTTGTTCGATGAAAGGGAACTGCCACTGGCCATCGATCGTCATGGACGAACCGCCTGTGGCAAAGAGAGCCCGCAGGTCCGTCTCGCTCATACCTTGAGGCACGACGCCGGAATCGTAGATCGCCTTAAAATACGTCAGTGCGTCAATCGCAGGCTGACTGTCGAGAGTAAAATTTCCGTCTTCATCGGAAAAGGACCCACCATGAGCCAGTGTCAGCATAAGCAGGGTTTCGTAGGTAGGGTCTTCGTTGGCGTTGACCAGGTTCATCCCGTAACGGGTAACGCGGCCGGATTCGTCAGTTTGGGTCAGTGCCTCGGCATATTCCATTATCTCATCAAGACTCGTCGGAGGGCCGTCGAGCCCGGCCTCTTCAAAGTGGCATGAATTGTAGATTAGCTGGAGGGTGCGGCCGGTGATCGGCAGAGCATAGGTTGTGCCATCAACCGTAAGGCTATCCCAGCCGCCAGGAACGATCGCATCACGCAAGTCAGACTGCTCTATGAACGAGTCCAGCGGCAACACGTATCCTGCGGCGAGAAGTTCGCCCAGATTATTGGGATTGACGGTGAGCACGTCAGGACCTGCTCCGCTTGCGGCCTGGATTAGAAGCTGCTCATAATAATGACCCGCTGACACGCTGCGCGGAACCACCGTGCCTTCTGCCTCGGTATTATATTTTTCGACTAACAGTTTCCACCAATCCCCCATGCCTGGCGCGTCGTAATCGACAACCATAAAGTCGATTTCCTGAGCGTTGGATACGAGCGAAAGCGGCGCGATTGCCAGCGCCGCCAGAATGGCTAGTGGAGCTTTGATGCGAAATTTCATTGACGTTCCCCTTCGTTTCCGGGCGGGATGGGCCGCGGCTTGCGTCCTGTTTCCCGAACCTTGAGACCGAGTATCCGATCTAGGCTTGACCTTGCTCAAACTCCTTTTTGGAATGACTAGCCCACCCTTGGAGCGGTTAAAAATGCGCGCAACGCAAAGTTACCTGACGAGAGCTCGTCCGGCCAAAACGACAAAGCTGCCAATCCGCTGTGTTCACGCCGCCCGGATCTGCCGGACGGGGGTCCTCGTTTCGGATGTCAACCACTGAGCAAAACCGGTAATTGCCGGGTCGCCCACCAGTCGCGCCGGCACAGCGAGTTGATATCCGCGTTCGTTTAGGTCAGTGCCCTGGAACAGGGCGACCAAATCATGAGCCTTTAGTTCGCGCGCAATAAGAGCTCGCGGCAGGATCGCCACTCCATGTCCGGCAATGGCCGCTGCGATGGCCAACTCAAATCCCTCAAACGTGATGGTTGCGGTTTGCACGGGCTCAGAGCCTGTCATGGCAAACCATGCTGCCCACAGGCCCGTCATGTCCGACTGTGAAAGACGTCGGGCACGCGAAAGGTCAGATGGTGCTTGAATTGCGAGGTGGTCTCGCAGGGCCGGCGAGGCAACCGGGGTCCAGTCGAGATCGAAAAGCGGGTAAACAACAACGTCCTGTTCGTGGGGACGTCCTAGATGGATGTGGCAGTCGGCGATCCCCTCGGCCTCCGAACCGGTTGCTATTTCGAGCGTGATGTCGGGATGGGCGTCGCGATATCGTTGTAGGCGTGGGACGAGCCAACGCGAGGCAAATGAAAGCGGAGAGGCCAGGACAATGCGATCACGACCGCGGGCGCGGGTCCGCAGCGCCTCGGTGTTAACCTCAAGGTCTTCTAGCAATTGGCGAATCTGGGCGAGATAGGCCCGGCCCATATCGGTGAGGCAGACCTGATGGCGGGTGCGGGCGAGCAAGGGAACGCCCACAACCTGCTCGAGCTGGCGCACTCTTTTGCTGACCGCGCCCTGGGAAAGGCAAAGGTCTTCGGCTGCGCGCGAGAAGCTAAGATGGCGGGCCGTTGCCTCAAAGGCCACGAGTCCAGCGACTGAAGGTATCGAACGACGGGGAAAATCCATGTGTCACCTCCGGGCCGACGGCCGGCCTCCTCAGGTACTCGATGTGGTTGAAAAGGGGCGGCCGTAATGCCTATCCATGAGATATTTGGCCACGTAATAGTCGATGTGGCTCCCGCCCCCGTTTTTCATCATGGTGATATCGCTTTCTGACGTTCTGCCTTCCGCCTTGTTCTGGCAAAGCTCAAAAAGATCGCCGCGCACATCGTCAATGGTGATCACACCGCGCTCAAAAGGCCCTAAAAACTCGCCTGATCGTGTCGTCGTCTGCCGGTGATCTACGAAAACCTTGGCCCGCGTCAGCACGTCGTCATCAGCTTCGCGCATCTGAGGGGTAAATGAGCCGACAAGATCAAGGTGAGCGCCAGGCTTTAAGAGTTTGCCCTTGATGTGAGGCTCCGAAGCCATTGTCGCCGACGAGATTATGTCCGCCTCCAATATAGCATCATCAAGATCGTCAACGATTTCGGCCTGGATGCCTTTGGCCGCCAACTTGTCGACGAGCGCCTCCGCATTCGCCGTGGTTCGATTCCATATTCGGACAGTCTCGATTCCTGGCCGAGCACTTAGGTGAGCTTCTATAAGATAAGGCGCCAACCCACCTGCCCCGACCATCAGGAAGGACTTGGCATCGGGTCGCGACAGCATCTTAGATCCTAGAGCCGAGTCCGAGGACGTCTTGCGAAAGATCACCGCTTCTCCGTCTATGAGCGACTCGATGACCCCCGTCTCGCCATTGATAAAGGCATAGATGGAATTGACCGTGGGCAAACCATGGCGTTCCTTATTGTTTGGAAAGGAAGTGACCATCTTGGCAAGGATGCCCTCGCCAGGCTCCCATGCGGGTAGAATGATGAAGATGTCGGGTTGGCCAGTTGGGTTCGGCTCTTGGTAAATGAGCCGATCGGACTGTTTAGGCATTCCGCCCATATGTGCCTTCTCAAGAGCATCAATCAGCCCAGGGAAATCGAGGAGTTCATGGACGCGTTCAGCATCGACCATCAGCATAAAATAAGGTCCTTTCAGTTTTTTAGTTCGACGACCGCGTCAATTTCGACGCAGACGCCCAAGGGAAGGCTCGAAACGCCGACAGCGGCGCGAGTATGGCGCCCGGCTTCGCCGAAGAGCTCGATCAGGAGGTCGGACGCACCGTTGACTACCTGTGGGTGAGCGGTGAAATCTGGCGTCGCACAAACGAAGCCGCCGAGCCGGACAATCTGGGCCACACGGCCGAAATCGCCATCGATTGCCGCGCCGAGCTGGGCGAGGATCATGAGCGCACAATGGCGTGCAGCGTCCCGAGCGGTTTCCACCGAGACGTTTGCTCCAACAATGCCGCAATAGGGGCCGGGAGACTCATAAGCCCCTATGGTCGGCGGCAATTGCCCAGAGATAAAGCAATGACCGCGCGAGACCAAGAATGGTACGTAGCTGCCTTTGGGGGCGACGATTGCGGGAAGTTGCAGGCCGAGGGCCTCCAGGCGATCGTGAATCATTTTACTGTCTCTTTTTGATCGACAAGAATGGCAACGGCTTCCTGCGCGACGTAGACATCAAGTATGCCGTCGCCCTCCAGTGCGCTACCGGGCCTAACTTCCAAGGTGAGCGATGTCCCGTTCGCGGTCTGGCAACGCAGGTGAATTCGACCTCCGAGAAAGGTTTGCTCGCGGGCTCGGGCAGACAACGCGAGTTCCCCCAAGCCTGGACCAGAGCCCACAATTACGTCCTCTGGGCGGATGACCAACGTCACGAGGTCACCCGTTGCAGCGGACTTCCCACCGGTAATGCAGTCGGTCGGGACCACCCAATTTTGGCCTTCGACCTCAAGATTAAGCCGCGCGCCGTCAATGCCACAGACTCGGGCCGGCAGCATGTTGGCCGCGCCTACGAAGCCGGCCACGAACGCAGTTGCTGGGCGCGCATAGATGGCACGGGGCGTGCCGAGCTGCTCAATTCTTCCATCCTTCATCACCGCCACGAGATCGGACATCGACATGGCCTCATCCTGATCGTGCGTGACAAAGACGAATGTCTTGCCGGTGGTTCTCTGGATGGACTTGAGTTCATGTTGAAGCTCAAGCCGAAGCTTGAGGTCGAGCGCGCCCAGTGGCTCATCCAGCAGAAGTGAAACCGGATCAGGCGCCAACGCACGAGCCAGCGCAACACGTTGACGCTGTCCGCCTGAAAGCTCGCCAGGTTCGCGATTGCCGACATCGGGAAGCCGGATGAGTTCAAGCATGGCATCAACGCGCGCCTCAATCTCGGAACGAGTCATACCTTTCATCTCGCAGCCGAATCCGACATTGCGTCGGACGCTCATGTGGGGAAAAAGGGCATAGTCCTGGAACACCATATTAACGGGTCGGATATGGGGGGGAAGCGCCGTGACGTCGCGGCCTCCAACCAAAATAGAACCGGAGTCGGGGGCAAGAAACCCGGCGATGGACCGCAGCAGAGTGGACTTTCCGCAGCCTGACGGCCCGAGAAGTGTAATGAAAATGCCGCTCTCGACGGTGAGCGAGACGTTGTCGATCGCGCGGAATTCCGCGAACGATTTAACGACGTTGCGCACTTCGATGGCTGGTACAGATTTAGACATTCTTGTCGTCTCCTGGCGCCGCAAGACGGCCTTGTTTTGCAGGGGCGGCACGCTTGCGGCTGAATCGTTCGGCATAGAGTCCCAGCGCGATGGTCGCGACGAGGACCAGCGTCGAGATCGCCGCAAGGCCAGGATCGAAACCGAAGCGCAGCCGGGCAAAGAGCAAAACCGGAAAGGTCGGATCGAAACTGCCCAGGAAAAAGGACCGAGTAAAATCCTCGAACGAAAGCAGCATGCAAAACATGAAGGCGCCAAATAATGCCGGGGCTAGATAAGGAAGCACCACCCGGAAAAACACAATGAACTCATCTGCTCCCAGATCTCGAGCAGCGTCGGCAAGATTGGGGCTCATGGAATTAAGGCGCGTGAGCAGCATGACAACAACGAAAGGCACCGATGACACCGCATGGCCAAAGGCGATCGCGACCAAACCAGTCTGGATACCGAAATTGCCGATAAACATGCGTAGCGCGATGGCGCTAACTACGATGGGAATAAAGGCGGGCATGACGATGATGGTGATCAGCATCGCGCGCCAGACACCGTGGAAACGCGCGACCATAAAGGCCATCGGTGTTCCGATCCCCAGACCGAGGACGGTCGATAAGACGGCGACCTGGAGAGAGACCCAGAGGGAAGCGAGTATTTCCCGGTCATCGATAACCGATCGATACCAATCCGCGGTCCATGACTGAATGGGAAAGGCGACGAAGTTAGAATCCCTAAAGCCCATTGCAGCCATCACGAACAGGGGCACAAAAAGCCAAGTGACGAAGAGCCAAAAGTAAACTGGCAGGGCTATCTTGCCCAAGTGGTGCATCATGACCGCCTCCCTGGCCTTTTCTGCAGCACGGCCATGAACACACCGACATACGCAAGCGCGGCAAAGATCAGGATCATCGAGAACGCGCTCCCCAATGGCCAAGAATCTCCCGCTCGTCCAAAGATCTGACCGATAGTGGAGGCAAAGAGTGTGTTGGATGGGCCGCCAAGCAACACCGGCATCGCATAGAGTCCAACGACCAGCAGGAAAACGAGCGTGCAACCGGTGACAATTCCATCTCGTGCCAGCGGTAAAATGATACGCGAAAACCGTCGAACGCCAGTCGCTCCAAGGTCGGCGGCCGCTTCAAGTAGCCGATCGTCGATCTTTTCCAGTGCGGAATATAAAGGGAGGAGCATGTAAAGTGAGGTCAGGTAGAGCACGCCGATTGTCAGCGAAATGTTGTTGTAGAGCAGCTCAAATGGCGGGCCCGAATAGCCTATAAGTGACAGGAAGGAATTGACCGCTCCGCGATTGGAAAGCATCAGCATCCAAGCGAACGAACGAATGATTTCGCTTATCCAGAACGGGGCGATCACCAGTAGCAATAGCCTCACCCGCCGCATGCGGGGCGCTACCTTGGCGATGTAATAGGCGACTGGAAACATCACCAAAAGGGTGAGTGCGGTCACGAGAGTGGCGAAGACAAAGGATCGGGCAAAAGCCGACAGATAGAGGGGGCGCTCAAAGAAAGCCAAATAGTGCCGGACTGTGAATTCCGGGGCTGTCCCGGCGTCCACCGGATATGATTGGTAAAAGCTGATTACAAACATCTGTACCAGCGGTGCGATGTTAGCAAGCACGATCCAGGCTAGAGGTATCGCTGAGATCATCGCTAGCCGCGCAAGCGGGGAGCGCGCTAGCAATTCGGTCAGCGACCGATAAGCGGCAAAGCGTCGAGCCCAGATAAAAAATGCGGTCATGGACGACCCGGTCTTTCAAGAAATGCATGTCCCGGACGCTTACCGCCCGGGACGCGACGATACGATTAGGAGGCGCGGATTTCTTCGGCCGCGGTGTCGATCAGATCGAAGATGAATGGAGCGGTCTCGACGTCGACCCAAGAAAGCCGTGAACGCTCCTCGGCTCCGAGGGCCAGCACGGCCCGCTCCTCGGGGGTGAGGTGCTCGCCGGTGCCCGCGATCACCGATTCATATCCGGTGGACCGAACGATCTCGGCCCCGTTCTCGGGCGAGGAGAGAAGCGCATTAAGGAAGGTGTAGGCGTTGTCCATGTTGGTCGCATTGCGGGTGATGTTGAACCCGTAGGCGTAGGCAAGGCCCCCTTCCTCGGGAATGGTGTAGCCAGCGGGGAAACCTTCGATAATCAACTGGGCGGACGGGCCCGAACCGGCCTGAGCCAGCGAAACGTCGCCATTCACAAACATCTGCTGGATCTCGGTCGCCGCGTCATAATAGCGGCGCACCTGCCCCTTGTGCTCAATGAGGAAATCCCGGGTCGCGTTGACCGCTTGCTGAGCCTGCTCGGGATCATCCATGTACGATGCTGCCGAACCATCATAGCCAAGATAGTTCATCGCGATCTGGAAGAAATCCTGGATCTGGTAAGTGGTGCGCCCAGCATTGGCGGGATCAAACATCACATCCCAGCTCGTTGGTTTATCGAACTGCTGGGAATCATAAAGAAGGCCGGTTGTGACAACAACGAGGGGAACGCCCCAGCGTTCACCGTTCCGAGACACCCAGGTTGCCTCGGCATACTCTGGCTCAATTCTGTCCCAAGCGGTCATTTTGTCCATGTCGATGGGTTCGAGAAATCCGGCATCGACGAACTGATAAAACCGGTGGCCGGCGCAGCACACAATGTCAGCACTGTAGTTGCCGTCTTCAGCCGCCATCAGATTAAACTGCTCACCTTGGTCGGATACCAGCCGGATGTTAAGCCGAATGCCGCTTTCTTCCTCAAAACGTTGACGGAAGTCATCGGTGATAAATCCCGAATAGGACCAGACGTTGAGTTCCCCCGTCTGAGCAAAGGCGGGACGTATGATCGCAGGAGCTGCAAGGGCCGCGAGCCCCGTGGCGCCAGCACCGCGCAGTAGTGTGCGCCGGGTCAGATTGCTTTTCATTGTTCCACTCCGAGTGAAGGTTGCAGGGGGCTTTTGTTATCGTTCTTATTGGCGTGGGACAGGCTCGCACCCTTGTTGCCGGTCATCGCATCGAGCGCCTCAATCAGCGCATCGAGTTCTTCGACTGTGTTGTAAGCGTGGATCGACGCCCGAACCATGTGGGTCGTGCCCCCGGAAATGAGCGCGAAGCGTGTGAGTTGGCAGGCCGATACGGACGTGTTGATCGAATGGACCGAGCGCAGGCGAGCCACAATCTCGGGCGAACTCAGCATCGCGTGCGAGAAAGTGACAATGCCACTTTTTTCGGTGCCGCGGTCATGGACGGTGATGCCACTCAAGTCCGAGAGCGAAGAACGTAGATGTTCCGAAAGCATGCGGATGCGGTTCCACATCGGTTCAATGCCGACGTCGAGCGCATACCGAGCGGCGCAGCCGAGACCGATCTGACCAGCAATACTCGCCTCCCACAGCTCGAACCGGCGCGCATCGGCTGCGATCTCGTACTCGTTTACTCCAGACCAACTGGCCGAGCGAATATCAAGAGCGTGAGGCACCAGGCGATCGAGCCAGTCACGGCGCACCCACAAAAAACCCGTGCCGCGCGGGCCACGCATATACTTTCGGCCCGTCGCAGACAGCATCGTGCAGCCTAGGGTCGATACATCCAGCGGCATCTGGCCTGCCGACTGGCAAGCGTCAAGCAGAAAGGGAATGCCATGCGCGGCGGCGATTTGGCCAACCATTGCCGCGGGATTGATCAAACCGTCATTGGTCGGCATATGCGAGAGGCAGATGAGCCGAGTGCGCGGGCCAATCATCGCCGCGAGCGCAACCAGGTCGATGGTTCCATCTTCAGCGTCTGGTACCAGCTGGAGCTCAATGCCCTGGCGTCGTTGGGCATGCAAAAAACTGACCATGTTAGCATTGTATTCTGACCGTGCCGTCAGGACGACGTCGCCGGGCTTCCAGTCCATTGCATGGAAAACCGCGAGCCAAGCGCGAGTTGCGCTGTCTAGAAAGGCGACCTCATCTGGGTGCCCACCGATCATCGCTGCTACGTGGAGATAGAAGCCCTCGATCGCGTCTGCTGCCTCGACTGCTGCCTCATAGCCGCCAATGCGACTCTCAAGATCTAAGTGTTCCTTTATAGCCTCAAGCACCGGGGACGGCATCAGCGAAGCACCGGCATTGTTGAGATGCATAACATCACCCGCGCAACCCGGAGTGGTGGTCCGCATGGCCTGAATATCAAGTTCCATAAGCCTGCTTGTTGATTCTGTTACGCTTTCCGTGAGCAGCGTAAAGTTTTTTTCTGGTGAAGAGAGCGCTGTACGCCCTGCATCACCGCATGACATGGGTAGACTGGCACCAAATTTTGCGCCACGAAAGAGTGATAAAATTCATTGTGAGTATGAATTTGGCTCATGTCACTACGTCGTCACATTCCCTCTGCTAGCGCGCTTTTGGCCTTTGAGGCCGCCGCGCGACTAGGATCTTTTTCGCGCGCGGCAGAGGAACTCAATATCACTCAGCCAGCGGTCAGCCATGCCATTGCCGCCATGGAGAGACATCTGGGCCAGAAGCTGTTCATACGTTCCGGCCCGCGCCTCATATTGACGGAAAACGGAGAAAAGCTTGGACGTGTGACGACCCGATCATTCGGCGCGATTCAGGAGGTGTTCGAGGACATTGAAGGCCGCGATCCTACGCGAGAAACTGTGATGCTCTCGATCTCCTCGGGCATGGCGACCCATTGGCTCATGCCCCGCTACGATCGCTTCCGGGACCATTTCCCCCAAGTGGACTTGCAGTTCCAGCTTATCCCCGGCAGCGTCGGCGGTCCGCTTTACAATTGCGATCTGGGTTTGCGGGTAGCTTCGGGGGAGGATTCGGCAGAGCTTGACGGTATGTTCACTCCAGAACGCATCCTCGCGGTCTGTTCACCAGCCTACCTATCCGATTTCGGAAAGTTCGAATCCCCGCGGCGTCCTCAGACATTGATCGCCCTGCCCGACCACTGGTTCGGTTGGCCCGAGTTTGCCCATGAAGCACGATACCGGCTGACATCTGATGGCGATCGGTTGTCGTTTTCCGACTATTCGGTCTGTGTCCAGGCGGCGCTGAGTGGGCAAGGTGTGGCATTGGGGTGGACTTCGGTTACTTCTCGGCTCCTAGCTGACGGCCTCCTGGTACCGGCAAGCGATACCGTGGTTGTCACCGGGCGCAGCTATCACTTTGTGACCTCGAGCCAGAGGGCGACACGGCCGATCGTTCAGGCGGTCCGCGAATGGCTGATCAAGGAGATGCACAAGGACGAGGCGGAACTGGAAGAGCTACTCGCATGATGCCGCGCTAGCTATTCCCCGAAGTCCTACGGGTCGGAAGAGAATTCGGTTGGCCGAAGAGAGCGCCGGTCCGACAATGGCCGGATAACCAACCTTCCGGAAGGTCTCCTATGAAAGTCAAATCTGCCCGCGTCCACGTGGTTCCCTGCGGCAATCGCCGTGCCGTCATTATCGAACTGGAGACCGATACAGGGCTCACTGGCCTCGGAGAGGCCGGGATGGCATATGGTGCTGGCACGACCGCAGCGGCCGAGCTTGCTGCAGAAATGATCGAGCGGTTCGTCATTGGGGAGGACGCAAGTCGGATCGAACGCATCTGGAACACGATTTACGACACCGCCTTCTGGACGAAGGGCGGCGGCGCGATAACCTTCTCCGCTTTGAGTGCTATCGAGCACGCGCTTTGGGACATAAAGGGCAAGGATCTGGGCGCGCCGGTTCATTCGCTGATGGGCGGACCTGTCGACGATCATGTGGCGGTTTATGCCAATGGCTGGTGGATTGGGTGCGACGATGCCAAAAGCTACGCGCGTGCGGCAGCGCAAACTGCAGCCCGTGGCTTTAATGCGCTTAAGCTGTATCCACTTGGGATGGCGGATCCGATCACAGTGGTCAAGCATCCGGTGCGCCGTGCTCTCGACGCTTCAGCCCAACGGTTAGTCGTAGAAAGATGTAAAGCCATTCGCGAGGCGGTGGGTTCGGACGTCGCGATCCTGCTCGATTTCGGAGGCGGGCTGAGCCATCACCAGCTCATGACAATTCTTGAAGCGATCGAGCCTCTAGATATCGGATTTGTCGAGGAGCCGGTGGACCCTGCCCTGCCCGAAGCCATGGCGCGCGTGGCAGCACGCACCTCGATCCCCATCGCAGCTGGTGAGCGCACCTATACCCGATACGGCTTTCATGCGCTTTTCTCCGCCGGGGCGATTAGTATAGCTCAACCGGATGTGTGCAATACGGGTGGACTGATGGAAACAAAAAAGATCGCGGCTATGGCTGAGGCATATAATTTGCGCGTCGCCCCCCATAATTATGGCAGTCCACTCGCCACAGCGATATCCCTCCATGCCTGCGCCGCGATCTCGAACCCACTAATACTTGAAATCTTCCCTGACTTCGAAAAAGAACCCGGCTATCGGCCCGTGATCGAAGAACCGTTCGAGGCCAAAACTGTCGACGGAAAACTCGCGTACCCCACCGGACCAGGTTTAGGGGTAAAAG
Organism: Pelagibacterium flavum; assembly: GCF_025854335.1. NCBI lineage: Bacteria > Pseudomonadati > Pseudomonadota > Alphaproteobacteria > Hyphomicrobiales > Devosiaceae > Pelagibacterium > Pelagibacterium flavum. Next base: position 2,513,291 of record NZ_CP107716.1, read on the forward strand.
CGGACCGAAAATCGCTCGAGGACACGCTCTGGCGTGCGATCTGAACGGAACGGGCCGATGCTTGACTTGGCGAACTTACCAAGAGACCGCTATCCGCAGATGAGGATATGACGTATCCAGCTTCGTAAAAACACAGCCGCGAGTAGCGGTCGATTTGCCTATTTCCGGCTTTCTCGCCAAGCCATCAGGTTGTCAATGGCCGCATCCAGTCCTGGAACCGCACTCCAATCTCGCGGCTGAAAGGGTGGTCGTGCCCCTCCGGTCTGGTGCCCCATCCGCGCCAATACGTACTTTGTGCCATCGATGATCGATGGGTAGACCCGCTCGATCATGTCATTGGCTACGCCCTGCAGACGCAATGCCTCGGATTGATTGCCTGCCTCCCATTCGGCACGAATGGCTACAAAGACGTCTCCCATAAAATTATAAGTCGTACCGATGCCCCCGTCGGCGCCCATGGTCAGCCCGGCGAGCAGAATCTCATCGAAGCCGTTAAAGAAGATCTTGTTGGGATAGGCGCGTTTCAGCTGATCGAGCATGTAGAGATCGGCCGACGTGTATTTTACGCCTGAGATCTTCGGATTTGCGAGAAGGCGATCACAGAGCTCCCGCGAAAGTCCTAGTCCCTTCTGGGGAAAGGAGTACACGATGAGCGGGAGCGCTGATGCTTCCGAGATCGCAGTATAATGGGCGAACAACTCATCTTCCGAAAATCCGTAGTAAAACGGGGAGATTGCGGAAACAGCTGAGTATCCTGCCCTGTCGGCCACTTCTGCCAATGATTGAGCGTCCCGAGTAGCGACAGTACCGACGTGAGCAATCAGCTTTAGCCCAGGGTTGTGCTCAGCAACTGCTTTTAGAACCGCTTGCCGTTCCGAAACCGATTGAAGCACTGCCTCTCCGCTACTGCCGCCGACGTAGACCCCGTCTAGTCCCTGTTCTTTTTGGAATTTTAGGAGTCCCTCAAGAAGGGTGGGATCGAACTCGCCGCCCGCGTTATAGGGCGTGACCAAAGCCGAATATAGTTCTCGCATCTGAGAACGGCGGTGCAAAATTAGTCCACGGTAGCGGCTGGATTGTCCTGCTGCGGGCGGCTTAAAAGTCGTCCACCTATTTTCCTTCTGCAATTTGTGCGGGAGGGACGAGGGATCTACACCGTGGACTTATATTTGAAGGTTCGTCTGGCTTGCGATGGCGGCATGAGCCAGCGCGAAGCAGCCAGGCATTTCGGCATCTCGCGCGATACGGTTCGCAAGATGATGGCGTATTCTGTTCCGCCGGGCTATCGGCGGCAGGCGCCGGTGCGACGCCCGAAGCTGGACGCGTTCATCGCGATCATTGATCGGTGGCTTGACGAGGACCGGGCGGTCCCGCGCAAGCAGCGTCATACGGCCAAACGCGTTTTTGATCGCCTTCGTGACGAACATGGGTTTGCCGGCGGCTACACGATCATCAAGGACTACATGCGCGAGCGGGACCGGCGCGGTCAGGAAGTATTTGTGCCGCTGGCCCATCCTGCCGGACATGGACAGGCCGATTTCGGGGAGGCTGTGGTTATCATCGGCGGGGTGGAACAGAAGGCGCACTTTTTCGTGCTCGATCTGCCCCACAGCGACGCCTGCTATGTCCGGGCTTATCCGGCAGCTGTGGCTGAAGCATGGGTGGACGGCCATATCCACGCGTTCGCCTTTCTGGGCGCAGTGCCGCAATCGATCGTCTACGACAACGACCGCTGCCTGGTGGCAAAAATTCTTCCTGACGGCACGCGCAAGCGGGCAACGCTGTTCAGCGGGTTTTTGTCCCACTACCTGATCCGGGACCGTTATGGCCGCCCCGGCAAGGGCAATGACAAGGGCAGTGTTGAAGGACTTGTGGGCTATGCCCGCCGCAACTTCATGGTGCCGATCCCCCGATTTGCAACCTGGGACGCGTTCAACCTGTGGCTCGAGGAGCAGTGCCGCAGGCGCCAGGGCGATCGGCTACGCGGGGAGAGCGAGACGATCGGCGAACGGCTGCAACGCGATCTGGCGGCGATGCGGCCGCTGCCGGCATCGCCCTTCGAGGCCTGCGACCAGGCCAGCGGCCGGGTCTCCTCCCAGGCGCTGGTGCGCTACAGAACCAACGACTATTCCGTCCCTGTTGCCTATGGCCATCAGGACGCCTGGATCCGTGGCTATGTCGATGAGGTGGTGATCGGCTGCGGCGGGGAGACCATCGCCCGTCATCCGCGCAGTTATGGGCGCGAAGACATCGTCTTTGACCCACTGCATTACCTGCCGCTGATCGAGCACAAGATCAATGCGCTCGACCAGGCGGCCCCGCTCCAGGGCTGGGAACTTCCCGAGGCGTTCGCCACACTGCGTCGCCTGATGGAAGCGCGGATGGGCAAGCAGGGCCGGCGCGCCTATGTGCAAGTGTTGCGTCTTCTGGAAAGCTTCGATCTGGCCGACCTGCATGCGGCCATAAAGCAGGCGCTGCACCTGGGCGCCATAAGCTTCGATGCCATCAAGCATCTCGTCCTGTGCCGGGCCGAACGCCGGCCACCCAGGCTCGACCTTGCCATCTACCCCTATCTGCCCAGAGCCAGTGTCGAGACGACCTCGGCCAAGGCCTATATGGGTCTGCTGGACCGCGAGGAGGAACTGGCATGAGCAGCGATGCTCCCGAACTCCTGCTTGCCAGCCACCTCAAAGCGCTCAAGCTGCCGACCTTCCTGCGCGAGCACCACAAGCTTGCCCGCCAATGCGCGCTCGAGGACGTGGATCATGTCCGCTATCTTGCCCGACTTGTCGAACTCGAACTGATCGACCGGGAACGGCGCATGGTCGAGCGTCGCATCAAGGCCGCCCGGTTCCCGGCCGCCAAAAGCCTCGACAGCTTCGAGTTTGCCGCCATCCCCAAGCTCAACAAGATGCTGGTGCTGGAACTGGCGCGCTGCGAATGGATCGAAAGGCGCGAGAATGTTATCGCGCTCGGACCCAGTGGCACGGGCAAGACCCATGTTGCGATCGGTCTTGGCCTGGCAGCCTGCCAGAGGGGATTGTCCGTCGGCTTTACCACCGCAGCCGCCCTGGTCAGCGAGATGATGGAGGCGCGCGACGAACGTCGCCTTCTGCGCTTCCAGAAGCAGATGGCTGGCTACAAGCTGCTCATCATCGACGAACTGGGCTTCGTGCCGCTGTCCAAGACCGGGGCCGAGTTGCTGTTCGAGTTGATCTCGCAGCGTTACGAGCGCGGCTCCACCCTGATCACCAGCAATCTGCCTTTCGACGAATGGACCGAGACCTTCGGGTCCGAGCGCCTCACCGGCGCGCTCCTCGACCGCCTGACCCATCACGTCAGCATCCTCGAGATGAATGGTGACAGCTATCGCCTCGCCCAAAGCCGGGCACGCAAAGCCAGCCGCACGTCCTGAAAAACGCAATGTTGGGGGTATCGAACACCGCTCGGGCTACGCCCTCCCGGCGCTCGATACCCCCAACATCAAGTGGCCTGGTTTTGCGCCGCCCAATGGCCGACTTTTACCCCGCCGTTGACAGACTTTTCGTGCTCGACAAAATCGCTCGGAAGCGCCCACGTACTCCGCCGACAGTTGGCGACATTTTCAAATCGGATAAAGAAAGATGACCAAGGGAAGCCATAGAAGCCGCTGCAACGACCTGCTGGCCGGACTATCCGCATATGAGGCCGATCATGGCCCTCTTCCCGGCATCAATGATCCCGCGGCGAGGGTTACATTGGTCGCTCAGATGATATCGAGCCTGAGGCGCATTGAGTACGTGCGCATCTTTCGCCAGCGCCCTGCGATGTCGCCGCTACGCATTGAGCCGCAGTCCGATCTGTTCGACCCGTTGAAGGGTGCCTTCTTCCTAGATAGTAAGGGCTCGCGCGACGAGGCCGTTTGGCTAGCCTTCATCGGCACTCATTTCGGGAAGCACCAGACCGACGCGTGGAAACTAGCGGCTAATGTGATGGGATCGTTCGGCGCCGGTCCTACCTGGACCTTGTCTAACTATGCCGGCGATCCGGCCGGTTTTGATGCCATGCTCCTCGCCCATCAGGCTGAGCTTGAGGACAAGCTGCTCTCGGGGCGGTTTTCCAATCATCGTCAATATCAGAGCAAGCAGGCGGAAGTGATCTCAAGAGTGTTTGCCACGTTTTCCGATTGGCTACTCTCCCCTGGCGGTATCAATGCCAGAGTCCGGGCAATTCATGAGAAGGTTGGTCAAGAGCCCTCGGTGGTTTTCTCGCAGCTCTATAAGTCGATGAAGGAGGTTTACGGATTTGGCAGACTGGGGAAATTCGATTTCTTGACCATGATCGGGAAACTCGATTTGGCGCCGATCGAACCGGACAGCGTTCACTTTGTTGGGGCAACCGGCCCATTGTCGGGTGGGAAGCTGTTGCTGCTCGGGTCGACTGAGGCCAAGGCTATGCCAAAAAGCATTGAAGCCAGGATAGACACCCTCGATGACTATCTCAATGTCGGCAAGCAGGTGCTCGAAGATAGCCTGTGCAACTGGCAGAAAAATCCAACGACGTTCGTTTATTTCCGAGGTTAACCAGCGAGCTCGGGGATGTGCGGGTTATCACCCCACTTGTAGCGATGGCGGAGGTGGTTCAAGGCCCCTTGACGCACCACACCCGCCTTTTCTAGTTGGCCCACGATGATGCCTGGGGTGACATTGGCCGCGCGCGCGATGTCCCGCACTGCTTGCGTCCGATATCCATGTGAAATCAGCATTTCGCGCAGTTCTTCCGGGAAAAGAAGGTCCTGGGCAAACTTGTTTGCTTCGTATTCCTGCTTTTCGGTATCCGATCCCATCACGGGACGACCGTCACCGTCGATATGCGGCTCCCCATGCAGCACGACGTGGCCTGCTTCATGGAAGAAGGTGAACCAGAAATGATCTTCGGCCATATAGCGGAAGCTCAGCAAAATGACTGGATTGCCGTTTGAATTGAACCATGAGGCGCCGCTAGCCCGACAGCCCTCAGGTGTACGCGTTGTCGCGACGGCCACGCCAACGGAGCGACAGGCCTCTACGAGGCGAGGCAAGAAGGAAGCTGGCCGCTTGAACGCGGAAAGCTTTTTCAATCCAGGCAAGATTGCCTGAAAAGCATCGCGATCAAATTTCGGCAGATCAAGGCTCTCAATCGCCAGCTCTCCGGCACGCAGCCAGACGAGCGTCGCCATGCCGTCGGATTCGAGAGTAACAGACGTGCGAAAGGCCACTGCTCCGAATCCCAGAGGAATATCGCTGTCCCCATTCCTGGAGCGTGGAACAGCCGAAGAATTTTAAAATCTCGTCCTTCAGCTTGTCCTTGGCTCGAATTCCTTTGGACACCCAGCCATACTTCCGCATTGACGACGTGGGCATTGAATCCAGCCAGGAAACTTCAGCATTTGGGGAGTTTTGGCCGTCGAGACGGGCCATATCGAGCACGTATGCTGCGTCTCGCGAAAGCCAGAAGCGTGCAGTCGACCCAAGGTTCTCGGCAAGAGCCTTCGCGTTTTCTTCGGTCAGACGGCGCTCGCCGGCGACAAGGTTGTTGAATTCGTGGTCGCTTAGACCCAGGGCGTCCGCGAGTTCGCTCGCGTCCATTTCCTTATTGTCCATCAAACGCAGGATGGTATCACCCGGTGGTGACGACCAATTTGGCTCGCTCATACCAGCACCTCTCCATTACTGAGGATGCGCAGGAGCTTGACGCGATGGACGTTTTGCCACGAAGACCCGTCGATCGCACCGACACCCACCGGCTCAATCTGTAATACCGCCGAATCTCCCAACGGATAGTTTAGGCCAAACTCGGTCCCATCCATAATGGTCGGCTCGTCCGGCATTTCGCCAAGGTACATGGCATTCCTCATATCGGCGATCAGACCGTGAAAGGACCGAGCAAGGTCATTCCCAAGCATCTGCTGCGCCGTCTCGCCGTCGTTGGTCGCCGACTTAATGGCCGGCGTCAGATAAGTCAGCTCCAAGGCAAATCGTCCGCCGGTAGACCCGGGATTAACGCTCTTCACGACTTCGCCGTTGCTAGTAGTGAGGACCAAGCCGGGGAAGGGAACAAGTCGAATCGTTCGTCAGGCAACCAAATATCGATTATCGAGTGCTACTCTGGAGTGCAACCCTTGGAGAGGGTCTGGCCTGCCACGGGAGAACTCTTCAACCACGGCGATAGCCCTATGGAACTCGTCGTCGGTACCGCGCCAGACGTGCGCCCAGGGTCTCGACGCATCTGTGTAACCACCAGACATAGTCGCACGTTTAGCGAGCCATCACCTCTTCAGGGCTCAATCCTGGCCGTTGCCACCGGTGCAGAGCAGGCGAGGCTCTAGGCAAGGGCTTTAGCAAAGCTATTTCATATCATGTGTCGCCTGTCAGTCTGGAGATTAGACGATCCTGAAGCAGGCGACTTGGCATCATGGGATGGGGTGGTCGGCGGTGCTGATGGCGAAAAACCCAAAGTCCCCGGATAAAGCCGTTGACAGCAGATGTTCTTTTTGCAGAACTTGAGTTCTGTAAAAAGAATGACGGAGGTTTCGGTGGGCAGTTTCGCAATAGATCCTGATTACGTGGAGAAGCTGATCCTGGAGATGGCCCAGTACGGCTCGGATGGCGGGACCGGGGTGTCGCGTACAGTCTATTCGCCCGAATGGGTGGGGGCGACGCGACAGTATGCTAAATGGTGCCGTGAGGCCGGGCTTGAGGCGCGTGAGGACGCGGTCGGCAATGTGTGGGGACGCCTACCGGGCTCCCAGGGGGGCAAGGCGATTGTAACTGGCTCGCACATTGACACTCAGACCCCTGGCGGACGCTATGATGGCACTCTCGGGGCGCTGGCTGGTATCGTGGCGCTCAAGGTGCTGCGCGAAACCTATGGCCAGCCCAGGCGCACTTTGGAATGCGTCGCCCTGTGTGAGGAGGAGAACAGCCGCTTTCCGACTGCCCAATGGTGGGGGTCGCGCGCCGTCACCGGCCGGACCAGACCGGAAGATGCTGACACGGTACAGGCCTTTACCGGAGAAAGCATAGCCGAGGCGATGAGGGAGGTCGGGCTTGATCCCAAAAGGGTCGAAGAAGCCAAGCGTGACGACATCGAGTATTTTATCGAACTTCACATCGAGCAGGGGCCGATCCTAGAGCAGGCCGGGTTGCCAGTGGCGGTGGTTACCGGCGTCACTGGCATCCGCCATTATCTCGTTACGCTCAAGGGGGAGCAGAATCACGCCGGCGCGTTCCCGATGGATCTGCGCCGTGATCCGATGGCAGGATTTGCCGAAATCGCGTCGGGCGTCATCGACACTGCCCATCGCTGGGGGCGTCCTGCGGTGACTACCGTGGGACGTGTCATATCCGATCCCAATGGTATTGCGGTCGTTCCCGGTTCGGTGGAGTTCTCCATCGACGTGCGTCACCCCGATCCCGCGCGGGTGGATGCGCTCTATGCTTCCCATGAGCGGCAGATGCAGGAAGTGGCAGCGCGCCGCGGGTTGGACCTGTCTTGGGAAATTCTCAATGACCAGCCGCCCTGTCCCTCCGATCCCGATATTCTCGCACAACTCAAGGCAGCGGCTGACACGTACGGCGTTCCTTATATGTCCATGGCGAGTGGCGCCGGACACGACACTCAGCAGATGGCGCGGATAGCCAAGGTTGCCATGATATTCGTGCGGTCCAAGGACGGCCGCAGCCATACCCCCGACGAATTCTCCAGCATCGAGGACATCGTGGCGGGGATAAAGGTACTTACTGAAACGCTATATCGCCTCGCCTACTAAGGAGTTCCACATGGCCGATGTTTCTGAATATCCGCGCGACCTCATCGGGTATGCGGACCGACCGGTCGATCCCAGATGGCCGGGCGAAGCCAAACTGGCAATCCAGATCGTCATTAATTACGAGGAGGGCGGGGAGAACTCCGTTCTGCACGGGGACACGGCGTCTGAGGCGATGTTGGCTGAGGACCCGTCCGTTCCCTTTTTGGGCGCGCGCAATATCAGCGTGGAGTCTCAGTACGAATATGGCAGCCGTGCTGGCTTCTGGCGCCTCCACCGCATGCTGACCGAGCGCAATCTGCCGGTCACGGTGTTCGGCATCACGACGGCCCTGGCTAAGAACCCCGTCGCTGTCGCTGCCATGAAATCGGCCGGTTGGGAAATCGCCTCTCACGGACTCAAATGGATCAACTACGCTCACATGCCTGAGGCCGAGGAGCGCGCGCAGATTGCCGAGTCCATCCGCTTGCACGAGGAGGTAGTCGGTGAGCCGCCACGAGGCTGGTACACCGGTCGTATGAGCGAGAACACCCGTAGGCTCCTGCTGGAATTAGGTGACTTCGCCTACGATTCCGACTCATTTGCGGATGACCTGCCTTACTGGACAACGGAGAATGGGGAGCCCCAGCTCGTCGTCCCTTACGCGCTGGACAGCAATGACGTCCGTTATCTGAACGGCTTTGGGCTGCAGGCACCCGACCTGTCGACCTACCTGATCCGGGCGTGCGATCTGTTACGCCGCGAAGGTAGCGTAGCGCCCAAGATGATGAGCGTTGGCCTGCACTGCCGCATCGCCGGTCGCCCTGGCCGGGCGGCCGATCTGGAGCGCTTCCTCGACCATATCACCACTCTCGACGACGTGTGGGTAACGCGCCGGATCGACATTGCGGAGCACTGGCGGGCGCATCATCCGCCGATCGTCTGACCCCGCCGATTGACGCCCGCCTCGTAACATGTTCCAAATACAGTACGTAGTTTTATATGCAGCACGGAGAGCTCTATAATGTCGAAACTTGCCCGCACTACAGCTGTCTCAGCCCTTGCGCTGGTGGTTGCGTTTTCCGGCGCCAGCGCCCAAGGAGCAACATTCAGGTTAGGTCACGTCTTCGATGCGACCCATCCCTTTCATGTTGCCGCGCTAGAGGCCACGGAGCAATTTGAAGCGTGCACTGACGGCGAGCATCGCTTCGAGGTCTATCCGGCCTCGCAACTGGGCAGCGATGCCCAGATGCAGGAGCAACTTCTCATAGGCGGGCTGGATGCCCAGCTCGCAGGCTTCATCTTTGCCGCGAATTCTTATCCCCCGCTGGCTGTTTCTGCGGCCCCCTTCGTCTTCCGCGACCGCGACCACGCCATGCGGTACATGGACAGCGAACTGTTCCGCGAGGCTTGGACCGGCTGGGAGGAAGCAACCGGCCAGCACATCCTGTCCTCCGCATTTTTCGGTTTCTTCCATGTGACCTCTAACCGGCCGCTTGAAACGCCCGAGGACATGGCTGGACTGCGGGTGCGGGTGCCCAATATGCCCATCTACATGGCCTTCCCTGAGGCGGTGGGCGCAGCTCCGACACCTATAGCCCTGCATGAGGTCTATCTGGCCCTGCAGCAGGGGGTTGCCGAAGGCTCGGTCAACGGTCTCAGCATGACCTACGCCAACCGCTTCTACGAAGTGCAGGAATATGTGAACCTGACGGGTCACATGGTGGACTACACCCTGTTCATCGTCTCGGACATGGCTCTGCAGCAGCTAGACGAAGCTGGACAACAATGTCTGGACGAAGCTGCCGCTCTTTGGGGACAACGCGGAAGCCAGCTACTGTACGGACTTGAAGAGGGGCTGCGGGAGGAGCTTGAAGGAAGCGGTGAGCTCACCTTTGTGGAGGTGGACCGAGAAGCCTTTGCCGAGATCGCGGTGGAGGCCCAGGCCGCTTTCGCCGAAATGCAGGGCGCCTCGCCCGAAGCACTGCAGGCAATCCTTGATCTTTGACTATCGCGAAACACCCGGGGGCCGGCAGCCCGGCCCCCTTCGTTGCAGGCTGTAAGAGGTGCCAAGATGCGCCGTTTCCTATCCTCCATCGCTGATATCCAGATCGAACGGCTCATCGGCGTGGTCGCGTTGCTGGCGATATTCGTGGTCATGCTGACAGGCGTCGTGCTTCGCTACGGATTCTCGTTCAGCCTCACCTGGTATGAAGAGTTCGGGCGTTACGGCCTCATCCTCATAACTGGCCTTGGCATCGGAGCAGGCATCAAGAACCGCTCACACATTGTCATCGACAACGGCTATCTGCCCGTATCGCTTCGGGAGGCCGCGACGCTTCTTTCGTCTCTGGTCACCCTAGCCTTCCTGTGCGCACTTGCTTGGTACGCCTATGCGCTGGCAGGCGCTCTGAGGGCGTCGCGCAGTCCAGCGCTGCAGCTGCCAACAGGGTGGTTCTACACGGCCATCGCCATCCTCGCGCTGCTGGGTGTAGCGCGCGTCATAGAGCGTGCCCTGCGGGCGAAATCCGGTTCTTGAGGTCGTCCATGTTCCTGCTGTTCGCCAGCCTTATTTTTCTGATGCTCATCGGGACGCCAGTGTTCGCCGCGATTGGCGCAGCCTCCTTGCTTTACATGTTTGCCAATGGGCTTAATCCGCTGGTCGGGGTGCAGCGGATGGTGGCGGGAGTGGACAGCTTCACGCTGTTGGCCGTGCCATTTTTCATCTTTGCCGGGCTGTTGATGAATGCCTCGCAGGTCACAACGCGGCTCTTCAACTTCGCCAACTCAATGGTGGCGCACTGGCGGGGCGGGCTGGGCCACGTCAACGTCTATGGAAGCCTGATCTTCTCGATGATGAGCGGTTCTGCCATGGCCGATGCCGCTGGACTAGGGTCGATTCAGCTCAAGGCGATGAAGGAACGTGGCTACGATACTGGCTTCGCTGTGGGCACCACAGCCGCGACCACCATCCTTGCTGGCGTCATTCCACCGAGCCTGGCCCTCGTGGTCTATGGCTTTGTGGCGAACGTTTCTGTGGGGCAGTTGTTTCTCGCGGGCATTCTGCCAGGCTTGCTCTGCGCGCTGTTTTTGCATATTGCAATCTTCGTCTACGCTACCACACGTGGCATGCCGGCCGAGCCGCGCCATTCTTGGCTGCAGCGGGGCCAGGCGTTGATCCAGGGCGTCCCGGCGCTGCTGCTGCCTGTAATCATCATAGGTTCGATCGCCGCAGGAATCGCTACGCCTACGGAGGCGGCGGCGATAGCCAGCGCTTATGCACTGATCCTCGGGGTCGTGTTCTACAGAACCCTCGATCTGCGCGGCATTGGCAAGGTTCTGGTGGAAACCTTCGAGTTGACGGCGACCATCCTGATCATGGTTGCGGCCTCCATGCTGTTCGGGTGGATTCTTGTTTACGAGAACGTGGCGCGCGATCTTACGCAACTCCTCGTGGGTTTCGCGGACGAAACATGGCAGCTCACGATCATCCTGGTGCTGCTTCTGCTAGTCTGCGGAATGTTTCTAGATAACCTCGTCGTCATCCTGATAACGACGCCCATCCTTATGCCGGTCGTACTGCAATATGGAATCGACCCCACGCAGTTCGGCATTATCATGGTGATGACAGTTATGATCGGCCTCATGACCCCGCCCATCGGGATGGCGCTGTTCGTGGTGACGCGCATTGCCGGCATGCCATACATGAAAGGATTCATGGCCACACTGCCGTTTCTCGTGCCGGTGCTTCTGGTAATCCTGCTGGTGATCACGGTCCCGCAGATTTCGCTTGCTCTGCCGCAGTGGTTGATGCGTTGAGTGGGTCACCCGACGGCGGGAAACCCCGCCGGCGGCAGACCGCCGATCGCGCGATGGATTTCCCCCACGGCTTCGATGAGAGCCTCTGCCACCGTGTCCTGACGCTGAGTGATGTCCGGCGTGAGCCCTACGCAGTCGAGGATGTAGACGACTTGCCCACTGAAATCGAAAATGGGAAGCGCGATGGCGGAGATGCCAACGGTGAACTCGTCGATACTGAGCGCGTAGCCGCGCTCACGCGTCAGTTCAAGCTGGCGCCACACCTCTTGCATGCTGGTGGCGGATTGGGACGTATAGGAAACGGGCGTCCAGTCCGCCAGCCAGGCCTCCACTTCGCTGACTTCCACCCACGACAGCAGCGCCTTCATGTGGGCGCTCGTATCACGGGGATAGTGGTGTCCTACAGGATAGGAGATTTCCAGTTTGCCCGGGGCGTTGGCTTTTCCGACTACTACGAAGCCGCCGTCTGGGTGTGGCTCGGAGAGAATGCAAGACGTGTCCGTCTTGAGCGGCAAATCCTGAACGATGCTGTTGGCCACGAAGAACGGGGACGCTTCCAGGGTGATGGAGGAGACATCGCGCAGGATGCCCGTGCCCAGTTCGTAGGTCTTGAGGTCGGGGTTGAAGTGCAGCCAGCCGTGATGGACCAGCGTGCGCAGGATCGAGAAGCAATGGCTCTTGGTGATTCCGGTATTCTCGATTATCGCCGAGAGAGTGACGGCGCGTGGCTGCTGGTTGATAAAGGACAGTATCTGGATGGCTTTATGGACCGCGGGCACCAGGCTTCGCGCCGTCGGTTCGGTGTCGTCCAGCGTCCAGCGCTGGCCGTGATTTCTCAGTTCTTCATACCGCATAGGGGACAACGGCGTCTTCCTGGGCGGGCGATCGTCTGGCCCGGCCTCTATCAGTGGGCGAGATAAGCTGTGCAGCAGATGCCGAGCGGTTTGGCCCATTTTCAACCGCCGGGCAAGCCTATTGTCAGATTCGTTAAAGAAAACCCATCCCGCCTGAACTGCCACAAGCGAGGCGTTTTGTGCGGTCTGCTGCCGGCATGACCGGCGCTAACCAAGGCGGGCTTCTGCGTAGCCCGCATTTCCCAACTGAGAGGATAAATAACGATGAAGCACCTCAATCCTGGCAAGCGCATGAGCGGCGCGGTGATCGCCAACGGTACCCTGTATATCTCCGGTCAGGTTGCCGATGATGTCAACGCGTCGCTTGAGGAGCAGACACGGCAGGTCCTGGCCAAGATCGACCACTATCTGGAGGGGGGCGGCACTAGCCGGTCCAAATTGGCCATGGTCAATATCTTCCTGCCCAACATCATGGATTTCGAAGCAATGAATGCGGTTTACGACGCATGGGTCGATCAGCAGGCCGCACCCGCCCGCGCTACCATTGAAGCCCGACTGGCCAATCCCTCTCTGCGTGTGGAAATCAGCGCAATCGCAGTCGTCTGACGTAAGCGCTCCCGGCAGTGCTGGTAGCGCGGTAGTTTGGGGAGCTATTGCCGTGCTTCAGGCTGCCGGGCGTACATGTGAACGTTCGGTCGCGGACCGGCGATATCGTGCCATTGCCCCGCGGGCTGCGCCGCATTGGCGTGACGCGTTTAGGAGGGTATAGAGCGTGGTGACGGCTGGACATAACCCGGTCGCGAATAGGCTGTTGCGCAAGCACGCGAGACATCTTGGTACGGGCGGGATAACGCCTGAGGTTAGCTTTAACGTCCGCGACCTCGTCAAGATCAGGATCCGCGATCTGGCTGCCGGACCGGAAATTCGGACCCGTGCGATCGCCGTGCAGCAGAAGACAGCTCGTCCAGTCCATTTCGAGATCACCACCGAAGTGAGAGCCAGCCTTCTGGCTTGGCTCGAGTGGCGCGGAGGCACCGTCGACGACTTTGCACGGCTTATCTACATCGTGGCCAGGACCAGACAGGCAGCAAGCGCGGCCCCCAAAATGCCTCTTGGTGAAACGGAACAAGAGGCAGGTACGGGCAATCGCTAAAGTGCTCCTGAACGGTTGAGATGGGGGCGTTTGCCGACCGGCGGCTGCGGGGTGGAAAGGAGACATGCAGCTTTCATTCGTCCAGACGGATTTTAAGACATAGGGACAGGGTGTGTCAGTCCGCCCTGAAACTACCTCGGGCGAAAACGCTGGCAGTCCTAGGCAACAGCGGCCACGCCTGTCATAATTATTGAAGGTCGTACCATCATCCGTCCCTCACTTTGAGTGGGACCAGCGCTCAACGAACGTCGCCATGGGCACGCCGTCAAGGTGATTCTCCGAACTCGACATCAGCAGCAATCGATTGATGTGATTGTCCTGAAGTCCCCCCAGCCGGAACATGCTCGTGACCTTGCCCACGGTATGAGGTACTCGGTTCTTGTCGAAAAGCGCGTCCGCCACCGATTTGTTTCGATTGAAACGGGCCGCCAGTTGCGCCTCATAGTTCGACCTTGTCGTGTCGGGTGTGGTTGTGCGCAGGTATCGATACGCGCCGTTGAACACTGCGGTGATGCCTGTGAAGGCGCCCTCATCCTTGACAGTTATGAGTGGCTCGAAACCAATGGGAAAACGGAGTGGAGACGCATGGACCGCTGCGCGCAATTCCTTAAGCGCGGGGGCAGTGCCCAGGTACCTTCGGTTGAGCGCCAACTGCAATTCCCGCCATCGGAATGGGCTATCGGTCAGAATTTGCGCACCGGTAGCCTGCGCTAGGTACATTGTCATCTCGAAGTTAGGCGCCATTTGCATGGCGTTCAATTGGCCTCCAGCGCCAAGGGTGCGTTCCTGGAGAACGGCCAGCGGATCATCGAGCCTCTCCTGTTCCAAATAGCGCAGCAGCGCAGCTGTGTCGGTCGGAAGATCGGCCTCCGGCAGTTCTGCTAACCGCGACAGGTGTGCCTCATCTGGCAATCCCAGCATCATTCGACGCATGTCTTCATTGACGATCTCTTCCAATCGAACATCGTCCTTGAGTTCCATACTCATCCAAGGCCGTCTCGCCTCAGCCATCCTCATTGTCTGGTCCCGCAGATGAAAGTCGAAGTCCCACGGATCAGGAATGAGATGAACCAAGCCCGCCTGCACCAAGGGAACGATGTTCAAGAACGTCATGAGCGACTTGAGCACCTCCCCTCGATATGCGTGCGGGTCTTCGGTGGGGCGCATCTCCTTTTTCAAGGACATCGGATTGACGAAGGGATGTTGAATGAGGATTTCTCCGAAATACAAAGGCGCGCCCAAGGCGAACTCAGGGATGAGCTTGGGATGCAGTGACCCGGTAAATACCGACCGGAACGTACCGTCTGGTTTCGGTAACAACGCCAGCAGATCAGTCTCTCGGGGCCAGAGCGACGAGTACATGTCGTACAACGTCGCGATCTTCTCGTCGGTCATGCTGCGGCGGATTTCTTCCCAGTCCTTGCCGTCGAGCTCAAGGAGGTTCTCGATGCCCATCAGGAACATCAGGTTCCGTTCGCGAATGCTCTTTTCTGTCCAGCTGGTCCGTAAGTGCTGCGGTCTGGTCTTGCAGCATGCAGAAAATGACAATCCGGATCCGCATGGGCAAAGCTCCCGGTTGCCGATCGGTTGAGCGGGTGCAGGCTTAACTAGCCAAGGCCGCGGGCCTTCGCGCCGACCAAACTCATCTTGGTAGTCCACCCGACCGTCTTCATATCCGACATACATCTCCCCTCCGAAATGGAAGAGCCCATCTTCCGGAGGAAGGAGGGTGGACCGTAGGTCCCGCCACGACTTGGTTACCGTTTCCTCCGGATACAACCACTCCTTTCGTCCAGCTGCGATGTACCTGTGCGCTCTGGCCTTTGCGATGAAGTTGATTTCGGTCACCTGCTCGTCGGTGAGGTGCCGCGTGCGGATAAAGTTGATCGTGTTCACGAGGGCGTTGTGGAAGCGGCGCGCAAACGTGCGTTTCTCAAGTGGATTGGCCGCGTGATTTTTTGCGTACTCGAGGTTGGTGAGGATCAAGCAGTGGTCTTGGCCGAGGGGGAAGATGGTTTGCGAACATTTCAACGCGATCGAGGGGTCGCACGGATATTTATTGAGGCGGTCCCGAGGCGGAACAGCATAATTGTAAACCGTCACGGGATGATCGGTCACGATGAACTTTGTGTTCGCTTGTTCGGCAGAGACGATCTCCCGGACACCTGTAGTCCAGGTGGTGACATTGAGCATCCTGAGGCTCTGCATTTCCATCATCAGCTGATTTTGAGAGAGCTCAGGATATTGCGTCCTCAGCCAGGCAAGTCCTTTGGGCGTGCGCAGCTTCTGGACGTCGAGGTATTCGAAGAGGGTTTCGAAATTGGCATGCCATGCCGCTTGATCGGACCCCTCAAAGGCCCGGATCGCATCTGCACCTCTGGTGTCGATATCACCGAACAGCCGACGTTCGATCTCATCGCTTACCGCAGTGCCGAAGAAGGTGGAGTAGAGATCCTTCTTTACGAAGGCTCGCACAGTAGGTGTCCGATGCAACGATTGGCCAGGAACATGGGTTCCATCACCCCTCCGATGCATCTCAGGCGTTAGGTCGAGGTACGCGAGCTCGTTTTGCCCATCCAACAGAAACCGCCGTTGGTGCCATTGGGGCACGTAGTGGTTGTTCCTGGTGATCGACATCGAGATAGTGACCCCGCCCTCGTCGCGCTTTTCTGCGCTCAGCCTAGCCCATAGTTCTCAGACTCGGGCGTCATCTCTAGATTTTGGATGGGAGGTTAAGGCTTCTGAGACGCTGAAGACAAACTCAATATGAAGGAACCACCGCGGCAGATATTTTTTGAAGTAGCCGCAGCAAATGCCGCGGGATACCCCACGCTAGCCTAGGTCCTGTTGACAAAGTCTTTTAGCCACCTGCGGATGGCTGCAAGGTTGAGGAAGCTTGCGAATGACAGAGCCGTTTTCTCATACCGGGTGCCGATGCGACGCATGTGCTTGAGATACCCGAACATGCGCTCGATGCGGTTGCGGTCTCTGTAACGGGAGAAGTCGCAGGGAATATGAACCTTGCGATTGGCCTTTGGCGGGATGACTGGCAAGATGCCCTGTAGCAGCAGGGCTTCTCGAACAGCATCGCCGTCGTAGCCCTTATCGGCCAGAAGTGCCTTTGGCTTGTTGACCGGCAGGGCCATGAGTTCGCCGACCGCGCCATAGTCCGAGGCTTGCCCGCCTGTCAGGACAAAGCCAAGAGGGCGTCCCTGATTGTCACAGCGGGCGTGGATTTTGCACGTAAAGCCGCCGCGTGATCGACCAAAAGCCTCCTTGTGAGTCCCCCTTTTGCGCCGGCTGCCGATACATGGCCCCGAACTGTGGTGCTGTCGATCATATGCTGCCAGTCATCGGTCAGCCCCATCTGGACCAGCGTTTCAAGGATGGCATCCCAGACGCCCTGTTCGGCCCAGCGCCGGAACCGGACATAGACAGAGTTCCACTTGCCGTAGCGCTCATGCATGTCGCGCCAGGGGCAGCCAACCCGCAGCACATGCAGCATGCCGTTGAGAAAACGCCGATTATCATGAGCAGGGCGGGATTTCCGTCCGCGCTCTGTGGGCAAGAACCCTTCGATTACTGCCCACTCTTCATCGGTCAGATCGCCGCGTGCCATCATCGCTCCCCATAAAGAGGAGTGTTGAATCAGACTTCACCTGATTTGGGAATCCACTTTGTCAACACGACCTAGGTCTTCTCTGTGGGGAGCGAAGACTTTTGCTGGCGGCTTTCACGATCGTCTCATCTCTGGCCAATGGCCGAAATGGGGTCGGTAGCTGAACGGCGACTTTCTTCGTTTATTTGCCAGAACCGGTCAGTCTGGAATCGGCCCCGGAATTGCCGGGCAGCAATGCGCCACATTCGGTCATTCAGCACGCTGAAAACTGGCCGGACTGCTAAGCGCATAACCGGGTCAACGCTCCAACCAATAAACCATAAACTACCCATCACCTCATTGAGGAAGGCAAGAGGTTTGGAGAATTGCGCCGGTGAGAGAGCTACTGATGAGCTCTCCGGTCAAAGGTAGGTGAACAGCGAGCGGTGCAATACCGTGGCCATCATCGCCATCGGACATGAAATAAGAAGAATTTTATAGCGAAAATGGCGGAGGGGATGGGTCTGACGTCCAACCTTCTCCAGTATAAGTCATTGATTTTATTTGATGCGCACAGCTGCTACGCTGGAAGAGCGGGAGTCCGTCCGCAAAGGTTGGCTCTATCGTGATGTCGGCAACGATGAGCGGCAGTCGGCTGCCTTGATCTTGGAGAGCACCCCCGATCATCCACCAGCCGCCCTCGGCGCCAACAGGATGACGGCCGCACCGGCGAGGCAGATTGCGGCACCTGTCAGGTCCCAAGTGTCCGGGCGCTGCTTCTCGATGAGCCACAGCCAGAGGAGCGAGGCTGCGATATAGACCCCGCCATAAGCTGCGTAGGCCCGCCCCGCAAAATCGGAGGGGGCAAGGGTCAGGAGCCAAGCGAAGACGGCCAGGCTCAGGAGGCCGGGGACCAGCCAGAGCGCGCTCGCGCCTTGCCGCATCCATGCCCAGACCGCAAAGCAGCCCGCAATCTCGGCCAGAGCGGCACCGATGTAGATGGCGAGGGTGCCGGGTGCTTTCACGATGCCGCCTCGCTCTCCGGATGCTGGTGATCGGTTGCGCATAGCGAATGGTCGCCCAGAACTTCAATGACCCGGCAATCGGCAATCCGACCGCCTGCACATTGCACGACCATGCGCTCAAGTTCGCCTTTCAGCGCAGTCAGGCGCGCAAGGCGGCTTTCAACCTCGGCCAGCTGCGCCCTGGCGATGACATCGGCGGCTGCGCAGGATTGATCGGGTCTGTCAGAGAGACTCAGAAGGTCTCGGATAGCGTCCAGCGGAAAACCGAGCTCCCGCGCATGGCGGATGAAGGCTAGCCGATCCAGTGCCGACTGCCCATAGAGCCGCTGGTTCCCGGCACTGCGATCTGGCTCCGGCAGGAGCCCGATCTGCTCGTAGTAGCGGATCGTCGGAACCTTCACGCCGGCCGCTTCGCCCAATTTTCCGATGGTGAGCATCAGATTTCCTCTTGAAGCTATAGCTACTAGAGACCTTAGGTTCCCGACTCAGCAAATACAATGTTGCCCGCTGGGCGGGTTGGAAGGGCGTGATGACGGCGAACGACAGTGCAACCTACGAATGGACGGTTTCCGGGATGGACTGTGCGTCGTGCGCCGGCAAGGTCCGGGGTGCGGTCGAACGCCTGCCTGGCGTGAGCGACGTCGATGTGGCGCTAATGACCGAGCGGCTTCGGCTGACTCTGGATGAAGGGCAGACCCCTCGCAACCAGATCGAAGCAATCGTCAAGCGGCTCGGCTACGGGATCGCGGCGAAAGGATCGAGCCCCGATCGGAAAGGCTTCGTGCTGCCGGACGATGAGCAAGCGTCCCGTGCGGACGGCTCGCGAGATGCCGCAGGACTCGAGCCCAACGCTGGATCGACAGGGCCCGAGAGCGGTCCCGGGCCCGGTTCGCGTTGGTATCAGACCGCGAAGGGCAGACTGGTGATCGGCACCGGTCTCCTCCTCGCGGCGGCATGGGCCGTGAAACTGCTCGCCTCCCAGGATGTGGCAACGTGGGCATTCATCCTCGCGACGCTCATTGGTGTCGCCCCTATCGCACGCCGCGCCGTCGCGTCCGCCAGAGCGGGGATGCCGTTCACGATCGAGATGCTGATGACAATCGCCGCCAGCGGCGCGCTCGTCATCGACGCCGCCGAGGAAGCGGCGCTCGTCGTCTTCCTCTTCGCCGTCGGGGAGGTTCTCGAAGGTGTTGCGGCGAACAAGGCCCGCGACGGGATCCGGGCGCTCGCTCGTCTGGTACCGAAGACCGCGATCCTGGAGATCGGCGGCCGGACTCGGGTGATACCAGCCGACCAGCTGCAGGTGGACCAGATCGTTCTGGTGCGCCCGGGAGACCGGGTCCCGGCAGATGGCGAAGTTATCGAGGGCACCTCGGGCGTCGATGAGAGCGCCGTCACGGGCGAGAGTGTGCCGAAGCTGAAGGAACCCGGTGCCTCCGTCTTTGCCGGCTCCATCAATTCCGAGGCGGCGCTGCGTGTTCGGGTCACCAAGTCGGCCGAGGACAACACCATTGCCCGTATCATCCGGCTGGTCGAGGAAGCGGAAAGCGCCCGGGCCCCGACCGAGCGCTTCATCGACCGTTTCAGCCGCATCTACATGCCGGCCGTCGTCGGAGTTGCGGTGCTGGTGGCCATCGTCCCGCCCCTAGCGTTCGGGCAAGGCTGGGATACGTGGATCTACCGGGCGCTCGCGCTTCTCCTGATCGGATGCCCCTGCGCGCTGGTGATCTCGGTACCGGCTTCCATCGCCTCTGCGCTTTCTTCAGGCGCGCGTCGCGGGCTGCTGATGAAAGGAGGCGCCGTGATCGAGGCCGCGGCGGCCACCACGCATGTCGCATTCGACAAGACCGGAACCCTGACCCACGGACGGCCGCGCGTCACGGACGTGGTGCCGATCTCGGGATCGGAGACAGAGGTGCTGGCGCTGGCTGCCGCCGTCGAAGCGGGGTCGAGCCATCCTCTGGCGGAGGCGATCCTGTCCCGCGCGGAAGCTGCGGGAGCGCCGTTCCTGGCCGCGACCGCCGCCAAAGCGCTTCCGGGCAAAGGGGCCGAAGCAGTCGTTGAGGGTGAAACCGCCTGGGTGGGCTCTCCACGGTTCGCCGGGGAGCGCGGTGTGTTGGACGACCACGCGCTCCGGGCGGTGGTCGGCATGGAAGATGAAGGCAAGACAGTCGTCGCGGTCTTCCGCCGGAGCCAGTTGGTCGGACTCGTAGCGCTCCGGGACGAACCCCGAGAGGATGCCGCCCGCGCGGTGCAGCAACTCAAGGCGCTTGGCATCGCGTCTGTGATGCTGACCGGCGACAACCGGCGCACGGCAGCAGCCATTTCCGCTGGGCTGGGCATTGAGCATCGCGCCGAACTGATGCCTGAAGACAAGGTCGCGGCGGTCCGCGAGATGATGGCCACGGGCCATGTCATGATGGTGGGCGACGGCATCAATGATGCCCCTGCACTCGCCACCGCCCACATCGGCGTGGCCATGGGCTCGGGAACGGATGTCGCGCTCGAAACCGCGGACGCCGCGATCCTGCGCAATCGCGTGACCGATGTGGCCGGCAAGATTCGCCTTGCTCGCGCAGCCATGGCGAACATCAGGCAAAATGTGGCGATCGCGCTCGGCCTTAAGGCGGTGTTTCTGGTGACGACGATCCTCGGCATTACCGGGCTGTGGATCGCGATCCTTGCAGATACCGGCGCGACGGTGCTCGTCACACTGAACGCGCTGCGGCTTCTTGCGTTTGATCCGGAACGTGAGGCCTGAGATCAGATCATCGGCAGGGCGATGGTTCCGCTGCCATGCCGCAGGGCCGAGCGCTGAGAACATAAACCTCGGGGTACTGTTCCGCCGCGAGTGCTCAACATGCTGCAACTGGAATCGGGCTTCTGCTCGGTTTCGCGCTGGTGGCCGCCATCTGGTCGCGCACCACTACGGGGCTATTGGCCGTCCGGGGCGTGAAGCCGAACTCGAAAGAGAGACCGCAGGCGGCGATCATGGTGGCGTTCGTCGGGCTGCTCGCGCTCCACACGATTGAAATCCTGGCTTTCGCCGCAGTCTACAGGGCGCTGCAGGGCTGGGGCGTGGGAGGCTTCGACGGCAGCTACGACCCATGCTGGAGCGGCCTGATCTACTTCTCCGGCGTCAACTTCGCCACGCTCGGGTACACGCAGATCGAGGCAACCGGGCCGATACGGATGGTCAACATGATGCAGTCGCTCGGCGGCTTCATGGTGCTGACCTGGTCGGCGACGTTCCTCTAACTCGGTCTGCGAACTGGCCTGGCGCGAGTAGCAGCCGACGACCATGGGGAATGTCAGTTTGCCTCCGACACCCTCTCTTGGTATCGGCGCTCGCGCTCTGGCCATGTGCTCTTGATGTAGTCGAGAACGGCGCGGATGTCCGCGTCGCTCAGCACGTCTGCGAAGCCGGGCATGTCGCTCTCGTATCCGCCGCCGACCACGGCGGCGGTGCCTTCCCTAACGATGCGGAACAGGACATCGTCAGGATGGTGCCAGGTGTGGCCGCTGGCGTCGTGGGGTGGCGCCGGCAACCGGCCGGACGGAAGCGGCGAGCGCCAGCCCGGCTGGCCCTCCAGTTCCGCGCCGTGGCAGGCGGCGCACTGATCCGCATAGATCTGGCGTCCTTGCGCGATGATGTCCGCCGACGCCACGGCGGTGGATGCGGTACCGGCATAACGCCAGCCAGCAAAGACCGCGAGGATCACACCTCCGACGACCAGACCGATCACGACAGTATTTCGGAGAGCTTTTTTCAAGACGTCTATCGCCGATCACTGCGGAATAACATTCGCGTTTGGTCGAGACCACGTTGTGCCAGCGGCGAGGCGCCTGCGACAATGGACATTCTCGTGAGCAATGCCTATCTTTGCAGCATGCTCGAACGTGTCGTCACCATGCTTGCCATACTCGCGATCACCGTGGTGACGACGGTGACCTCCGCGCATGCGACACGCATGAGCATGAATTCCGGTGTGGATCACGCGATGCATGTCGCCGACATGATGCACTCTCCGGTCATTTCGGGCTTCGACTGTGACGCTGGAGAGCACTGTGGATCGGCCGATGCCGAGATGTGCGAGTTCGTATGCGCAGGCCTCTCTGCCTTCCTGACGTCGGCAGGCGAGGAAGCCGGGCACGCCTACGGCGCCGCCAGTCATGACGTCCCGTCCGCGGCAATCCACGTCAGCCGTGCGCCGGGACTGAACGAACGACCTCCCAAGCTCCGTCTCCTCTGAGCGCGCCCGGGCAGACGCCCGAGGCGCCCCATCGGTATTGATGAACGGGACGGAAGTCCCGAGGAGACGACCATGAACATGCTTTCTCGACGCGGCTTTCTTGCCGCAAGTGCGGCCGCCATTGGCGCTGCACACTTGCCCCGCATCGCCTTCGCGCAAGGGGTGGCGCCGATCAGCCTCTCCGCTGCGACGCGCACGCTCGACATCGACGGTCGCGCTGCCACGGTCTTCGGGCTTGCCGGCCCCGGCGGTCAGGGACTGATCCTCGACCCCGGCCAGAGGTTCCGGGTCGATCTGACCAACGACCTGGACGTCGGTACCATCATCCACTGGCACGGACAGATCCCGCCCAACGCGCAGGACGGTGTGCCGGACATGCCGATGCCCCTCCTCGCACCGGGTGAAACCCGATCCTACGACTTCGAGGCACGGCCCGGCACGCACTGGATGCACAGCCATGTGCCCACCCAGGAGATGCAGCTGCTCGCCGCGCCGCTGATCGTGCGCTCGGCCGAGGACGTTGCTGCCGACCGGCAAGACGTCGTGATGTTCCTTCATGACTTCTCCTTCAAGGCCCCCGAGGAGGTTCTGGCCGAGATCGGCGCAGGTCATGGCGGCGGGCACGGCGCGGGCCATGGTGCCGGTGCATTGCCCGATCAGGGCGCTCCCATGGGAGGCATGGGGGCGATGCAGGGCATGGATCACGGGGCCATGGGCCATGGCGCCACGGGCGGCATGCCGATGGGCAACATGCCCCGAATGGGCGGGATGATGGGTATGGGCGGCCAGATGGGCGGCATGGCCATGGACCTGAACGACTATGACTGGGACGCCTATCTCGCCAATGACCGGACCCTGTCGGACCCGGAGGTGGTCCAGGTCGAGCGCGGTGGCCGTATCCGGCTTCGGGTCATCAACGCCGCTGCGGCGACGGTATTCTGGATCGAGACCGGCGGTGCCGAGGCGCGGCTGGTCGCGGTAGATGGGCACGCGGTCGAACCTCTCGCCGGCACGCGGTTCGGTCTGGCAATGGGCCAGCGTCTGGACATCGAGATCGACCTGCCGCACGAAGGCGGCGCCTGGCCGATCCTCGCCCTGCGCGAAGGCGCGCGCGAGCGCACCGGCCTGATCCTCGCCACGCAGGGTGCCGAAGTGCGGCGTCTCGATGCAATGGCGGATGCCGAAGCGCCCGCGTTCGACACCGATCTGGCGCAGGAGGCGCGCCTCATCGCGCTGGACGCTCTGCCGGATCGACCCGTGGACCGCAGCCAGATGCTGATGCTGGGCGGTTCGATGCAGCCGTACGTCTGGACGATAAACGGGGCAGTCTGGGGCCAGCACCAGCCGATCACCGCACGCAGCGGTGAGCGGGTCGTGCTGTCGTTCCACAACATGTCGATGATGGCGCACCCGATGCATCTGCACGGCCATGTGTTCCAGGTCGTCGGGCTGAACGGGCGTCGGGTCGCCGGTGCACTACGCGACACGGTTCACGTGCCACCGATGTCGATGGTCGATGTCGCCCTCGATGTCGGTGAGGCCGCCCGATGGATGCTGCATTGTCACCACATGCCGCACCTTACGACGGGGATGATGACCGAATTCGCGGTCACGGCGTCCGTCTGATCCCAGCGGGTCGTCCGGACATGGCGCCCCGCCCGGCACCGATCCTGGTCTGTCCTGCCCCATGTTGTCGTGAGGGCCGGCCAAAAGACGCACCCTGCGGGTAAAAATCAGGAGGATGAGATGATGAACTGGAACGACATGGGCCCCGGAATGGGTTTCGGAATGGGGTTTGGCTGGCTCTTCGGCCTGCTGATCCTCGTGCTGCTGGTTTTGGCCATAGCAGCGCTGATCAAGTATCTTCGGAAATAGAAAAAAGGAGTTGGCAATGACCTACACGATCAATCGAATGTTCCCCGACGCCGGTATCGACGACGTCGACGCTCGCGCGCGGAAGGCCCTCACCGACCACGGCTTCGGCATCCTGACCGAGATCGACGTCAAGGCGACGATGAAGAAGAAGCTAGATGTCGAGATGCCCGCCTACCGCATCCTCGGCGCCTGCAACCCCAAGATGGCGCATCAGGCCATCGGGATCGAACCGCGCGTCGGTGCGATGCTGCCATGCAACGTCATCCTGCGCGAGGTCGACGGTGGCGTGGAAGTCAGTGCCATCGATCCTGTGGCGTCGATGCAGGCGATTGAGAACGCCGAACTGACGGCCGTGGCGGGCGAGGTGCGCGACCTCCTGGCGAAGGCCGTCGCGGCGGTCTGAGATGAGCCTGCGCGTCACCATTCTCGCGGGCCTTGCGATCCTCGGCATCGGACTGCTCGCTGTCTGGCAGTTCGCGCCTTCGGTGTTCGCCGAGGCGCGCAGCCTCCTGGAGCCCGAGCGTCTGGAAACGCTGGTGGCGCGTGCGGGTCTCTGGGGGCCGGTCCTGATCGTCACGCTTATGACCATCGCGGTCGTGGCCAGCCCAATCCCGAGTGCACCCATCGCACTGGCGGCCGGAGCGGCCTGCGGACATCTCTGGGGGACCGTGCAGGTCGTCATCGGCGCCGAGCTCGGGGCGCTGATCGCCTTCGGTCTCGCACGGGTTCTGGGGCATGACGTCCTGCGGCGGGTGTTCGGGGACCGCGTCGATGCCGGGCTGCTCGGCTCGCAGAACGCGTTGACGGCGACGGTTCTTGCCAGCCGCCTGATGCCCTTCGTGTCCTTCGACATGATCAGCTACGCGGCCGGACTGAGCCGATTGCACGCCTGGCGTTTCGCCTTGGCAACACTGGCGGGGATCATTCCGGCAAGCTTCCTGCTGGCCCATTTCGGCGGCGAGGCGGTGAGCGGAGATCTGGGCCGGGCGACATGGGCAGTACTTGGCCTCGGCCTCTTGACGGGCCTGCCACTGCTTTGGGTAGCCATGCGGCAAAAGCCTGAAAAGGGAAATCCATGACCGGAAGCGAGTACCAGAAGAACAGCATCACCCTTTCCGGTGCGGTAGCCATGGGCACCGGCGTGATGATCGGCGCGGGCATCTTCGCGCTGACCGGCCAGATCGCCGAACTCGCCGGGCCTCTCTTCCCGCTCTCGTTCGTGGTCGGCGCCATCGTGACCGCCTTCAGCGCCTACACCTATATCAAGATGTCGAACGCATACCCGTCTGCGGGCGGCATCGGGATGATCCTGAAGAAAGCCTACGGACCGACGACGGTCGCGGCGGGCGCAGCTCTCCTGATGGCGCTGTCGATGGTCATCAACGAAAGCCTCGTCGCTCGCACCTTCGGAACCTACACCCTGCGAGCCTTCGGCGGCGATCCGGACAGCATTCTCGTGCCGGTCCTCGGCGTGGGGCTGATCGTCTTCGCCTATCTCGTGAACGTCTCTGGCAACCGGTCGGTCGGGCTGCTGTCCATTATCATGGCCATTCTCAAGGTGGGCGGCATTGCGCTGTTCGGGGCGGCCGGTCTGTGGGCCAGCGGCATTTCGTTCGAAGCGTCGGGCGGAGATTTTCGTGCGGGTGGGTTCGTGGCGTCGGTCGCGCTGTCCATTCTCGCCTTCAAGGGGTTCACGACCATCACCAACAGCGGCGCCGAGGTGACCAATCCGCATCGGAACGTGGGCCGGGCCATAGTCCTGTCCATCGCCATCTGCGTCGTCGTCTACCTGCTGGTCGCATTCGCGGTCGGCTCCAGCCTGCCGCTCGATCGCATCGTGGCGGCGAAGGACTACGCGCTGGCTGAAGCGGCCCAACCAGCCCTCGGGCAAACCGGCTTCTACCTGACGGTGGCGCTTGCGCTGGTGGCAACTGCCTCGGGCCTGATCGCCAGCGTGTTTGCCGTCTCGCGGATGCTGGCGATGCTGACGGACATGAAGATGATCCCGCACAGCCATTTCGGGATGCCAGGCACGATCAAGGACCACACACTCGTCTACACCGTCGTGATCGCAGGCTTCCTGACGGTCTTCTTCGACCTCAGCCGCATCGCCTCGCTCGGGGCCTTCTTCTATCTGGTGATGGACATGATCATCCACTTCGGCGTGTTCCGGCATCTGCGCGAAGAAATCGGCGCTCGGGGCTGGGTGTTGCTGACGGCCATCGCCCTCGACGCCGTGGTGCTGACCGCCTTCGCCGCGATGAAATCGCAGTCCGACCCCCTCATCGTCGTCCTTGGCGCGTTCGGCATGGCGCTGGTGTTCCTGTTCATACGGGTTTTCCTCACACGCAATCCCGCCCCGGAAGACGCTCACGACCATCACTAAAAAGAGCTTGAGCTTCCAACGGCTGGAGGCCGCAAGCTGAAACAAGAGATCGAAAGGCTGGCAGACCATGGAGCATGATCATCATCACGCGGCGCCCGACATTCCGGCGGGGGCGAATACCGCAAAGGACCCGGTCTGCGGGATGACGGTCGCGGTCAAGCCGGACGGGCGTCACGCCGAGTTCCAGGGCGAGACCTTTCATTTCTGCTCAGAGAAGTGCCAGACGAAGTTCAAGGCGGATCCGTGGTTCTACGCTTCGGGCCGGGCCGCCCGGCAGAAGAAGGCTGCTCCGGCCAACGTCCAGTACACCTGCCCGATGCATCCGGAGATCGTTCGCGATGCGCCAGGGTCCTGCCCGATCTGCGGCATGGCGCTGGAGCCGATGGTCCCATCGGACGAACCCAGCGAGGAGTTGACCGACTTCACGCGTCGGATGTGGATTTCGGCGGCGGCGGCGGTGCCGCTCATCATCCTGACGATGGGTGAACTGGTCGCGCTGCCAGTGCGCGACTGGATCGGGCATCAGACCGCAAGTTATCTCGAGTTCGTGCTGGCAACGCCGATCATCCTCTGGGCCGCCTTGCCTTTCTTCCGGCGCGGCTGGGACTCCATTGTGAACCGCAGCCCAAACATGTGGACGCTGATCAGCATCGGCGTGGCGGCGGCCTACCTTTACTCGCTCGTCGCGACGTTCCTGCCGGGGGTGTTTCCGGAACAGTACCGGATGGGCCACGGCGTCGGCACCTATTTCGAGGCGGCGGTGGTGATCGTCGCGTTGGTCTTCGTGGGCCAGGTGCTGGAACTCCGAGCGCGAGAACGCACCGGGGATGCGATCCGCGCGCTTCTGGATCTGGCGCCGAAGACCGCGCGGCGCATCCTGCCGGACGGCACTGAATACGATGCGCCGCTGGAGAACATCATGGAGGGCGACCGGCTGCGCGTCCGTCCCGGCGACGCGGTTCCGGTCGATGGCACGGTGATCGAGGGCCGCTCGTCGCTGGACGAAAGCATGCTGACCGGCGAGTCAATGCCGGTGGAAAAGGGACCGGGGGATGAGGTGACCGGCGCCACGATCAACAAGAACGGCTCTCTGGTCATGGAGGCAGGCAAGGTCGGGTCCGATACCGTGCTGGCGCAGATCGTGGCGATGGTGTCGAACGCGCGGCGGTCCCGCGCGCCGATCCAGGGGCTGGCCGACCGGGTGTCGGCGATATTCGTGCCGACGGTGGTGGTCATCGCCATCGTCGCCTTCGTGGTCTGGCTGATCTTCGGCCCGGAGCCCGCGCTGGTCTTCGCAATCGCCTCGGCCGTGTCGGTCCTCATCATCGCCTGCCCCTGCGCGCTGGGGCTGGCGACACCGATCTCCATCACCACGGCGGCGGGGCGCGGCGCACAGGCGGGCGTGCTGATCAAGGACGCCGAGGCGCTGGAGCGAATGGCAGGAGTCGATACGCTCATCGTCGACAAGACCGGCACGCTGACCATGGGCAAGCCGAAGCTGACCGATACGGTTGCGCTCGGGGACGTCACCGAGACCGACCTGTTGTCGCTGGCCGCAGCGCTGGAGCGTGGCTCGGAACACCCGCTGGCTGAGGCGATTGTCGAGGGAGCCGAGGCGCAGGGTGCGCCGCGTCAGGAGGCCACGGACTTCGACGCCGTCACTGGCAAGGGCGTACAGGGCCGGGTCGGTGGGCGCGCGGTGGCGCTAGGCAACGCGGCGATGATGCGGGAGATGGGGCTCGACACCGCGCAGGCCGAGTCAAAGGCCGACACCCTGCGCGCCGAGGGCAAGACGGCGATGTTCGTCGCGCTTGACGGCGCGCTCGTCGGCATCGTGGCGGTCGCCGACCCGATCAAGGAGAGTACCGCGCAGGCCATTCGGGAACTTCATGCCCAAGGGCTAAGGGTGATCATGGCGACGGGCGACAACGAACGCACGGCGCAGGCGGTGGCGGGCAAGCTCGGCATCGACGAGGTGCGCGCAGGCATCCTGCCCGAGGCCAAGAAGGACCTGATCGACCAGTTGCGCCGCGACGGCCACAAGATCGCCATGGCGGGCGACGGGGTGAACGACGCCCCCGCGCTCGCCGCCGCCGATGTCGGCATCGCCATGGGCACCGGGGCCGATGTTGCGATGGAAAGCGCAGGCATCACCCTGCTGGGCGGCGACCTGATGGGCATCGTGCGGGCGCGCAAGCTCGCCCGCGCCACCCTGCGGAACATCAAGCAGAACCTGTTCTTCGCCTTCGCCTACAACGCGCTTGGCGTCCCCATCGCCGCCGGGCTGCTTTACCCTGTCACCGGACTTCTGCTCTCGCCGATGATCGCGGCGGCGGCGATGAGCCTGTCGTCGGTCTCGGTGATCACCAACGCCCTGCGGCTCAGGCGGGTCGACCTCTGATCTGCCAGCCCACACATCCAACCTCGAAAGGAACATCAGATGACCCAAGACATGTTTTCCCGCCGCAAGCTCCTGATCGGTACAGCTGCGCTGGCGGCTGCGTCGCCCTTGAGGGCTCTGGCGCAAGGCGCCGGTCCGGCGATCCACGTGATGAAGGACCCCAACTGCGGCTGCTGCTCGGCCTGGATCGAGATCCTCGAGAACGACGGCTTCGCCGTCACGACCGAGGCGAGCGCCGGGACGCTTCTGATGCGCTACAAGCTGGACAACGGCATCCCGCAGGAGATGGTCTCCTGCCATACGGGTCGTGTGGATGGTTACATTATCGAGGGTCACGTCCCTGTTGCCGACATTCGCCGTCTCCTGCTGGAACGCCCCGACGCGGTCGGCCTCGCAGTGCCAGGCATGCCCTACGGCTCGCCCGGGATGGGACCGGAAAGCCAGCGCGAGGCCTACGACGTGTTTCTGATCCGGCGCGACGGATCGAACGAGGTCTTTACCAGCTACGCTGCTGCCTGACCTTGAGGCTCCAATTCGGCTCTTGATCAGGGGCGAGAACACATACGGACCTGATCCCGGATCACGGCGTAGTCGCTCAGCATCTCGGCGATGGCCGACCCGTGCGGCAGCCGCGCGAGCTCCTCGGCTGCGCGCGCCTGGAACTCGCGGCTGTACTCTACCACGGGCGGGCAGACGGTCGCGATGCCGGGCTCAGAACCGACCGTTGCGCAGCCGCTCAGCAAGCTCGTCGCGAGACCTAGGACGACGAGCCGTCGCCTCGAGCATCTGGCGTTGGACATCATTGGCTTTCTCCGTGGTCTGAAGGCGTTCAGCGAGGCGTCCCGCTCGCTCGCCGGACCGCCGAAGCGAAAGCAGGAACAGGAGCAGGGCGAGGATGATGGCGCCGTAGCGCAAAGCGGCCCGCATCCATGGGCTGGCGGCGAACCCGATCAGGAGCGGGGCCATCACCGCTGCCCTCGGCGCCAGTCATCGAGACGCGCGTAGATCGTGACCGCGATGCCGCCAAGCGCCACGGCGATGAATACCCAACGCAACGTGTCGAGATACGGCACAAGCGGCAAGATCGCGGTCTGGGTCTGTCTTTGGATCCCGGTCCCGACCGCCCGAACGCGACCCGCCTCGAAGGCAACAGCCCAGCGCAGCGCAGAAATCTTTCATTTCAAGGGCTTGGCCGGCTATTCACCAAATCGGCGCAGTCATCAGGTCCGGAGAATGTTGGCCCTGAGAGACCACTTCCAAGCCACCTGGCGCCATGGCCAGTGCTCAGCCCCTCCCGCATAACCCTCGAATACAACGAGAAAATCCGGCCGCGGCCGGATCGGGAGAACGCTTTCGCGGGGGCAAGTGGCGGAGGGGATGGGCTTGATATCCAACCTT
The DNA here is from genome assembly GCF_025854335.1 of Pelagibacterium flavum. NCBI lineage: Bacteria > Pseudomonadati > Pseudomonadota > Alphaproteobacteria > Hyphomicrobiales > Devosiaceae > Pelagibacterium > Pelagibacterium flavum. The sequence goes on from NZ_CP107716.1 coordinate 2,543,818, forward strand.
CTCCAGGTTTCACCCGGGTGGCGATGACAGCTAAAACGGCGCTGCGGGATATTGCTTCCGCGCGAAGCTGTATTGCGGAGAGTTCAAGAATTGTCGCTTTCACAGATACTTAGCCGTCGGGACCTCTACGACCTTGTCTGGAGCAAACCGATGACGGCGCTTGCACAGGAGTTCGGGATATCGGATCGGGGGCTCGCGAAGGTCTGCAGTCGTCATCGTATTCCCGTACCGCCCCGGGGGTACTGGGCCAAGGTTGCTGCCGGAGAACAACCGAAAGTGCCGCCGTTCCTCGACCTCAGGGATCGAAGCCTCGATCGGGTAAGCATCCGCGGGGCCACCTCAGCCCTTCCTGACAGTGTCGCCGAACTCGCCCGAAAGCGAAAGACTGAGCGGCAAGCCCGGGCTGCTACCATCAAGGCGACGCCAGAATCCCCAATGCCTCTGATGGAAAACCCACACGCCTCGGTGGCGAAAACCGTGAAGTTCCTTCGGACCAGGAAGCCGGACAAGGAGGGCGTCCTCAGCGCCACGGCGCCAGGCCTGTGTGGCGTGGTCGTCGGCGCTGCGTCCGCCGAACGTGCTTGCTTCTTTCTCGACGCGTTGGCGCGGACGCTCGACGAGGTCGGGCTGAGCCTGACAGCGGACGGAGAGAAGATGTCCGTTCAGAACGGCGCGGACAAGATCAGCTTCACCCTGCTCGAACGAACGAGAAGGCTGAAATACGTACCGACCCCAGAAGAAATCGCTCGGGAGGATAAGAGGAAAGAGAAACGGGCACGGTCCCTTCGGCGCAACGATTGGGCCAGCATTTCGTTCGGCAGCAGTCCACCCTGGCCGGAATATGTGACTGCGTGGACCGGCGAACTCGTGTTCTCGATCGATGCGTGGGCGGATGGCCTGCGAAAGACGTGGGGTGACGGCAAAACGCAACGCGTGGAACGGATGGTCCCCGAAATAGTCGCCGGCATAGAGCTCATTCTAGAGACCATTCGCGTGCGCCGCGAGGAGCGTGAGGAGCGCGAGAGGCAGTGGAAAATCCTGCAGCACCGGCGACAGCTCGCACAGGCCCGCCTCAAACGCGAGGAGACGCGACTCTCTCATCTCCGGCAGATCATTGATCTGCGTCGGGAGGCCCGCGAAATCCGCGAATGGATCTCCGGCCTGCCGCAGGAAGCCAGCCTGTCCGTCGACTCGGATCTGGGCCGGATGCTGCAGTGGGTAGAGGCACGGTTGGCCGAGCTTGATCGTCAAACCGGACTGGATGCTGCGAAATCCTTTGCGGGCGAAGGCGATCTGTTCCCGGCAGTCGACGAGCTTGAAGATCCGCTTGGCGATCCCCCCGTCAGCTCTGGCTGGGGCTACTGAGTGCTTCTCCGCTGCCCAAGCCTTTTATGACCGCTGTTCGCTTGGATCGAGATTGATGCTGCAAGAAGAAGCGTTTCCATTGCCAGATCATCATCCCCTGGCTAGCCTCACGACGACCCAGAAAATGGGCGCGCATAGTTACCATGCGCATCAGGGGGCTGGGAGGCTACGGTGGACAACGAGAGGTCCGAACTTCGCTGGGGGGTCGAGCAGCGTCTCGAGTTCATAGAGTTCCGCCTGTTCTGGGAGGGACATGTGAACCGCAGCGACCTGATGGACCAGTTCGGGGTCTCGGTGAACCAGGCGTCCAACGACCTGAACCGCTACATCGGCTTCGCACCCGACAACATGGTCTACGACAAGAGCGCGCGGACCTACGTCCGTGGCCCCGAGTTCAAACCCCGATTCCTCGAACCCGACGCAAGCCGCTACCTCGCCCAGCTTCGGTCGGTGGCGGACGGGATCCTCGACCGCGAGGACTCCTGGATCGCCGATCTCCCACCCTACGCCTCAGCCCCGACCCCGGTGCGCGGCGTCAATCCGGTGACGCTCCGCTCCGTGGTCGGCGCCATACGCCGGTCCGAGGCGATCGAGGTGAAGTACCAGTCCCTGTCCAGTCCAGAGCCACGTTGGCGTTGGATCGCTCCGCACGCCATCGGGTTCGACGGCTTCCGCTGGCACACACGGGCGTTCTGCCTGACCGACGAAGCGTTCAAGGACTTCCTGCTTTCGCGAATACTGGAGATTCGCGGGTCGCGGGAAAGCGAAGTGCCTTCAGCGCACGACGGCGACTGGAATACCGAGGTTACCCTGGAGATCGGGCCCCACCCCGCCCTGTCGGAAACTCAGGCAAAGGTCATCGCGCTCGACTACGGGATGCGCGGCGGCAAGGCGAAGATCAAGGTCCGACGTGCGCTGTTGTACTACGCGCTCAGGCGTCTCGGGCTCGATACTGATCCCGACGCGAGAAAGCCGCATGATCAGCAGATCGTGCTCTTGAACCGTTAGATACTTGGGGATTCAGCGCGATCAGCATCAAACGCAGATCTGAATACGGCAACAACACAAGAAATTATTCGGTAGGGAATTCTGTAGACATGAATATTGCCGGGAAAGCTCCGCAGGATACAGGCTGGGATGCAGATCAGCGCGCGGTGATCGAGGCGGACACGGATGCCCGGCTAGTCGTTGAGGCGGGGCCCGGAACCGGAAAGACAGCCGTCGCCTGCGCGCGCCTCGCGCACCTGATCAACGAAGAGGATATTGAGGCCAGCAATACCTGGATGATCAGCTTCACGCGGACAGCGGTGGCGGAAATCCGTGCACGGCTGCATTCCTACGTTGGCGATGCATCCTTTGCCATCCGGATAGCGACCATCGACTCGCATGCATGGTCCATCCACTCCGGTCACGACCCGAATGCCAGGCTGACCGGTTCCTACGAAGAGAACATTACTCGCGTCATCGAGCTTTTGAAGTCTGATGAGGACGTGGCAGACGAACTGGCGCAGATCGAGCACGTCGTCATCGACGAGGCGCAGGACCTCGTTGGGCAGCGAGCGGATTTGATCGAGGCTCTGGTGAATCGGCTGCCTTCGGACTGCGGAGTCACGGTGTTCGCCGACGAGGCCCAGGCGATCTACGGCTTCTCCGATGACAGCATCGGACGTCGCAAGGGGGGAGCCTCAAAGCCCGGCATGCCGCTCCTCGACCGCTTGCGAGGCGTGAAGTCACTGGGCTTCACCACTTTTGTCCTTAAGGAGATTTATCGCACGTCTTCCCCTGGGCTTCGCAAGATCTTCTCCGAGTTACGGAGTGACGTGCTCGACAAGCAGAAACACCGCGACGGTTTGCACGGCCAGACAGCGGAGAGAATCCGGGCGCTGGCGGACCAGCAAGGGCTGAAATGGACGCAAATGAAAGTTGCGGATGTTGATTTCCGCTGAGAAGTGACCCGGTTCAGGGAGATTTTTCCACTGAGAAGTGACCCATGTTTGAACGCTATCCTGCTCGTTTTGGGCGGGAGATTTAGGAGTGTTGGACATGGCGTTTTTGAGCGTTATCCGGCGCTGGCATTTCCGGGACGGTTTATCGATCCGGGAGATTGCGCGGCGCACGGGCCTGTCCCGGAATACCATTCGCAAATACCTTCGGACCGATACGGTTGAGCCGAAGTTCCAGGTTCCAGATCGGCCAAGCAAGATCGATGCTTTTGCCGAGAAGCTGTCAGGCTGGCTGAAGGCCGAGAGCCGCAAGCCGCGCAAGCAGCGGCGCACCATCAAGCAGATCCATGCTGATCTGGTGAGCCTCGGTTTCGAAGGCTCTTATGGTCGTGTGGCGGCCTTTGCCCGTCGATGGAAAGAGGAACGCCAGCGCGAGCAGAATGTGAGCGGCAGGGGCGTTTTCGTTCCTCTTGTTTTTGAGCCTGGCGAAGCTTTCCAGTTTGACTGGAGCGAGGATTGGGCACTGATCGGGGGCGAGCGGATCAAGCTCCAGGTCGCCCATACCAAGCTCTGCTACAGCCGGGCCTTTATTGTGCGGGCCTATCTGCTCCAGACCCACGAGATGCTGTTTGATGCCCACAACCATGCCTTCCGAGTTCTGGGCGGCGTCCCGCGCCGGGGCATTTATGACAACATGAGGACGGCCGTGGACAAGGTTGGCCGTGGCAAGGCACGTCAGGTCAATGCCCGGTTCTCGGCCATGGCCAGCCACTTCCTGTTCGAGCCCGAGTTCTGCAATCCCGCTGCCGGTTGGGAAAAGGGTATGGTGGAAAAGAACGTGCTCGATATGCGGCACCGGCTTTTCCAGCCCTTGCCACGTGCAAACTCGCTCGATGAGTTGAACGTCTGGCTCGAGCAGCGCTGTGTGGCTCTATGGGAAGAGATTGCTCATGGCGCGGAACCGGGTTCGGTTGCCAATTCCTGGTGCATCGAGACGCCGTATCTGATGACCGTGCCGCGGGCCTTTGACGGGTTCATCGAACATACCAAACGGGTCTCGCCCACCTGCCTGGTTCACCTCGAGCGCGTTCGCTATAGCGTTCCGGCCTCGTTCGCCAACAGACCGGTCAGCGTCAGGGTCTATCCGGACCGCATTGTCGTTGTCGCTGAAGGCCAGGCGATCTGCGAGCACAAGAGGATTATCGAGCGGCATCATGGGCAGGGTCACACCGTTTATGACTGGCGCCATTATCTGGCGGTGATCCAGCGCAAGCCCGGTGCCCTGCGCAATGGTGCACCCTTTGCCGACATGCCCGATGGATTCCGGCAACTTCAGCGCCACCTTCTGGGCAAACCCGGTGGCGATCGTGAGATGGTCGAGATCCTGGCTCTGGTTCTCCATCACGACGAACAGGCGGTGCTGGCCGCGGTCGAGATGGCGCTGGAGGCCGGGGTGCCCACCAAGACCCATATCCTCAACCTGTTGCACAGGCTGATCGATGGCAAGCCGGGAACGGTGCCGCCAGTCAGGGCACCGCAGGCCCTTGTGCTGGGCAAGGAACCGCAGGCCAATGTCGAGCGCTACGATACCCTGCGCGCGGACAAGGAGGTGCGCCATGCGTCATGATCCGGCAAGCGCGGCCCTGATCATCATGCTCAAGAGCCTCAAGATGGCAGGCATGGCCCAGGCAATCAGCGAACTCACCGAACAGGGATCTCCGGCCTTTGAATCGGCCGTTCCGATCCTCTCACAATTGCTCAAGGCCGAGATGGCTGAAAGAGAGACGCGATCCATTGCCTATCAGCTCAAGGTGGCGCGCTTTCCAACCTACAAGGACTTGGCTGGCTTTGATTTTGCCAGTAGCGAGATCAATGAGGCCCTGGTGCGCCAGCTTCATGCCGGCGCCTTTATCGACAAGGCCGACAACGTGGTGTTGGTGGGCGGGCCGGGAACCGGCAAGACCCACATCGCCACGGCACTGGGCATTCAGGCCATCGAGCATCACCGCAAGCGGGTTCGCTTCTTTTCGACCGTCGAACTGGTCAATGCGCTGGAGCAGGAAAAGGCCCAGGGCAAGGCCGGGCAGATCGCCAACCGGCTCATCCATTCCGATCTGGTGATCCTTGATGAGCTCGGATATTTGCCCTTCAGCGCTTCAGGAGGAGCATTGCTCTTCCATCTGCTGAGCAAGCTCTATGAGCGCACCAGCGTCATCATCACCACCAATCTCAGCTTTGCCGAATGGGCCAGCGTATTCGGCGACGCCAAGATGACGACCGCGCTGCTCGACCGGCTGACCCATCACTGCCATATCCTCGAGACCGGAAACGACAGCTTCCGGTTCAAAAACAGCTCGGCCCAAACCGTCAAAACCAAAAAGGAGAAAACACCCGGCTTGACCACCTGACCAATCCCAAATCATATCCATGAGGCGGGTCAATTCTCGGTGAAAATACCGGGTCACTTCTCAGCAGAAATCAACACAGCGACTGGCCGCTGAAGTCCTGGCCCTCGTCCTTCGGCGTCGCCGTGAACTCGAACTGCAGCGCCCGCTCGCAGGCATGGCCGAGGCGCGAGCCGCCGAGATAGTCGCGGGGCGGCCGCATGGCCTGATCGGCGGTAAGCGCCCGATCGACGGCGGCGTTGACCCGGTCGGCGAAGCTGGGGCGATGATTGTAATCGAGGGTCAAAACGGCACCTCCGGCGTCTGCGTCCGGGCGATGTCGGACATGGCCTCGCGGAAGCCCTCGACGGCTTCCTCGATCAGCGCGCGCACCTGCGCCTCGGTCAGTTCGCCGAGCGGGGTAGCCCAGCCGATCTCGTCCATCAGCAGCGCCACGCGCGTCATGGTGGCGGTGATCGCGGCGCGCTCTTCCTCGGTCAGGTCAACCATGGCGAAACGCTCCCGCGCCAAGCGCGTCCAGAAGGACTGGCAGGGCATCGAGCAGAACCAGACCGATGGCCGGGGTCGCTTCGACTGGTGCGGATCGAACCAGCCAAAACCACGAGTGGGTTGCCGGCAGACCGCACAGAGCGTCCCACGCGGATGCCAGAGCCGCCGCCGGTCGCTGGCCGTGATGGGGCTGGAGGCCATGGGTCATGCCGCCCTCCGTTCGGGCCGGGCGGCCGTGTCGATCAGCTGCCGGATGGCGCGCTTGTTGAAGCCGAAGGTCATCAGCGCGGAGGCTCGGTAGCGTGTCAGGCCGAAGTCATGGCGGCACTCGGGCGGCAGGTACTGGAGCTGCTTCTCGGTCGGCGGCTGGCGCAGCCAGGAGCGGGTCTTGAAGGCGCTCTCGTCGGTCTCGTGCGTGTTCAGCCAGTCGTCGGCCTGCGCGAGGCAGACCGTGCGCTCACCGACACCGAGCAGATGCGGGCGTTCGCCCTTCGCGCCGCCGATGGCGTACCAGACTCCGTCCAGCCAGAAGATGCCGCCCCAGGCTGCGAAGCCCGTGGCCATCAGCGCATCGTCGGTGCCGTAGAGGTCGACCCAGGCGAAGCTGGACCGCTTCAGCAGGTCGATCTCGGTCATCATAAAGTCCGAGAGCGGCGCGGCACCGTCGCATTCTCCCGCAACTAGATCCTCACGCGGGAACGCCTCACCGCAGAGCGGACATTCGGTGGCGGCCAGCGGGATCTCCGCCTCGCAAGCCGGACAGGTCTTGGTCGGCGCCTCGCCGGTTTCGGTCTTGCCGTCGAGATCGACATCCTGTTCCAGCGTGCCGTGGATCAGGCTCGACGTCCCGAAATCCAGCACGACGCAATCGGTCTTGACGACGCCAGGATGTTCCTCGGGGTCGACGGTGCGCAGGCCGCGCCCGACCATCTGGATCATGGTGGACTTGTAGGAGCTGGGCCGCAGCAGCACGACGCAGGAGGTGGGTGGATGGTCCCAGCCCTCGGTCAGCACCGACACGTTGACGACGACGCGGATGCTGCCCGCCGCATAGTCGGCGAGGATCGCCCTGCGCGTCTCGGCCGCCAGGTCGCCGTGGATCAGTGCGGCGGAAGCGCCAGCTGCCCTGAACGCGTCGGTGACGTGTTCGGCATGCGCGACGGTGGAGCAGAACACCACGGTCTGCCGATCGCCCGCCTTCTCCTTCCAGTGGCGGATGACCTCGTCGGTGACGGGGGCGCGGTCCATGATGCCGGCCACCTCCGCCATGTCGAAATCCGACATGGCCTTGCGGACCGAGCGCAGCTCGTCCTGCACGCCCACGTCGATGACGAAGGTGCGGGGCGGCACGAGGTGACCCGAGGCGATCAACTCGCCCAGCCGCACCTGATCGGCGACGTTGTCGAAGACCTCGCGCAGGCCCTTCCTGTCGCCCCGGTTCGGTGTCGCCGTGACCCCGAAGATGCGGGCGTCGGGATTGGCCTTGCGCACACGGTCGATGATGCGGCGGTAGCTCTCGGCCACCGCGTGGTGCGCCTCATCCACGACCAGCAGGTCGAGGCGGGGCATGTCGGCCAGGTTCGAGGCCCGCGCCAGCGTCGGCACCATGGCGAAGGCGACCTGGCCGTTCCACGACTTCTCCGTGGCGTCGATCACCGAGGTGGCGACGCCCGGTACCACGCGCTGGAACTTGGCGCGGTTCTGCGCTGTCAGCTCGTCGCGATGGGCTAGAACGCAGGCCTTGGCGCCGTCGCCGATCATCTCGCCGGTGACCGCCGAGAGCATGATGGTCTTGCCCGCACCGGTGGGCGCCACACCGAGCGTATTGCCGCGGGAGGCGAGCGCAGCCACGCTGCGCTCGACGAATGTCTTCTGGCGGGGGCGCAGGCGCATGGCAGGTCTCCCCCTACTGCGCCCAGCTCGGCCGACCGGCGTTGCCGGGTGCGGACGCGGGCTGGCTGGGCTGGGTGGCAGCGGTGGGCTGCTGCGGGGCGTGGCCCTGCGCCGGGGCGGCGGAGACCTGCGGCGCGACCGTGCCCATCAGCGCGGCGTAGTCGCGATGGTCGGGGGTGACGGCAGCGCGGATCTCGTTCTTGTCCTCGCCGTTGGTGTCGGTGCCGATGTCGATGCGGGCGACGAACTCGACCCCGTCGAGATCGCCGAAGCCGTTGATGCGGCGGCGCGCCTGCGCCTCGGGCGAGTTGTCCTTGTCCGAAACCCCGCGCGCCGAGTTGAGGATGCCGCGGATCAGGCCGCGCCCCATGTTGGCCCAGTCCGGGCCCTTCGGGCTGTAGAGGCCGATCAGCGACCAGACCTTGCGCCGGGCATAGGGCCCCTCAAGCACCGTGTATTCGGCGTCGAGATAGACGGCGCCGGTGGCGGCGCGACGCGCCCAGCCACCGGTCCAGCCCTGCGAGGCGTCGTCGAAGCCGCCGGGGCGGAGCGTCAGCCGAACCTTGGCGAGCTTGCCCTTCGGGATGACGTTGGTGTTGGATTGCGCGGAGTTGAAGTCGTTCCAGGGTCCGGACATTGCGCGGCTCCTTTCAGTTGGAGGATGGGACGCGCAGCGGCGTCGAAGGGGAAAAGCCACCCCGGCGACCGGATCGGGACACCGGGAATGGCGAGAGGCGCTCAGCCATGGCCGGGCTCCTCAGCGGGCGCGGGATCGGCCGGGGTCACCGGCGGCCAGGTCAGGCGTTCGGAGGCAGGCGCTGCGGGACGCTGGATCTTCTCCATCAGCCGTCCGAGATGCGGGGCCTCGACCCTGTCGAGGCGGCCCGAGCGGTCCTTTGCCGGATAGCCCCAGGGGTTCAGCGTCTGGCAGACGAAGGCACGCTGCGGCTGGCCGCCGGGGTCCGGGATATCGGCCATGGTGATGACCTGATCGACGATGCCCGGCAGTTCGAGCCCGGTCTTCGAGCCGTCGATCTGCGGCTGGAAGACCTTGCGGTTGAAGTCATCGAGCCGCTCGTCGAGGATGCCAACGAACCATACATGCTTGCCGCGCGTGTGCTGCAGATGGGTCAGCCAGCCGATCATCTCGCGGCCATGCAGCCCGTAGGCGCCGCGGATGTCGGGCTTGCCGGTCTTCTCGGAGAACGCCTCGGGCTGGCCGCGACACCACTGGAAGCAGAGACGCCCGGCTACGGTGATCGAGTCGATGAAGACCGTCTCGTATTTCCCGATCACCGCGGGATCGCCGTAGCGCCCGCAGACCTCGTCGAAATGCGCCTGGCTGTAGGGCTGGTCCTCGCGCAGCGCCGGGTTCGGCCCGCCGATGAACACCGCGAAATCGCGGCATTCCTTCCATGTGCGCGGCCGGAGCGTGTCGATCTCCAGCCCCTCGACCGCCAGATCCCCGGCCTCAAGGTCGAGGAAGAGCGTGGTGGAGGCGTTCAGCGTCCAGAGCAGGCTGGTCTTGCCGATGCCGGACCGGCCGAAGATGACGCCCTTGATGCCCTTGCGTTGCGCGAGCCGTTCGTCGGCGCCGATGATGGGAAGGACCATCATTGGCCCTCCTTCTTCATCACCGCCGTGGCGGCGCGATCTGCGCCGATGCACCCCGCCTCGCGGGCGAGCTTGTAGAGGCGCTTCAGCGCGTCGGCACGGCGGTAGGCGGCCGTGCTCTCGCGCTCCGCCTCCACGATGGCGAAGGCGATCTCGTCCACGGTCGCCTCGACGACCGACAGCGGCTCGCGCGGCTCGTCGCCGTGGCGCTGCGGGAGGGCGATGGTTTCGGGGAGGTCTTCGAGCGCGTAGCTCGCCTTGCGAAGACGGGTGATGTCGTCCGGCAGGTTTGGCATGGCTTTTCTCCGTGAGATGAGGTGATCGAGGAGGCCCATCACGCGGCCTCGCGGACGTCGGGCGCGGGCTCGGCGACGTAGATCGCCAGCAGCGGCGTCCCGTCGGCATGAGCGCCGGCGTCCTCAATCTGATAGTTGCGGTTGGGCTCGCAGACCTCGGTCAGCTCCCAGCGGCGATAGAGCCCCGGGAGACGCCTGAAATCCTCGAGCGACAGATCGGCAGTGCGGTTCATGCGTGTCTGCTTTCGGTTGGAGGGAAGGCGCTCGGGGCGCTCGAATGGGAAAAGCCACCGGCGGGACCGGATCGGGACATCGGTTCAGGGGATTTCCTGAAGGGCGTCGTACAGCCGGCGCATCGCGCGCTGGTACCTCTTGCGAGCGGCGGCCTCGGTGAGCCCCAGTTCCACGGCGACTTCCGCCTGCGAGAAGCCCTCGATCGCCACGCGGATCACCAGCAGAGCGTCATCGCCGAGCAGTTTCCGCACAGTGCCGTTCAGCCGCGAGTACCCGTCCGCGCCGATGCCGCTTTCGCCGCTGTCCGCCACCTCGTCGGGATCGGCGCCGCTGGCGAGTTGTTCGCGCGCCTGGTCGCGCTGGCGCACGCGGATCATGTCGCGCTCGACGTTGCGCAGCACCGTGGCCGCGATCCAGTTGACGCGCCCGAGGTCGAGGCTGCGGACCGCCTCGGTGGTGCGCGCCAGAACATCGGACGCGACTTCGTCGGCGCTACCGAGCCTGCGCCAGATCGACCGGCGGCGGATGGCGTCGAGGCCAGGCCACAGCGCCAGCAACAGCAGCGCAAGGGCGCAGTCGGACGCGGGCCCGCTGCCCTGCGCCGCCCTGATCAGTGCGCCGAGGATCAGGTTCTTCTGGCCCTGATCGCCGCTCGGACGGTGCAGCCCGTCCAGCAGGGCCGCAGGATCGCGGAACGGCGCGAGGGCAGCCTGTCCTCGCCGGACGGCATCGAAGCTGCGCTGGAAGTAAAGGTTCGTGGATGAATGCATGAGGTGATCACGGATCTCGTGCCACGCGAAGGACATCGGACGCCTGCCTTGCGGCCAGGCGTCCGGCGCCTTCTCGTGGCCAGGTCAGGACGTCGCGCGTCTCTGCGATTTCAGGGGGGTGGGTGAAAGCGCGCGTCAGCGCGCGGGCGCGGTCGCGTTGTTCAGCGTGCCGCAGCCCCGACAGGTGGCCTGAACCGGGAAGCCCACGAGATACTCGTGCCCCCGCGCGAAGCGCAGGTGCATGCGGCCGTCCCGGCACACGCCGAGCAGCTTGTCACAGCGCGTGCAGCGCCATTCCGAGTTGTGGGTGGTGGGCTTGGTCGTCGCGGCGCCGGACCAGCTCGTCTGGGCTGCCTGGCGCGAGGGGAAGGGAGTCGGCATGAAAAAGCTCCTCTATGTGGAGCCCTCCCAATAATCAGCGGTTTGTTAGACCGTCCCCCGTCGCATGTTAGACCGTTGTTAGACGGGTTCCTCGACCGGGGCTTCGGCTACGTCTTCGGCTGGCTGTGCTTCAACGAGAAGGCGCCAGTATCCCCGTTTCGCGCCCGCGCCGATGTAGACGTCGCGGATGCTGTCCCAGGTTTCTTTCCGGAAGGCCTGCTGCGGGCTGCGCGACCCAAGCCCGTCCATCAGCTGCTTGACCTGGACATCGGGGCTGCCAGCCTTCTCGGCGGCGACCAGACGTTCGAAGATCGTGATCTGATCCGCACCCGTCAGCGCAAGCGATGTCTTGCCGGGAATGTGCAACGTTGCCGATTGGGTGCCCGATCGCAGGACCTGCGGTGTCGCACCGCCCCGCGCCAGCGAACGATTGGTTCGGTAGGCGAGCTCAAGCGCATCTCGGGAGAGAAGAAGATCATCGGTTCTCGCTGCCAAGCAGCCGGAAACCGGGACGACGAGGTTCGGCCCCAGGTATCCGGGACCTTCAGTGCTGGCCGACAGCACGATTCCGATGCCGGCCGCGTTGCGCGCGCGCATCAGCTGATCTAGGCGCGAAATCGTCTTGAGGTCGTGGAGGCGGCGGGCAAAGTAGATCGGAACATCGGCACCGTCGATCCGCATGGACCCGAGCATCGACAAGTCCGGTTCGAGCACCTGCGCCGCAAGTTTGTTCAGCATCGGCTTCAAAAGCCCGACCACGGTTTCGTGCAGCCACTCGCGGTTGATCTCGTACATCTCGAGATCTGATGTCGGGCTCAGGCCCCCATCTTTTCCGAAAGCCCCGACAACGCGCGACATGCCTTCGATGCCGGACGGCTTGACCTCGGCTTCCCCGCCCAAGTCGTCATCGTCGATGAGCACGATGTCCTGACGCCCCCGGCGGTCGAGAAGGCCGCCCTGAATCATGCGGTCCGGATCGAGACCGAGCTCGCGCAGATACTCGCCGCTGACATCGTCCTCGGTCCGGTCGTGAAGCATGACAAGTTGCGGGAATATCCCGCGCAGGTCAGTGGGCTCGATCTGCTTGAAGGCGCTGAGAATGCCCCAGGCGTCGAGAAGCGCGAACCCAAGATTGCGTTCATCGGGATCCTTGTTGCTCTGAAGGTTGCAGCTCTTTGAGCCGGAAATGGTGATGTTGAGCGTGCGTACCTTTTCGTCACCTATGCGGTTGTAGGTGACGGCAATCCCCACGCGGCTGAAGCCATCGGCGCGGCGGAAGATGTTGTTGGGCTTCAGATAGCGGTCGGCGACCTCCTCGATGTCGTCGTCGGCCGCCACCTTCAGAAGAAGCTTCCGGCTCCATGAGCCAAGGCGGATTTCGGCCTCAAGGACGCGCGCATCCGTGATCTCGTAGCCAGAAACACGCGGCAGATCGAGCCGCAGTGAACTGCGGAAACGCGAAAGGTTGTAGCGCTTCCAGGTCAGCGGTTTCTGCGAAACGTCGTGCCCCAGCGCCTCCTCAGCGAATGACCCGGCAACGCCCTGTCGCACCACCGGACTGTCAGCGCAGACCTCGATCTGTCGGATGGCGGGCGTGTAGATGAGAGTGGCCTCGTTCGGCGGGCGATAATAGATCGTGCCCCGGCGCCCATCGTCACGATGGTCATGGACGCTCGACAGTGGCCCGCCATGGCGAACGATCAGCATGATCGAGGCTGGGTGCGCGGCAGTGGCGGGAAGATCCAGGGCCTTCACCGTGCAGGCGGTCTTGAGTTGCAGAACCGACGTGATCTTCGCGGCCAGAGCCTTCTCGTCGATCGACCCCGAATTGAGGTTGACCGCCTTTTCGAGTTCCACCTCGAAGGCATCGTAAAGCTTGCCATAGTCCCTGAATTTGCGGGCGAAGTGGAAACTCTCGGCGTCCTCGAATGTCTGGCGAGCATTCAGAAATGCCCAGTTGCTCTTGCAGAGCGGATCGGGTTGCCGATCAAACTCGAGCGTATGCTCATCGTCGAGTTGTTGTTCGGTGATTGCCGCGAGCGAATCGATACCCTTGCCTTCGGCCAGTGCCAGGACACGGCGTGATCTCTGCTCGGCGGGCCGCAACTCGTCTGCATCGAATTTCGACAGGATCTGCAACAGGCTCTGCCGAAACCCGTGAGCCAATTCCTCGTCCGAGGGATCTGGAACTTCTGTGGGCAGGCCGAAATCAGGCTCATTGTCGCCCTCTCGGACCGCGAGGACAGCCCGGACGAGGTCAATGCGGGCATCCTCGATCAGGCTATGGATGTGCGGGCCAACCGGGGATGCCTTTCGCGCCATGAAACCACCTCAACGAATACATTCTCTTGATTGATTCAACTTCCGATAATCGTGGACAAAACTGCGACCTGCAATACCCGATGTTCTTAACCTGTTCGCATCCAGGAATGTCTTGACGGCGTGATGTCCCGTCTCGATCAGCCGGATGGCTTTTGATCGGTAGCAACTCTACCGAACACGGCCGATCCCCGCATGAAACGCCCCAATCCACTGCCACCCGATCAGATGACGCCCGCCGAACGCCGCGCCGAGTTGTGCGGGCTGCTCGCCCTCGGTCTGGTCCGCCTGATGCAGCGCGATCGGGACGAACCTTCTGACGATACTGGAGAAATTCTCCTACACTATCCGGCCGACCGATGCCGTCATGCAACCCCGAACTCAACGGAGAAAACATGACGACTCACGACCCCATCCCCGCGCGCCTTGCCGCGTTGAAGACCACCCCGACGCCTGACCTGAAGAAGCAGTGGCGCGAGTTGTTCGACAGCGAGCCGCCGCCGTTCAACCGACGCTACCTCGAATCCCGCCTGGCCTACCGCATCCAGGAACTCGCCTATGGCGGGCTGAAGCCGGAGACCATCCGGCGTTTGGAGCGGCTGGGCGAGGAACTTGACGGTGGCGACAAGAAGAAGCGCGGACTGCGCCTCGACCGCGACCGCCCCATCACCGGCACGCGCCTCCTGCGTGAATGGCAGGGCGTCGAGTATGTCGTCACGGTCACCGCCGGTGGCTTCGAATGGCAGGGTCGGCCCTACAAGTCGCTGTCGGCCATCGCGCGCGCCATCACCGGCACCCGATGGAATGGCTGGGTCTTTTTCGGCATCAAGAACCACAGGGGGCGGACATGACGAAGCCCGTGGTCCGAAAGCTGCGCTGCGCGGTCTACACCCGAAAGTCCTCCGAGGAAGGGCTGGAGCAGGAATTCAACTCGCTCCACGCTCAGCGGGAGGCTTGCGAGGCGTACATCGCCAGCCAGCGGTCCGAGGGCTGGGTGCTGGTTCGCGATCAGTACGACGACGGCGGAATCTCCGGTGGCACGCTGGAACGGCCCGGCCTGAAGCGGCTGATGGCCGACATCGAGGATGGGCTCGTCGACGTGGTCGTGGTCTACAAGATCGACCGCCTCAGCCGGTCACTCGCCGATTTCGCCAAGCTGGTCGAGGTGTTCGACCGGAACGGCGTGACCTTCGTCTCGGTCACGCAGAGCTTCAATACGACCACGTCGATGGGGCGGCTGACGCTGAATATCCTCCTGTCCTTCGCCCAGTTCGAACGCGAGGTCACAGCTGAGCGCATCCGCGACAAGGTCGCCGCCAGCCGCAAGAAGGGCATGTGGATGGGCGGTGTGGCGCCCTTCGGCTACCGGGTCGAAAACCGTAAGTTGCTGGTCGACGAGGACACCGCCGCGCATGTGCGCTGGATCTTCGCCAGATTCATCGAGATCGGATCCTGCACGGAACTGGCGCGGGAGATCGGCACATGCGGCATCCGCACGCCACGCGGCAACCGGATCGACAAGAAGTATCTCTACCGGATGCTCTCAAACCGTACGTACATCGGCGAGGCGGTCCACAGGGGCGACAGCTACCCCGGCGAGCACGATGCGATCATCGACGGTGAGACATGGGAACGGGTCCATTTAATCTTGCAAGAGAGTCCGCGCAAACGGGCGGCTCGGACCCGTGCCGAGACGCCCGCGCTGCTGAAGGGGCTGCTGTTCGGTCCCGATGGAGCCGCGTTCTCGCCGACACACACCCGCAAGGGCGGCAAACTCTACCGCTACTACGTCAGCCAGACGGTACTCAAGCACGGCGCGGGGGCGTGTCCCATCGGTCGCGTACCCGCAGGCGATATCGAGGCCGCAGCCATCGGCCAACTCCGCGCCGTGTTCCGCCAACCCGAGATCGTGGCTGGGACGTGGAAGGCGGCGCGAGCACACGACGAAGACATCACCGAATCTGACGCCCGCGCGGCCCTGCAGCAGCTCGACCCACTTTGGGATGAACTATTCCCCGCCGAACAGGCGCGCATCGTGGCGCTGCTGGTTGAACGGGTGGAGATAGGCACGGACGGGCTGAGCGTCCGGCTCCGCGTCGATGGGCTCGGCAGCCTGGCCCGCGAGATGCTGGCCGCCGGCATCGAGGCCGCATGACCCGCAGCACGCCGATCCCGGAGACTGTGACGCTCCATGTCCCGTTCCGCATCGTGAAACGCGGCGGGAAGAAAGAGATGCAGATGCCCGAATGCGCCACGCACTCGCAGCGGACTGACAACACGCTGGTCAAGGCGCTGGCCCGTGCGTTCCGATGGAAGCGGATGCTCGAGTCGGGCGAATACGCCACCATCGCGGAATTGGCCGAGCGCGAGGCGATTGCCTTCACCTACATGGCCCGTGTCTTGCGCCTTACGCTGCTTGCGCCCGACATCGTCGAAGCTATCCTCGAAGGGAAACAGAGCTCGGACGTCACGTTGAAGTGGTTCATGGAGCCATTTCCGTTGGAGTGGCGATCACAGATGGCGCTGCTTTCCTGAGTGCCCGCCAAATGAAATTCCCCTCGATACGGGGATTGCGGCAGCTTGGGTTTCAGATGACCCTGAGACAAATTGGGGATATTGGGGCGTATCATGTCGGGCATTTTCAGATGGTTATTTGGCGGATCTTCTGCCCGCGAGTCCAAGGCACTGGATTCTGCGCGAGATGAGCCTTGCAGTAGGGCCGCTGCCGAGCCGCAGCCTGAGATCCTCCGGATGGCGGACCCTTCTCTGCCCGGGCAGCTCTATTTCGCGCAACTCGAACGTTTCACCTCCTCGGTTTCCGCAAAGGACTATGTGACCGCGGCCGCAGCCGCGCGTGCAAGTCTACCGCTGCTGCGCGACTGGCTGAAAGATCCTCAAGGCGACGGGAAGCGGCTCGACATTCGGATTCCGGCCCTGTCGCAAGGCGGAACGACGATGGCCATCGTCGGAGATCGGGACGGACTCTGCGAGTTGCGGGACCTGGTGCAGAGTTTCGACCATCTGCAAGCTTACCGAACCGAGGCGGAGGAACACTTCGTCGACCTCGACCTTTTCGACCGGCTCCGGGAAGCGATCCGCGCAAGTCCGGGCATCCTGCAAAGCCGGATCAAAACCGTGCTGGGCGTCGATGACGGGCGCCGCGCCAGTCGGCTCATCTCCTACCTCGAGAAGTCGGGAGAAGTCCGTCGCGCGAAGAGCGGAAAGACCTATGAGCTCTACCTCGCCGATGCCGAGATGCCCAAGGCCTCTGCCGCGACGATCTACAATGAACCAGCAAGGCCGGGATCGCACCGACGCGACCGAAGCGCCGGGCGTCCGCACGAACTCGACCCAAAGCGTGTGAACATCGTGCCGCTTCCGCCTTCGCCGAATGCGTGGGAGCGACCCGTCGAGCTGCCTGCCACCGAGGAAGCTTTTGCAGACCCTCAGGGGGGC
Source organism: Pelagibacterium flavum (assembly GCF_025854335.1). Lineage (NCBI taxonomy): Bacteria > Pseudomonadati > Pseudomonadota > Alphaproteobacteria > Hyphomicrobiales > Devosiaceae > Pelagibacterium > Pelagibacterium flavum. The sequence continues at coordinate 2,560,983 of NZ_CP107716.1, forward strand.
TGGAGCGAAATTGTCGTCAAGACAATTGAAAAATCGGATCGACCGGATCCGGCCTTTCGCAAGCACTACAGCACGCGTGGCGGCGCACTGTCGTTCGACGATCTTGCGAAGTCAGAAGCCAGCCTGGGCGCTCCTGGAGCGGTGATGTTCAGCGACGCGAGCGGACGACCTGGGACACCGGTGCCCCTACACCGCGATGCCTACCACATTTCCGTTCATCCAGAGGGCGAGGGCTTCGCGCTGCGCTCGAAGAGCGGTGTGATGACCGTCTATCGTGGCGACCTCGCCATCGATTTCGAGACAGATCTAGAGGCCGCCCCAGAAGTCGCCGCCAACCGCGAACGCCTCGGCTTAGCAGAAAGCGAGGCACATCGCGCCCTGCGCTGTATAGCACTGACACCGGATCGAAACCGCTACCTCTTCACTCACGTCGACGAAGCGTGGTGCTTTAACCGGGAAGGAGAGCGCCTATGGGGGCTCAGGATGCCGGCGAAAGAGCCGACCCGCATCAGGGTGGGCGGCTCCAGCTTCGGGACCGCGGCGGAAATCGATCAAGCCCTACAGGTCATGGGTCTTCAGATGCCGGTCACGCCCGACGAGATCCGGAAGCGGTACCGGCAGCTCGTGCGTGAACTGCACCCTGACGTGAGTCCCGGAAACGAAGAGAGGATGAAGGCCGTGAATGTCGCATCTGAGCGGCTAACCGGCCTCGATCCTGAGCAGCTGGACGGAAGTGGAGGAGGTGAAGCCGGTTTTGAAATCGTGATCAGCTTTGGCCCCGCGGCCGAGGCTGACTGGATCTATGCCGCAGCCTTCTCCGGGACGGGAGAAACCGCTCTGCTCGGCACCTATGCCGGGCGGGTGGTGCGGGTGGACCGCAGCGGCTCGCCGACCACGATCTACGACGTGGGCTCCGTGCCTGTCCGCATCGTTGAGACCGAATCCTTCCTCTATGTGATGACCACGACGCGTCTCTATGTGCTCGACGGCGACCGCCTGATCGCGTTGCATGATTGTTCGCCAAAATGCGATCTGCTCGTCAGCGGAGGCATGGTCCTCCTGGTCGAAGGCAAGGGCGTTCGCGTCTTCACGGAAGATGGCCGGCCGCTGGGGATCGCCCTGACCAAGGCGCCCATCCGGCGGGCGTATGTCGACAATGGCGACGTCGTCGTGGAAACGCGGACGCAACGGGGGAGCTTCCGTGGGATCCGCGCGGTTCCGAAGAGACCCGGCGATCCGTTCCAGGCAATTCCCATGCGTCCATCGTGATGGCTGACCACGTAACTGCGGACCGCCGCTCGTACATAATGTCGATGGTCCGCCAGAAGGACACAAAGCCTGAACTCGCCCTGCGCCGCGCCCTTCACCGGCTCGGGTATCGCTTCAGGCTCCATCGTCGCGATCTTCCGGGCAGCCCCGACATCGTGTTCCCGTCGCGGAAGAAGGTCGTGTTCGTGCATGGCTGCTTCTGGCATGGCCATGGCTGCAAGTGGGGCCAACTGCCGAAGTCTAGGCCGGAGTACTGGAAGCCGAAGATTGAAACAAACAGAGAACGTGATAAGAGAGCCTTAACTGAGTTGCGGGAAGCTGGATGGGAGCCGCTCGTTGTCTGGCAGTGCGAACTGAGGGACCTCGAAGGAGCCGTCGGCCGTGTGGAAGCCTTCCTGAGAAGCTAGGTTTCGCTGGTCAAGCGAGCGGCACACCGATATGTTGGGCGAAAACGTTGGAGGCGGCGGCATGGCAAGACCTATTGGAATCGATTTGTTCGCAGGCGCGGGCGGTATGAGCCTTGGCTTCGAGCAGGCCGGTTTCGATGTCGTTGCAGCTGTCGAGATCGATCCCGTTCATGCTGCGGTCCACAAGTTCAATTTCCCGGACTGCGCGGTCATCCCTCGATCGGTGACGGACGTGTCCGGCGAGGATATCCGCGCCGAGGCCGGGATTGGCGATCGGACGGTCGATGTCGTGTTCGGCGGAGCTCCATGTCAGGGGTTCTCATTGATCGGGCAGCGCGCTCTCGACGACCCGCGAAACGCGCTGGTGAAGGATTTCGTACGTTTGGTTCGCGAACTGGATTCGAACTACTTCGTTTTCGAGAACGTGAAGGGGCTAACTGTAGGCAAGCACCGTAAGTTTCTTTTCGAACTGATCGAGGAATTCGAAGAAATCGGCTACTCTGTTCAACGCGACTGGCGGGTTCTGAACGCGGCTGACTATGGCGTGCCGCAGGATCGTCAGCGCTTGATCTTGATGGGAGCAAAGAAGGGCCGCTCTCTTCCGGACTACCCCAAGGCAATCGCAGAACGCCCGACCTGTCAGGACGCTCTTGCCGATCTTCCAAACGCAGAGGAGTTCGAGCGCCTTCGAAATTCCGACTCCATCAAGACAGCGGCCTTCGGAAAGCCCAGCACCTACGCCGAGCCGCTGCGGGGCCTTGGCAACGACGCATGGGCGTATGGTCACCCTCGGAATTGGGATCCGAAGAAACTGACCTCCAGCGCTCGTACTGAACACACCGAGATTTCCCGTCGGCGCTTTCGCGAAACGGAACAGGGTCGCGTGGAACCGATCTCGCGTTTGTTCAAGCTGCCGGCCGACGGCGTTTCGAATACGCTGAGAGCGGGGACGGATTCTGCTCGTGGCGCGTTCACTAGCCCGAGACCGATTCACTACGCGTTCGACCGGTGCGTAACTGTGCGCGAAATGGCGCGCCTCCACGGCTTTCCAGACTGGTTTCGCTTCAACGTTACCAAATGGCATGGTGCTCGCCAGATCGGAAACTCAGTGCCGCCCCCGCTGGCGCGTGCGGTAGCCAGCGTCGTTATCGCTGCGCTGGGGGGCCGCCCCACGCGACCGACCGAGGCTGTGGATCTCGGCGACGAAAAGCTCCTGAGTATGGGGAACACCGAGGCCGCTGCGTATTTCGATATCCAGAACCCTATCGGACGCCGCGACAAGAAGAGCGGTGCGCGAAAGCGGAAACAGGAAGAGATCGAGGCTTCATATGCCCTTCACAGGGGGGCGCAACTCGTAGATGGCGTCGCTGGCTAGGGTCAATTCCTCCAGCGCCGACACTTCCGACCGCTTCACGGCAGTGAACTCGGTCAGGTAGAACCCGACGCCTTTGATCGTCCGCAAACCGATGGGAACGACCGTGTCCACCTCCGCTTCCGCGAAGGCGGCACGGACTTGGTTGATAATCTGACTCTGAATAAGCGGGTCCTTGGCCTGCTTCGCTTCGCAGGTGACCAGAACGGATTCCGGGCGTTGCGGATCGCCGGTCTTGCCAAGAAAGAGGGCGTCGATTTCAGTCGAGCGCAGCTTGATCCCCATTTGAAGATGGGCAAGTTCGAGCAATGGAAACGCGGCTGCCACCGCGAAATGGGTCTCCACAACACGCAGATTGATCGCAGTTTGAACCAACCAGGTTTCGTCGGAACGCCCCAGCGACTTGGTAACGAGCGGAATACTAATCGACTGGACTGGATACCGCGGCGCATCTTCGCGAACTCCGAACGCATCGGGGAACGGCTCGGTCTGTCCTGGTCGGTAGGGTATGAACTCGAAGCACTCTCCGTCGCCGGTCCGCTGGACCGCGGCGAAGCGTTTGGCCGCGACCGAGGTCGGCCAGTTGCTGGAGGCATTTGCGCCGCGCAGCAGATCTTTCATGAAATTCGCAGGATTTCGGTCGCTGAGCGTCGAGCCGTAAAGATCGTTGCACTCGCGAATGGCCTGCGCGACGTCGTCCAAGCTCATAAGGCTCTTGTCCAGAGCGCCCGTCGAAGCGTTCCAGTACTTGTCAAACAGGTGCTCCACGACCTTTGTTTTCTGCGAGCGTGCCAATCGACCTCTTCCCACTTGGAACTCAAGCACTTATCGCCCAAGCGTAAGCATCCAATCAATCCCAATCCGTCGAAGAAAACTGCGAAGCACTTCGATTCCCTGCTAGATCTTCCACTGAAGTCTTCGATCCGAGCTGCTTGTCCAACCGCTACTGCTCGAACGAGGCAAAATTCGGCAGGTATCGGTAGAGCTTCGCGTAGTGTTTTCCGTCCGCCTCTGGGATTGGGCCCAAGTCCAGTTGCCCAGAATCGTTACAGGGAAGGCTGCGGTCCAGGTGGCGCATTTCTCGGGGCGTGAGCATCGGAACCTTAACCCGCAAGGCTTCGTCACCATCGCGAAAGAAAGGTAGGGTACGAAAGCCAGCAGCCTCGAAATGACCGTTTTGGCCATGGTCGACAAACACCCCGACAATAGTCGTCATCTTTGCGCCATCGGCGTATTCGAAAGCGCTGATCTGATTAAAGCGCAGGACTTGCCCGGGATTGCGCCCTGCGTTAACGGAATGAAGCCCTGCGTCGATCTCGTCGCGAATTATCCGTCGAGATGTTTTGGAAAGCGACCATCCGCGCAGACCCGCTGGTTCAAGGTCTTGTGGTGTGCGAGCATCGCCGAAACAATCGCGAAATCCCTGAGCGGATGTAATCTCCAGCGGTTCCTCCAAATGAGGTCGCTTGTCCACAAGGCCTTCAGCCTGCACAGAGACGGCCAGAACCGTCCCGCTGGTTGCACGCGTCGCAACTGTTCTGACGTCGTCCAGAATCCCTGGGTTGAGCGGGTCATCGTAGTCGAGCCACACTATGGAACGATGCGCCCAATCCAGTCCTGGCAAGACATCTGCCGCAGACCCCATCATGAGTCGAATGCCTTTATACGGCTTGTTGAATTCAAATCGGGCCTTATGTGCCTGCTCTTTTTCGATGGAAATGACATCTTCGACGCCAAGGGCTTTGTGGAATAGAATGCAATCCGAAAACCAAATTGAGCCAAAACCGATGTAGCGATAGCTTTCAAGTGAAGCGAAGACTTTTAATCTTGAGAATATTTCGCTGAGCATTTTTCTCTCGGCGAATTTCGCTGGCCGTAGCGAATAGTCAATAATCCGATAGCTGGCAGTCATTGATCTTCACCACCCTGCTCTTCGAAAATGATATCGAAAGTCTTTTCTCCAACCGCTTTCGCCGAAGTGACGCCCAACGCGGTCATAAGGCTCTGAATCTTTGTCTCCTCTCTCGAGTACTGTATTTTGATCGTCTTGGGCCCAGGCACTTGGGGAGTTCGGTTCCAAGAGAACGACGCCGGGCCCCGAAACTTCTCGACTTCCTTCGCTAACGTCTCCTTGTTGAGCGCGACCAACAAGGGCGACGCTTTCGCGCCATATTCCTCAATGCTGTTGTCAAGAGCGTTCAAGAAATTGATGACCGTTCGAGTGTGATCCAGCATCTTGGGGAAGGTCAGTTGCCAAACCGTAGTGGACGCATCGAGACCGGTTTTGGTCGTGTTCCATGGGAGCTTTTTTGAATCGCGGCAACTGAAGAATACAGCACCACGAAATCGGGCGTATTGGTTGTGGTATTTGGGTATTCCGTCCTTCTGTTCGGCAACGGAGTTCCATCCGGTTGACTCGGATCTATCCGCTGAAAGGATCACCCGGCCATTGCAGATTACATACCAGCCAGCGGCTGTAGGAGAGGACTCCGAGATACCTGCGACGATACGGACGTTCACGGGTGCATCGGTGTCATCATCGACGGCAAACTCCTCGATTGCTGGATTAAACTGACCGCCTGACCGAATGCGAAGGTCCGTGTTAGTCAAGTGCAAACCGCCGAAATCTATTGCCAGGCCAAAAGCCAGAAACTGTCGCTGGTGTGAGCGGATCATCTCGGAGAGCTGGCGCTTGAAGTGCTCAGATGCAAACTGACGCGAGACCTCCGGCCGCAGGCGCTTAACTATGATTCTTGTCCCTACTTCGGCGTCTGCAAATTGACCCTCCTCAACATTCGCGAAGTCAAAATACCAGTTTCCCTCGTCCCGTTCCCAGGTGTCTACATCGACATGCATCGACCATCTTTGTTTGGTGGTGGTGGAATGCACTTCGAAATAGCGTCCGAATTTGAACAGGGCGCGCTTCATTCCAACGCCGAATTGGCCTATCGAATAGTCGGTGGACGCTGCTTTTTCGGGCCTGCCGAACCGGAAGGCATAATTCCGAGCGGTTTCCACATCGAAGCCGCCACAATTGTCTGCAATCTCAAACCCGTCCCCGTCCAAGTGGACCGAAACGTTAAGCCCGTGAAAATCGGGCTCTTCTCCGGGGCGCATGCGTTTCGCGCCATCAATACAATTGTCGACCAAGTCAAGTACGGCACGCTCCAAGGGGATATCCCGAACCAGCATGTCGACAAAGAATGCCTTTGTCGGCATCGCATCAATGTGCAGTTCTTCGTTCGGCATAGGAATACGGCTCATGTTCTGGTTGATCGCTTCACTTCGGTTTTCACCGTGATGCTGTTCTATTCCTGCGTCAAGGAGCGTGGGCCCCGCTTGCTTCCTGAGGCCTTAGCAATATCCATTGAGCGAGGAGACCCTTGCGATCCGCAAGTCCCGACCAGTAGTTCGCCCCCGGTTCCTTCCCGTCGAACGCCTCTGGAATCGAAGTGTTCAGGTGTTGGGAGGAACTGTCCCTATGCTTTCAACTGGTTACGGGCTCTACACCGAATGCGCGCAGTCGAGAGGTCCGGAGAATATCGGGCTCAAGAGAATGTGTCCGGCTGCTGTGCTGAGGACGCCAGTGCTCAGCCTCACCCGCATAACCCTAGAAAACAACGGAAAAACCCGGCCGCAGCCGGATCGAGAGAAAGCTTTCGCGAGGGCAAGTGGCGGAGAGGAAGGGATTCGAACCCTCGAGACAGTTACCCGCCTACGCCCTTAGCAGGGGCGCGCCTTCGACCACTCGGCCACCTCTCCGAGGCGGGTGGTAGCCCGGAACAACCCCATAGGGCAAGGGCTTTTCTGGCATGTATGGCGAAAAATGCGAAATGACTATCGTGCAGATGCTTGCAGAACGATGCAGAAACAGAATCGGAACGTGTACTAGGGTTCGTACAAATCCCGTACAGAATGTTGTCCATTCGTTCTCAAACCCGATTCCCCTCCCGCCTGTATGGTGGTATGGTGGGGGTAGAGGCGGCAGTATTCCTAGGGTGCTGGCCCGGTCTGCCTCGGAGATTGGGGTGGTAGCTCAAACGGATAGAGTTGCACTCGTGGTGTAGGTTGCCGGTTCGAGCCCGGCCCGCCCCAATGTTCTCACCAACCAAGGCGGTTCAGTATGAACGACGACGATTTCGCTCAAGAAGTCCAAGATGCCAAGGAAGCACTGGCCGAAACAATCGGGATGCCTTTCGATGAGTTTATGGCGCTCGATCCTTCCGAGCAAACGGAACTATGCCTGCGTCAGGGCCTCGCGTTCGCCTGTAGCCCAAACGTTGCCCCGCTTGGGAAAGACGGCAAGCCAGTGACAAATTTTGAGGGCGGTGAAAAAAGCCCGCTGAACTAGCCCCCTCTATAAGCGAGGGGAAAGAACGAGGTGAGGATATGGGACATTCCGCCGAACGACGCGCGCATCTGGAGCGCATGAAAAAGAAGGCCCGGAAGATTTACCCGCACGACAAGCGGGCGTCATGGGCGAACCACTTGCAGGGCTGCTCGTGCTTCATGTGCTGCAACCCGCGCCACTCGTGGGCGAATTCTGGCAAATCGAAGCTGACGATGCAAGAGCGCCGCGCCCTCGACGCCCAACCCCTCTCTCTATGAGGTAGAAGATGGAAAGCCTAGTCTATGCCGCGATTGGAGTTCTGACAGGCGAAGCGTTTGCCCGAAGCCATGAGCCGGAATCGATGGAGCGCATCAACAGGGCGCGGTTTGACGAGTTTAACCGGCGCGTTCTGCACTCTCAAGGGTTGCAGCCGATTCCCCCTACCCCTTCGGCCCCTTCCAAACCTCAAGAACACGGACGATAGCGCCGAATATCCACCACGATATGGCAGAGGTCAGGACGATGGCGGCGAAATCGTTGTCCCAGTTGCGAGGCCATTGCAGCCATTCGGCAAGCTGCGGGTGAAAGATCATTCCCGAGGGGATCGATAGTCCAAGCCGCCGCAGCGCCCCGCTAATAGTCTTTGGAGGCTGGAAGGTTAGCGCCAATGCGGCACCAAGTACAGCCCCGCCGAATTTAACGGCGATCGTTGCGACGGCTTCTGGAATCATTCCGCTGGCGCCCAGAACGGAGGATGCGTTCTTTTCTGACGTACAAGACGCACAAGAGGGCGAAGAGGGCGCCAAGCACTATCACGAAGACCATCATGTCCGAGCCGCTGCATAAGTCCCGCCCCGCCGATTGTCAGGGCCACGAGGATGTTCAGGAGTTCGAGGGAGACGCCGTAAATGAGCGGGTCAACCACGGGGGCGAGTTGATGAACGCTGGCAAGGAAAATCAGGTGGATCAGCACAAAGGTCTGGTAGAAACGCCACACCAGCATTTCCCACATGTGCCGACCGAAAGCATAAATCAAAAGGCAGACCCCGCCATCAACGAGGGCAGAGACAAAGGCGGCATTGCCGAAGCCATGCCGAACATAGAGCGCTGTTGAAAGCGCCACAACGGCGGAAACGGCAAGCCAGGATAGAGCCCGCGTATCCCTGCCGACTGCGATAGCGGCAAGGCCGTAGGCGCCGAGAATAAGCATGTCGATATGGCTCATCGTCCGCTCCCGCTTCTCGGCTGCGGCAAGTCAATTCCTTCCTCTTGCGCCCGCATGGTCAAATGGCGATGGAACGAGAACACAGCGGCCTCGACACTGGCAACGTCGCCGGCCAGTTCTTTGGCCTGTGCGCCGAGGTGAGCCGATTCCAGATAGCCGATCTTCTGGCCCTCATGGACGGCTTGAAATACCTTGGGGAGGCGGGAGAGATTGGACTGGATTTTGCGCAGATCGCTCTCGACCTCTCCGAGGATCGTTGCGCCTTCATTGACTGCTTTTTCAACTGACATGGTTTGCGTCCCTGTTTGAGATTATGGTGCCCAGTCGCACAGACGTTCGCCTGTGAGATTGTGGGCAACGATTTGGCGTTTGGTGAAATCGTCAACCTGATCGGTGACGGCTGGGCGGATCGGGGATGCGACCTGACAGAAGTTACCGCTTGCCGTTGCGCACCCAGCGATTGAACTGGCTATCAAGATCATCATTGCCCATTTTGACAACATCATCGTCCACGTCCTTTCTGACCTTTGCGGCCTTGGCGTTCTGTTCTGCGGTCTTGGTGCGTTCGAGCTTCTTGCCGTCGCCCTGCCCCTTGAAATAGGCCACGACGATGCCGACGAGGATGCCGCCAGCGCCCAAGAGCCAGGGGCCGAACTGGCTGATGATGAACGACCACATTATTCCAGATCCGATGCGCGACGGCGGCGCAGGTATTCCGTGGCGATCCCGTTGATGACGAGAAAGGCCGGGAACCACTCGGCCGGCAGGATGGGGGCGATCACGGACGGGTCAACGTAAGTGACAAGCCCGGCGATAGCGCCAGCGGCCATTTGCAGACGAGCCCAGAACAGGGTTTCGCTGTGCTTGAAAAACTTCTTCAGACGTTCCCACATCTTACCAAATCCCTATGAATTTCGTGATTGCAGCCCCTATGGCCGCGATGATGAGCGCCACAACGCCAGCGATGCCCTTGGGCGGCTTTTCTTCGCTTATGGGGGGCGTTGGCGTAGGTTTTGGGTTAGCGGGCTGTGCGGGACGCGCTGTGGCCATGGCGAGGGATTTAGCGCGTACGTCATCAACCCGACGCGTCCAGCCTTTGCCAAATGTCGGCCAGTGCTTGAGGCGCTTGAGGAACGCCATGCGGTCATCACACAGACGATCGACCACGTTGGCCGCATTCGCAGCGCGAGCAGCGGCAAGCGTGACCGGCCCGATAGTGCCATCCTGTTTGACGCCAAGAACGGCTTGCAGGTATTTCACCGCACGGTCAGGACCAGAGTTGACGCCGAAATCAAAGACGGCATAATCAATCCCGGAAGGGAGATCATCGCCCTTCACGCGGTCCCAATAGTGCTTGCGGTAAACCTGCGCGACCTGCGCGTCAGTGATAGACTTGAGATCGGCAACCGTGCCACCTCGTTTCACGTACCGGCGAAAGTTGGCAAGAGTAATGCCCTTGTTCGTCGCCCCGCCAGGATCGGCAGGATGATTGACGAAGCCGCCCTCATGGACAAGCACACCCGCCAACGCGGACGCGAAGTTGGTTTTGGCCATTACCGGCCTCCTATGATGATATGGTTGTCAGGTAGCCGCCCGTACCGTTGGGGTGGGCTAGATTGGCTGGTAGGTTGCAAAGGCGCGCAATTCGCCGCTATATCTGAGGCATGGCAGCAAATGAAAAAGCGCGGGCCGGGAACTGGCTGCTCGGTATGCCCTCATTTTGGGGATTAATGGCGTGGACAGTAGCTTGCAGCGCGTACATCTTCACCGATATTGGCTGGAACCGACCGTCCGCGCATGGCCTCAGCGCCATGGTATGGATGACGTTTTGCTACCTCATCTCGCTAGCGGTATTTTCCCCTAGGTTCCGCGACCACTTCAATCAGCAGTATGAGCCTGCGGAAATAAAAGTTTCGACGCGTTGGGCGATTGCGCTTCATCTGCTCGGTATCGGCTTTTGCCTGCTTTACGTCCACGACATTGAACAGTCGGGTTATCTAGAGGGATCATTTTGGGCAGCGCTGGTAAACAGCCCAATGGATATCCGACAAACCCCCATGGCCGGGATGACGCGCGGCGTCCAATTGTCCTATATCGGTTGGCTTGCGGTCTTTCTAAGCGGACTCAGCTTGGCAGTCAGTCGCAAGAACGCAAAAACGCATATCCTGCTAACGCTCCTGCAACTCGCGGCGAACCTTATCTTCATGAGCAAGATGAGGCCCTTTGCAGTGATACTGCTGTTTGTTCTGCCCTATCTGATTTTTAATCGACATCGTTTCAGCCTGACCAAACTTATGGCCTTGGCAGCGGCATTAATGGCTGGGCTTGTAGGGTTCTTCATTTTCTGGAGCGAGGCAACCGGAAAGACCGCCGGAATAAATCAAGGCTACCCACCAGCCGTCGAAACATTCTTGCGTTATCTGACATCCGGCCCGGCTTACCTATCGCACATTCTGATAGTTGAGACGCCCGACTATTCTCTGGCAAGGACGTTGAGGCCAATTTACACGTTCATGGCCGTGATTTTCGGAACGGAAGCGCCGCCGAGCCGTATCCTTGAATTTTACAGCATCCGATTGACGACAAACGTAGGAACCGCCTTGGAGCCTTGGTATCGCGACATGGGGCTTATCGGCGTTCTTGTGGGGGCGCTTGTCCTTAGCTTTGGGCTTGATGCCATGGCGTATTGGGGTGTCAAATTCGGCAGGCTCTCGGGGCACCTTCTGGCGGTTATGATGTGCTACTGCTCAATCTTTGCCTTCTTTGTGCCCCGACTTACAACCGGCGCAGTAGTTGCGGTGCTAGGCATATTCCTTATTCACTGGGTAATAGGCGCAGCCTCCACTTCGGCCCAATTTCGAGCGGCGCTGCAACGGGGACGAAACTCTTAAATCACGCACCATCATAGGCTGTGATTGGGAGAGCCTAGAGGCCGGCAGTTACAGCGTAGGCAATTCTGGCCAATCAGGGTCGGCCGGGTTGTCCGTGGTTTCCGGCAAGTCGCGCAGTGCCTGCCGATAATCAAGCCATGTTTGCGGCACGGGCTCTAATGTTTCCAAGTTGCGCAGAATAACCCAATCACTGCCCCTCAACCGCTGATCGCGCTCCTCCCGAAGCCGAGCGAGATGATCAATATTGGGCGCCTCATAATGCGGAATAGTGTTACCCATCGCCTCCCAATCCGCAATCAATTGACGATGACGGTTGCCTGGGTCGTCCGGAACTATTGACCGCCTCCCTTCTATAGACACATCAAACGATCCATCTTCTAATCTACTGTGGATTTCCATTTTCATATCTCCGCGTCGGCAGATAAACTGTTTATCGTTCCTGATGTCGTACCGGTGACGAATGCCGAGTAGCTAGTTCTGGTAATTCGCTCTTGATTGACGGTTCCGTTGGAGAAAACCTTAGTTATCGTTGGGGTAACACGTAACGTCACAGGGAAATCGATGGCATAGGTAAATGCTGTATTGTAATTCGATCCGAACTTGGTCCCATCGAGCGTGAAATAGTAACGCTGGCAAAGAGCCAGTTCTTGCTGAATGTGCCTTTCTGCGAACGGGTCATCCTCGCCTGTTGCATCGCCTTCAACCAGAGACGCACGAGAAAAATCAATCGTCCATGTGGTGTTCAGGGGAAGATCGATGCCATATTCAAGGAACCCGTCAGACCCCAATGTTTTTCCTGTAGCGCTCGGAATGTTGACGGTGTAGGTGAATTTCTGCCATGACGTTGTCAGAGACAGGCTGCTGGCCACCACTTGATTGACACCAAGGCCGTTCCCCGCGCCAAAATTCTGGATTACATGCAATCCTGGCAAGGTGAGCGCAGAACCTGACTTAAGGTAGATTGTGAAAGTTGCCGTCTTGCCCGCGAGTGTGCCAGGGTATTCAATCCTTTGAATCAGCTTGTTCGTGGTTTGACCGGATGGCGCAGAACCTTGGGACATCCGAAGGAAATAGAACGGATTTCCGGGAACGTCTGTTTGTCCTGATGTATGCAACTGCCGCGAGACAGTCGGGGCAGTCCCAGTCCCGTTCCAATCGTGGTACCAGCGATCGGTCACGTATCTCTGGAGCGACGTGCTATCGTTGTTTTCGTCCACGACGAAATCGCCGTTAATGATCTTGTTGCGGAACCCGGAAAGAATTCCAGCGCCTACGTTGGACAGGAACGTCCCGCGCTCGGTTACTGAGTCTATGTTGGCGCCATCCTTTGCCAGTCGGCTGGAGTCCACAATCTGGCGCCAGTTCCCGCCGCCTTCGGAAATGAAGGTCAAAATATCGCCAGCCGCCGTAACGAAGTTTTCACCCGATGCCAGAATAAGGCTTGTGGCGTTATGGGTGATCGTCAGAGCGCTGGCGAAGAGCAATGTTCGCTTTGTTCCTGCCCGCACCGTGCCGAAACTGGTAATAGTCGTCGTGCCGGTGACATTGAGAAATTCTTCAGCCTCTGCCCCTATATCGCACGTAGCCGCGCTGGCGATCGTGCCCTCGCTGGTCCATTGTGCGATCTGGGCCATCTCCTCACGGAACGCGTTGTTGACCGCAGGCGGCTTCATCACGTTTTCCGCAAGGGAAATGTCATTGAGGTCAAGATTGTTGGCCGCCGTGGTGTCCCACTGCGCAATATTGGCTTTGGTCATGGTCTGTCACGCCTTATAAAGAGTGCCGCCGGAGCGCTGGTAATTCTCGATCTTTTCGCGCATGGTGCGGCCCTCGACGCCGCGCAGGGCGTCCATGTTGGCGTCTCGAACCGATGCGTTGTAATTGCCCGACCCCATGCGGGGCTTTTGCGATTCCGTGAGGTAGCCTTGGGTTGAGCCAGAAGGCCCGACGCGCGTGGCGCTCACCGATCGGCCTTCGGGCCGGGACGTTGAGAAGGTCGGCGCAGGGCCGGCACGGCGGGAGAAGAAGCCGCCGAGGAAATCTCCGTTCAACTCTGCCGTTCGATCCGCAACGCCCTGCTTGAACTGCGGGATAACCCCTTCATCGCCGGGGAACAGTCCGCGCCCCAGCATTGCATTGAGCCCCATTCCGAGCAGTCCGCCATTGTTCTGGAAGTCGCCAAGGAACTGGCCGGCCGTTTCAACCGGGTTGCCGCCTGTCGTCTGGCCCGCATAGGTCGCCATGGGCGGGCGTTGAGGTGGCACCGGTGCCTGCGGAAGGTCTGCGACCTGAACGGGCGCTGTGGGCGGCGTGGACAGCCCTGCGGGGCGCATGGGAGGCACAGGAGCGCTCGCCACCTGAGTACCGCCCGGAAGGGGTGGAAGGTCCGCTATCGTTACCGTAGAGGACGGAACGGGGGTAATGGATGGCACGCCGGCAACAGAAGGTGTTGGCAGGTCATCGGGCCACGGGAACGGCACCGGCGGGTAGCCCTGCAAGCGCCTGGGATCAGAACGCGGCATGGGCGGGGCAACGCTGGCCGTTTCCTGCGGCTGGTATTGGTCAAAGATGGCATTGAACGGCGTCATGTCGGACGCCGGGTCCATCACGCCAGAGGTCAGCCTGTTGTTGAGGCTGCCAAGAACCTCATCGGAATAGGGCATTTGCGGCGTCGGGCGCACCGAACCACGCTGAGCCGGTGTGCCGGGGATATTGGGCAAATCGGGCACGTTGCGCCCACCACGGGCCGAAGGCGTCGACGGGCTGCTTTGCTCCATCCAGTTCTTCCATTCGTTCCAGAATGGCTGGGTGGGACTTGTGGCCTGTGGGTCGGGGCCGAACGTGTCGATTGCACGCTGGTTTATGTCCGCGTCGTTCAGCCGGGGCAGCATCGATGGCGGGATATAATCGACCATCGAATTGACGCCGGACGTGCGCGGGTCTTGCATTGGCAGCGGCGGCATGACCGGAGGCGCGGGCGTTGACGTTGGGGCATAGGCCGAGGCGGTCGGACGCTCCGGCGGCACAGGAGGAGCACCGGCAAGCGCGTTGGCAGCGGCCAGAGCCGATTGCGGTGCCTGCTGGGGCAGAAACACGTGATTGCCGATCTGGAGCCTGCCAGCCGGTCCCTGCTCGCTCCCGGCCCAATACGGATCACGACCGCCGGGCATGCCGCGCGGTGACCAGTAATGGGTTGCGCCACCTGTCGGGTCAGGAACGCCCTGCTCGAATACAGCCTCAACGGCTTGCATGGCTTGCTCGTAGCCTGCCGCGCCCGGCCCGAACCGTCCAGGATTATTCCCGCCTTCTCCGTTGTTCCACGCCGAATATTGCTGGGGCTGCAAGGCGACGGACACGGGGTCGCTGGGATAGCGGCCAGACCGTGCCCGGTTGTTGATCGAGTGCGCAACGGCAATCATGCCTTCGAGGCCTTCGCCTCCGGCTTCGCCTAGCAAAGTCTGGGCTAGGATGCGCTTTTGCTCATTGGTGAGGGCCATGGGTTCCCCAATAGAAAAGCCCCACCTTGCGGGCGGGGCGGAAAATGACTAATCTGCGCGGATGCTATGGAACCGGATGGCCGCAATGGCCGCTATTATTGCTTTGTGCGGGTGCTCATCATTGACACCCGAGCAGCGCATTGCGCAGGCCACGCAAAGCTGTGAATCCTACGGGTTTCAGGAGGGAACCACGGCGTTTTCTCAATGCATGATGCAGATGGACACGCTCGCTCAACAAAGAGCCGACTATGAGCGCGCCCAACTTAAGGCCAATCTGAACAATCTCGGCTCAGCAATGCAGAGAATGTCGCCTCCCACCCCTGTAACGTGTTCCACCAACACCACTTATAGCGGCGGCTACACGCCATATGATCGAAACATCTACAGCAGGGCGAACACGACCTGCCAATGAAACAGATCGACCTTGAGCCACACGAGCATTCCAGCAGCTATGAAATGAAACCGGAGAGCCGGTGGTTGTTCATATATTCTGTTGCGTTTGCGTTGGTAATGGCAGCTATCGCCGGTTTCTTCGCCCCCGCCACATGGGCGATGTTCGTGAGCGGGGCTATGGTCGCCGGTTCAGCCGTGGCGTGCTTCCCGAAATTCTTGCTTACCAAGATCCGCCGCTGACAGCTTCGCCAACGCGCCCGCCGAGAAGCGGCGCCATGGGCAGCGTGCCGCGCTGCAAGAGGCCCGGAGGCGGAAGCGGCAAAGGCGGCGCCCCAGCTGTTCCTGTCCGTACGGCCTGCTGCAATGCCTGAGCCCCGCCAATCGTGGGCCTGTCTGCCAGTTTCCGGGCAACCATGCCAGCACCCACCGGGATAGCCATCAATGGATTCGCGGCTGTAGCGCCCACGCCAAGAGCGGCCATGAGCCCGTTCCCGCTGGGCGACAATTTGCCAACCAGCCGAAGAAACCCCTGCATCGAGCCATTGCCCTCTACAATCTTGCGCATGGCGGCGCGTTCGGCTTCCGTGAAAGCCCTGATCTGGGATTTGTTGAGAAGAATGCGCTTGATCGACTGGCGAATGGCATTGTCGATATTGCCGCCCGATCCAGAAGACGCCGCATTGAGGTTGGCGCGGTCGAGGGCGTCGGCCAGCAATTCCGATTTGCGCAGTATCTGGTGCGCCTGCCGGGCCTGTCCCATAACCCCGCTCCCGCCGGATGAATCAATCAAATCATCAATGGCATCGATCATCATGCGCCCGAAATACCCGTCGGCCTTGGTGCCGGAGTCGATGACATCGCGGCGGATGACTTGGCGCAGCTGGTCAAGCTGGGTAAGCGTCATTGGCCCCTGGCGGGTATTCAGGCGCTCCAGCATGCGAACCGCTGCCTTGTGTGCGCCATCCGGGGCGGCGTCTATGCCTTCCTGACCGACGCGACGGTAAATGTCGTTGAAAAGGTCATCGACCTGCTGCGGCGTGAAGCGAAAGCCTGATTGGTCAACGCGATTGTATGCAGCGTCACGAGCGCGGTAAAGATCATCAATCTCGGGCATGACTGCACCGGTGCGCTGAAACAGCCCACGGAAGCCTTGCGCAATGGCTGGGATGGCCGCGCCGACTGCCCCGCCCGTGGCACCCCCGAAAAGAGCGCCGGAACCACGACTATCCTCATCGGCAGCACCAGCGCCATAGACCGCGCCCTGCCCCGATCCCACTGCCGCCCCCCAGCCCATCCGGGGCAGCAAAGACGCACCGCGCCCGGCCAACTGTCCTCCGGCCGCTATGCCGGTCGGAATGGCCCCGGCCACCTCACTGGCAAACGCCCCAACTGGGTTCTGCCTGCGCTCCTGATCGACCAGCGCCCGGCTTTCATCAACCGTGCGGCGGTATGTGTCGCCAAAGTCCGCACCCTGTAGGGCAGCTATGCCGCCCTGCACAAGACCACGCGCCTCGTCGCCCCAGCCAAACGTTGCGCCTTGCACGAACGTATCGAGGGGGCTGCTATCGGTGCCGACCGTGTGCGTGCCGGAATCGACAATCTGGTTCTTGATTGCATCGCGCTCAGCAACTGACATCGAAAAATATTCCGACACAGGAATTTGGCGACCACCAACATTGATTGTTGGTGCGCTGGGCGTGCCGACTTGCGACGTGGGCGCCGATGGCTGAGCAGGAGCCTGTTGCTGCTGCGCGCCCCACTCCTGCGCACCCCGCAAGGCCTCTGCCTCGTTTGGCGCCTCAATGCGCAGTGTGCGCCCGTCAGGCGTGCCGATCTTATAAATGGGCATTATTCAACCCCAAGGATTGTGTAGCCGCCGGATGCGGAGGAAGACGTGCCGCCGCCTTGACCGCCCATGATCTCGCGGGCCAATGGGTCATCCGGGCTAACGCCGAAATGAACGATCTGCATATAGACTTCACGCAGGCGCTCAAGATTACGCTGGAGTTGGGGCAAATCCTGTGACAGTTCGAGGTTGCCGAGTGTGGCTTGCAACAACCTGTTTTCAAACTCGGACACCGCGCCAAGCGCGCCGCCGGTCGGGCTTGCCTCGCGCATCTGCTGCAACCGATCAAACCCGACATTGGCGCGGATCGTATCGGTCAATTGCTTTGTATTGAACGCCGGGAACCCTGGGATACCCTGAGTAAGCGCCGCGCCGGGTCCGGTGTTCATCATCGGGTTGCTGGTAATATTCCCCAGAACGCGGTCGATGTCCTCGATCACGATGTCGGAATAGGTCTGGCTGAGGAAGTCCTTCATGCGCGCCTGTTCGGCGGCCTGCTGCTGCTCAAGCTCTTGCGGGCTGCCAGCCGCCGGAGTCATTTCACGTGCGCCGCCCGGAGCAAGTCGAACGTCCATGTTTGTCGAGGGAGCGCCAGAAATCGGAACCTGCGGGCCAGAGAACTGCCCGGCATTTGGGTCAAACGTGCCGTAACCGCCGCCGAGATTTACACTGGAGAAATTGTCAGGCCGCGCAACGACCTTCCATCCTTCGGGGACGCCGGGCAGCAACTCGCCATTAACGAGAATTCCGCCGCCGCTCGACATTTGGGCCGCGTGCTGATTGCCGTCTGGGTCGGTCATGAAAACCGGCGTTTGGCTAAACGATGAAGAACCGCCGCCACTTGCCCGGCCCATTTCTGCCGTGGCAAGCTGAAAGCCTTGCGCGGGAGGCAGATTGGCGTATTGCGGGTAATTTGCCTTGAGCCATTCCATCGTCTGGTTGCGCTCGGCAGTCTGCTGCTGCAACTGCTGCTGCGCCTGCGCCCGTTCTTCCATCAGGAGGGCTTGTGCCGTGTCCTGCTGGCGTCCGGTTTGCAAGCCCTGCGCCGCGCCCGCCATGCGTTCCTTGGCAGTGCCGTGGCCGATCATGCCAGTGCCGAAATTGATAATCGCATTGCGGCGCGGATTGAGCCATCCGGCGAAACCGGAATCGCCCTGCCCCATCATGTCGAGAAGGCCGTTGCGAGGCTGCAAGGGAGTGGGAGTAACCATTTATCCGCTCCTTACAAGAACGTTCCGGCACCGGCGATACCGAGGCCGAGCCAATCGAACAGTCCGGGCTGCTGTTCAGGCTGTGGTCCGGAGGCTTGTGCGCCCAACAGCCCCTGATATTTCGCAAGGTGCTGATAGGCGGGATCGCTGGTGCGCTGGAATAGTTCGTAATCGGCAAGGCGTTTGGCTTGCGCATCGGCGTCCTGCGCCTGACCAACGCCAAGGATGGTCTGCGCTGGAGCGAGTGACGCCTGATACATGCCGGGCAGCGCCGCTGCCGCTCCCATCGAATTTACCACGCCCTGTTGCCTCTGGCCTTCAATGGCCCCAAGAGCACGCTCCTGCCGAGCGATATCGTTTTGATAGTTCTGGTAATCCAGCGCCCCAAGAGAGTCCGTCAGGCGATCTGTGGCAGTGTTGATGTGCGAGCCGCCACCGAAACGCCCAGAGGATGTAAACTGCGACCCAACACCGGATAACACGTCATCCTGTAGCCTGCTTCGCATAGCGGCGAACCCTGGCGCAGCCTCGCCCATCCGATTGCCTTGCGCGACATCCATGAGCGTGTTTTCGGTGAGCGACGGCCCAGCACCGATCAGGCCCTGAGCATAGTCTATCCCGCCGTCCATGAAGCCTTGGTTCTGGCGAGCCGCATCGAGCAACCCACCCATGCCCTGATTGGTGGTAGAGCCCATGCCGGTATAGAGGCTTTTGCCATAGGTCGCCGTTGGCCCCTGCTTGTAGGCGCGGGCCATGTCTGATCCAAGCATGTTGTTGAAGCCTTCGGCGTCGAACTTGCTTGCCGAGCCGCCGTCCCAGCTATAGCCGCCTCGCGACCCGCTGGTCGAGCCTTTGTTGCCACCACCCATTATGTCAAAACCTTCCTTAATGAATAGCCGCCGCCTTCACGGTCGCTAACGTCCCATCCGAGCGCTTTCCACGCCCTGCCGCCGCCCTGCACTTCCGTGCAGCCCAGCCGCCTTGCTTCTGCCTCTATGGCCTCTGCAAACTGTCTGATTGCCCGGTATCGGGCCTTTGGGCCGCCCTCGATCGAGCCAGCCACGTAATTGACGTACAAAGCCGTTCCGGTTTCACCATCGCAGCGAGACAGGCAGACGATCCCGTCCGCCCCGTCGCTAACCTTGAGGCAAAGCAATTCGCCATCCAGAATGGCCTTGAGAACCCCGGCAATCGTTGCGCCGGGGTGTTGCCGGATGGCAGGAGCGAGCAGGACCCCGATCCGGCCCCAATCGGCCCGAACCGCTTCCGGCTCCATGATTTCGACTTGCATCTACCTTACCAGGCTACCCGCGCCGCGCCCGGCAATGCCAAGGGCTGCATAGGTCACGAAGATATCGATATCGCCCGACGCGTCAGAACTGGTTGCGCGCAGTGTCTCGCCATTGTCAAGAATGAACACGTCATCGTACGTCACGCTGCCTTTGGCCGTCATGGCAGCGGCATTGCGCTTGAACCAGGTCGTGGTGCCGTCCGTGACATCAATGGTCAGGTTGGGCGTGCCGCCTTGTGTTTCTGTGGCATCGATACTCAGAATGGTAACGCGACCGGTGTCGGCATCAACCAATGTGGTTGCTGTATTGCCGGTTAGTTTGACCTTGGCCGTGATGACCGAGCCAACGGGGAACGTAAAGCTCATCGCACACCCCCTGCGCTTGCACCGATATGGTCAATGCCTTTGACGTATTCCCATTCTTCGTCTTGAGCGTTGGCCCAGCGGAACGCGACGTTTTTGCCACGCCCCCTAAGCGGGACACGCCCCGATGGCTTGACTGAAGATGCCGCTTTCCATGTCAGCGCGTCAGACAGTTTATCGGACACCCCGAGCGCCACCGTGCAATTGGCGGCGTCTGTCAGCGGCGTGCAGGAAGTGAGAAGCCCGGAAACAGGACTGTTCGCCGTCCTGCTCTGAATGAGCGGCGCCAGCGCCCCGGCCGAGAACGTCGCGAATTTCAGGTCTGCATTGATCGCGGCAAAGAGCGGCGCGCCACCAGCCCAGAACCGGCTATCGAGCGGAATGTCGATGCTATCGAGCGCGCCGAAGCCGTCCATGGAATCGAGCGTGTAGCCCGGCGTTGCGATGCGGCTTAGGTAGCTCGTGTTGACCTTGGCCGTAACCCAGCGGTCGAACTCCCACGAATATCCAATCATGTCCTCGAAGATGACCGATTCACCAATGGTTGTTGACGGGAACCGCCACCAAACCATCTTGCGGCTTGGATCAACCGACCCCTGCACCTCGCTCAATCGCGAGATTTCCACGTTATCGAAGAACCACTGGTCAACCTTGCCAGAGCCGATAGGTGCCAGCCCGTTCATGGAGAACTTCCAGAACCCATTGGAGGCCAGGAAGTAGCAAACGCCATCGAACGATACGACAGATCGTTCACCGACCGCTCCGCGACCGTCCGCGATGCTTTGCAGTGAAAATGTTGCACCGCCCCCGGCGTTGCCGAACTGCATTAACCGCATGGCGTCGGCCTGGAACACGACTGCGGCGTTGTTCTTGAGGCTCACGCCGCAAATCAACTCTTGGCCATCATCAAGCGGCTGATAATCAGCGCCCTTTGTCTTCCAGTTAGTGTGGTCGCCAAAGGCGGATGTCCGGATCAGCCGGTTATTGCGCGTGCCGGAGTTGTCCAGCGTATCCAGCCCAACAACAACGTTGGCACACGAAAACACTGAACGCGGCGCGCCAGCATCAGCGATTGCAGAAACCGACCCACCAAGCTCCACGTTGTAAGCTTTCAGTCCGTCAGTTGTGTTGGTCGCCAGAAGCTGATCGCCGAAATGAACGGCGGACCAGTCATCGCCAGCCGTGCAACTCAACCCCGATGCAGTTTCAACCCAAGTGTAATCGGCCTGCATCTCCTGGATGGTTGTTTCGGTGAAGCCAAACACCTGATAGGCGCCATTGCGCTGCACAAGCGAGATTAAACCTCGCGGGTTTGCTGGCAGTGCGGCAGCGCTCGCGGCGGCAACGAGCCTTTGCATTGGCCCATAGCCCTCGATCAGAGGCAAGACGTTCTGCGCCGTCATCACAACGCCGGGCGCTGTTTCCTTGGCGTCAGGAGCAAGGGGGCCGAAGGGGAACTGCATCTATCTGCTCACGGCGTCGGCATATCGAGGACAACGGAAGCCGTCGCAAACTGCGCCACGTCGCTCTGTATTCCCACGAGGTCGAGGTATTGCAGGGCTTGCGCCTTCCATGTCGCGGCTTCCGAGAAATTCTTCTGGAACGCTTCCGCCGCGCTTAGGCACATGGCCAGATAAGCCATCGGGGCCAACGTAATCAGCCAATTGGTGGCGTTGGAACTGGTCAGCCCTGAGAGGGCCACTTCCATCTCTGCGATGAAGTCGTCTTCTGCCACCGGGGAAACCTTCAAGGTCGTTCCCTTGATGGCGTAGTATTCTGGCAAGCCGGAGAGCGCGTAAGGGTTGAGCGCTTCCAGCGTTCGCCAGTCGGTAGGGATCAATGGCGCCGAACCGGAATAGTCACGCTTGATCGACACCATGGACCGGAAGCCAGCGGGCAAGGTCGCTTCGCCGCTGCTATTTGTTGTGAGCGTGTTCTGCTCGATCCTGCGATATGAGCGCAGGATGAGGTTGAACTCCGATTCCGCCAGCCCGATAAACTGGTCCTTTTGCGCATCGGTATAGTCGCGCTCCGACCAATCATCGATGGCCGCGATCAGCGTTGTGTAGTTGGTAATCGCGGTCATCAGAGTTTCCCGTTTCGGGTGCGGAAGGGCTGATTTTCTTCCCGCTCAAGCCACCATTTGGCGTGTTCGGTGTCGCCCTGCTGCAATTGCGGAACGATGTCGGCAAAGAACTTGTTGAGCGGCACGCGGCCCACATGAACCATGGGCAGATTGCCGCCCTTGTCGCTGCCCATGCCAGACGTGAAGCGCCGCCCGTCACGCTCGTTGCGCTCCTCAGCGTTGAGTGCCAGCAAAGCCTCCTCGGCCAGAAACTCCCGCTTTTGCACGGTGATCTCCTGGCCGGTCGCGGGGTGCGTGCCATGGCCCACATAGGTCCGATAGGTGTCGGTCTGCTCGACCAGCGTCCACCGGACGTTCTTGCAGTCCTCGGCTGTGAGCTTAATCGTCAAAGCCGCGCTCTGCGATTCCGAGGTCACGGGCGCGGCGGGCTTCCTCAACGGGAAGCTTAATGGTGGTGCCTGCCCAGACTTTGCGTTCAAACCCGACGCCGGGCATCGGCGGCGGCGCCATCTCGCCTGTCACGAATTCAGCCGGCGACTTGACAATGATCTGACCTGATGCGTTCTTCTCGGTCACTTCCTTGCGGTGATGGCCGACAATTTCGAACTTCCCCATCGGGACATAATTCCGCTTGAGGATCATCGACACCAGACCTGAATCTTTTGGGGCGCCCGCCTTGCCATCGTTGTCGTTGCGGGCCATCGTGATCTTGCGCTTGAGAACGGGCACGTCCCACTCGTCGTTGACATCGATGCCAAGCGACCGGGCTTCGGCCTGTAGCTGTTCTTTCTCGTTGGGGGCGTCGTTTGACACAGGTCCAACTCCTTATGGTTGCGGATACAGAAAAGCCCCGCCCGTGGGCGAGGCTCGTGGTTACACTCATCGGTTAATGAGAGGGTTAGGAAACAGCCGCCGAGAACGGGGTTGCCTCAACGCCGGTCGAAACCAGACCGCCACGAACAGCCCATACACCGGACGAGACATCGATCAGCTCAACATACGAGCCCTTGACGCCGCCGGTTGTGGAGCCGTTCATGGTGATGGTGTCGGAATCGGCCGCCGTGGGGGCGACAGTGCCGCCAATGTCGGTCGAGACCGCCAACGTGCCCTGCATGATGTCAGTGGCGTTGGCCGTCTGGATGATCAGGCTGTTTGACGTGATGGTCGTGCCGCAAAAGACACGGAACAAGGTGCCCTTGCCATCTGACGCCGGGAGCGTAATGGTGCACCCGGCGGCACGATTGATAGTCACGAGACCTTCGCCATGCGTTTCCTTGTCAAGGGTCAGCGTGGAAGCCGTGACGTTGATGGGCTGGAGAGCGTAAGCCATTGTCTGGTACTCCTTAGCTCGAAGCCGTCATGCCAAAGAGGTCCGCAGCAACGCCGTGGGCCGCCTCGTTATTGACGAGCAGGGTGTATTCGGTCACCAGCACGCGCTTTTCCGCATCCCCGGTCTTGGCGGGCTTTTCGATCGAGATATCATCGAAAACGCCGAGGCCGACCATCTTGGGGTCAAGGAGGAAGCCGTTGCGGGCAATGGTTGCTCCGGCACGCGCCATCTGACGGTTCGGAACGATCGAAATCATGCCGAAGTCGGACAGGTACATGTCGGCGGCGGCCACAATGGTCGCCTGATTGTTGCCCTGGAGAGGCTTGCGCAGCGGGACAACGTTGGAATCCGACATGAAGGTCGAGTAAACCGTCTTCACATACGGGGAGCACATGAACACGGTCGGGTTACCGCCCGCGTTGTAAGTGCTCAGGATAGTGCTGTCCAAGATGGCCTTGGTGAAGGCCCGCTGGGTGCCGTTGGTCGCTGCATCAACAACGCCGGTGCTCGAATTGAAGCCGCCCGAAGAGCCGCCCGAACCCATGGTGTCATTGGTCGAGAGCCAAGCGCGAAGGGCGCCGGCTTTGCGGTTGGTTGCACCATTGCCTGTGCCGGCCGTGGAGGCCTGATTGGACAGGAGAATGACTTCCATGTCCGTGCGCAGTTCGACACCCTTCTTGGCGACTTCGCGGGCCAGTTCGGACTTGCGCCCGGCCTTGGAAGTCTTGTCCTGGGTGCGCGAGATGATGATGCGCTTGTCCGAAATCTGGGTATAGTTCCCGACTCGGGTGGTCGGCGTAATGGCCTGGAAGCTCCAGTCATTGCCTTCCGGCTGGTTGTTGTCGGTATCGGGCGAAGCGAGCGTGTCAGTCTGCCACTCAGGGTGGGTCGAAGACACGGACTTGCGTCCGATCAGCGAAACAAAGGGGGTTTCTTCCGGGGTGATCTGGTAAATCTTGTCTGCCAGCTCTTCCCGGTTGCCTACGGCGTCGTAGGTCTCAAAGGTATTGGCTACCTGTGCCATTGGGTGAACTCCTAGAGATCAAAGGACATGAGCGCTTCAACGCCAGCGTTGAAATCGCCCGATTTGCGAAGCCGCTCTGCCTTTTGCTGCTGTTCACGGGATTGTCTGGCCTTGGGATTGGTGCGCTGCTGGGCCTTGGGAAGCTTGGGCTTCTGTTCGACCTGCTTTTTGGCCTCGGGGGCCTTGGCCTTGAGCCTGCGATACGCCAGGGCGTCATTCAGGATCTTGATCTGCCGATGGTCCGCAATGGAGCGAATGTCGTCCATGGCGAGGCCATAGAACTGCTCGGCATCCCCTGCCAGTTTCTGCCAGAACTCCGGCTTCTTGCTGTCGGGCACGACCTTCTGCAACTCTTCGACTTCGGCCTTGAGACGGGCTTCATACTGAGCCTTGGTCTCGGTTTCGCGCTTCTGCTGTTCCGCCTTCTTTTCCTGCTCAAACCGTTGATAGGCCTGAGCATGCTCATTGTAGGCGTTCAGCTTGTGGAGATAGTCCATATAGCCGACAGGATCGGTGTTTGGGTCTCCAGAGAACTCGGGCTTTTTCGGCCCATAGGTCTCACCATACCAAGCCAGCCAGTCGCGAGCTTCCGCAAGCTGCTGGGCAAAGCCATCCCATTCGGACTTCTGAGCATGAAACTCTTCAGTTTCCTTGGCCAACTCAGTCGTCTTCTTGGTGTAATCGCGCTGAAACAGGTTGTTGCGCTTGAGTTCGGCAACGGTGATCGTCGTTCCGTCATCGAGCTTGACCTTGGCGTTGTCCGCCGCAAATCGTCCGCCCGCATATTCGGTTTCGTCCGAGCCGTCTTCGTCCTCGGCATCTTCCTCGTCTTCAACGTCTTCCGAGTCTTCATCCTCGGCGTCGTCGTCATCGGTTTCGGGATCTTCGCCGTCATCCTCTACGTCTTCGCCTTGGTCTTCGGCTTCTGTGTCCTGATCATCATCGGAGAGGTCCACATCGGGGTCTTCAATGAGGTCAGCGATTTCACCCACGCTGTCGTCAAACGAGCGCGGGGCGTCAGAGACAGGCCCCGTGGCTTCGGGGAGATTGTCTTCATCCATGATAAAGGTCCATCTAAGGGCTGTGCCGCCTCGCGGCGGGGTTTAACGGGGCCGGGATCGCTAGGCGGTCGGCCCGTTCGGATCAACGCCGCCGTCCATCTCGCCAGTGGCAAGTATGGCGGCTTCGAGAAGATCACGAACCTCTTGGAGGCATGCAGCAATAGACTGCAGCCTCATAATTTCCTTGGTGTCGGACGGGTCAACCGTTCCGAGCCCGACAAGCGCATCAAGCCTTACCTGCTGAAAGGCAGCGGCAAGAACGTCGTCATTGAGCAAACGGTGCGCCTCTTTGGCGTAGTGTTCCCTTTGGTCGGTCATCCCGGCTCACCTCCCATGCGTACCGATGACGTGCCGCCGGAGTCTGACGCCGCCGCGCTCATCTGGCCCAGCTCACGCTTGAGGGCGAGTTCTGCCATGGCCACTTCACGCTTGAGCGCCAATTCAGCCGACAACTGTTCGCGCTTGAGCTGCATTTCCGCCTCAAGCTGCGCATATTTGTACTGGAACTCGCGCTCGGCCTGCTGTTGGTCGAACACCATTTCCTGCTGCTTGATCTGGGCGTCGGCCTGCGCCTCTGCCATCTTGCGTTCGGTTTCAGGGTCTGGCTTCTGCGCCGCTTCGGCTGCCATGCGTTTAAGCTCGGCAACCTTTTCCTCTGCATATTCGGGATAGTAGGCTTCGGGGTTCTTGAGCCCCGCGCTTTCCGCGATCTTGACCATCGTGTTCAGTATCTTGGGCAGCATGTCGATGGCGTCTTCCATCGCGCCCGATGCCTGAAAGCGATCGGCAAGCATCAACTGGCTTTGCAGCACGCCTTGGAGCATCGCCATATCGCGGTCGCGCGAGCCGGTGCCCAAACCAACATTGACCGTCACGTCCATGTCGGCGTTCCAGACGCGAGGGTCTATCTCCACGAACTTGTCGCGCAGGCGGATGACGCGGGCCCGGTCTTGGTTCTTAACCACGATCTTGAGCATCTGCCGAAACACGCGCGTCCACCCGAGTTCCGCCATGTTACGCGCGATCAACTCGATCTGTGAATATCCAGCGTCCTTCTGGTTCTGATTGGCCGTCGCTGTCTGGTTCTGCAGTGTTTCCGGGTCCAGAGCCATGGTGGTGCGAGAAACGCCCGTGCGCTTGGCCGTCACCTCGTCCATGTATTCGAGCGCAGTAAACGCCTTGTCTGCCACGAAAGGCACCGCATGCGATACGATCGGCGCGGCGCCCTTCTTCTTCCAGATCGTGCCGCCAAACTTGGGGTTGACCAGAATGTCGGGGTTTTCGACACTCCCTGCCTCGACTTCCCGCATGGGCAGGTTGGAAGCATAGAGGTTATCAATGCCCTGGCGCAGCAGCACGGTCTTGACGCGCTGAATGTCCATGGTCCGGTCGGACAGGCCATCGGCTTCCTGACGGTGCGGAACCGGATAGCAGGGGATCAGCGAATAGGGGATTTCATCATCCCACACTTCGGCTGAAAGCACTTCACCCGCGCCTGACGCGCCAGCGTACCAGACCTGCAACAGCTCTGCCACGCCATCGCCGTCAACGTCAGCCTTCATGTAGCATTCGTAGAGGTCGATAAGCTGCTGAGATTTCAGGTTGTCGGTACGAACGCGGAACTCGTCATTGCGCGCAAGCTCTTCTTCGCTTGACATCATCATCGAGTCCGCCGGCAGGCCCTCAACCACTTCACGGTCGAAGCCCATTTCGATCAGATCGGAACGGGTTCTGTCGTCGTGCAGGTAGGCCACGAACCGCGCATCTTCGATCTCGGTTGCCTCGGGGTCGAGAAACAGGTTCTCGGGCTTGCCGGACTCAACGCAAAGCTTGCCCTTGCGCTTGATGCGCTCGATCTTGATGTCATAGGTCTCGATCGGCACCGCAACTTCCTGCCCCGTCGCCGGATCGGTCATGATCGTGGTGTCGAGATATTCGTTCTTGCGCTGGGCAAGGATATTGACGCCCTCTTCCTCCATGAGCATGGCGATTTGCTCTTCGGATATCCCCGAGTGCATCGACGTTGTGGTGATCGGCGTGGGATCCCAATAATGCCGCACAACGCCATCGCCATTGACCAGACTGTCATGGGTCGTGTTGTAAAGGGTGCGATAACCCTTGTTGTCCTTGAAGAAGATGTAATTGATGTAGTCTGTCGCCTGACGCGCACCCTCTTCGTCGCCGGGGTTTTCCGCCTCGAACATTGCCATGTGATCGCTGGCGGTAAACACGCGGATGACGCCGGGCAAAATCCAGCCCACGGCGTCGGACAGATCGCGCGACACCATCTGCGACCCATTGGGCCGAGGTGGAACGTCATTCATCTCGCCGCGCATGTACTCCATGGCCTTGGCGCGCTTGTCCGACAGTTCCGTGTCGGCATAGCGCTTGGCAGACCGCAACTCACTATCGACCGCTGCCGAAAGGTTGCTGCCCTCGATGTCGTCAATGTCGATGGCCATTAAACAACCCAATTCGTTTCGATCTGCGGCATGTCTGTGCTGGTCGGTTCCGTGTAGTGGATGCACATAAGACCGAAGGCATCGGCGGCGTGGCTGGACCAGTCATGGTCCGGGCCAAGCCCAATGTCTCGATCGTCCTTAGACCGCTTTTCGTGATACCAACCGAGCGCCAGCCTGCCCGGTTCTGTCGTCTTCTCGTTGAACGTCACGCGAGGAAACATGCGCCTTGCCGTCTCGATACGCATAGACGCTGCGCCAGGGCCTTGATTGCCGACGACTTCGCACTCAAACCCCGCGTCCTCGATCGCGCTTTGATACGTCGCGTCTCGGATCTTCTCATGGCTTGCGCCATCATGAGGCAGGACACAGTAAGCGTCGTCATAGCCCCGGCGCCTTAGCCAAGCCAAATGCGTCGAGAGCGGTTGGCCCTGCGCCTCGTAATAGTCAACGACCCTGATTTCCTTGCCGATGAATTGGCAGACCCAGATAGCGGTGTGGTCGGCTTTTGCCCCGGTGCCGCCGATGTCCCAATAGGCCCTGACGCCCATGATAGGATCGAGCGGGTAACCGCCGATCCGTCCGTGCTCTTTGGCAGCAAGCAAAGAGGATGCGTAATAAGCCCCCTCCATAACGGTGACAAAGCCGCCTTCCCAGATATGGTCGTACTGCTCTGGGCGCTCGATCAGATCACGCTGCCGTTGGCGCTCAAGAATGGCTGGGAACTTAGGGTTGTCCCGAAAGTTGATCTCAACGATCTTGTAGCGCGGGTCTGCGCTGTTCCTGAACCGCTTGTGGGTTGCGCTCTTCTTGCTCTCCGGGTTCCACGACACCCAAAGTTCCGAGTCCACTTCGCGAAGCGTCGGAATGAGCTTGGTCCACGCTTCGTCCGTGACCGGCTCAGCCTCATCAACCCATGCCAGCAATATGCGCGCCTGAGACTTCACGCTGTCGATGTTGCGATCAAGGCCCATGAACGTGTAATAAACGTCGCCCGGCAGGCCAATCGTTCTGATGTAGGTCTCGCCAATCTCGAAGTGCGAGGCCAGCCAAGGCTCCTCTTTGATCGCCTGCTTGATTTCCTCAAGTGAGGAATCGGCCAGCGTCTTCATGAACTGTCTGGCGCATAGGATCTGGCCAGACCTCCCAGCCGATGCCCACATGTAAGCGCGAACAGCGCTCATCTTGGCAAACGATCTCGTCTTGCCAGAACCGCGCCCGCCGTATGCGCCCCTTACGTCAGCCTCGCCATCAAAGACAGGAATCAGCTTGGGTGGGAGCGCAATCCTAGCTGTCGCCGTCATCTGTCAGCGCTACGAGCTCAACACGAGCGATCTTGACCGGGCCACCACCCTCCCCCGTCACCTGCAACGGAAGGAGCTTTGGATAGACTTGAGCCCAGAAAGCCTTTTCGTTCTGCGCGTCGGCCCTAGCCCATGCGACAAGACGCTCGACACCGCCAAGACGCTCTGCTGCTTCGGCAATAACCGCCTTGGCTTCTGATGTAACCTTGTTGCGGCTACCTTTGGGGCGACCGGGACCAGCTTTGCCGCTACCCGGTTTTTTGCCCGTTATTTTATTGGTCATGATTGGCAGGCCCTTGTGGGGAGATTGCCTCGACTTAGAGGAAAGTTTCCTGTTGGCGCGGTCAGTTCAATGTGGGGGCGTGAATATCGCCGGATTCGATCAACTGGCCCTCTATATGGCCGAAGGCTTGAAGGGCGCTGAGCTGGGCGAGTGCGTCTTCAAGGTCCGTGGCCACGATGTAGGCCGTGCGTGTTCCACCCTCATAGGGGTAGTCGATCATGAAGGTGGAGGGCTCGGGGTCTAGGTCGTGGCGCATTGTGGGGCTCCACATAGAAAAGCCCGCTGGCGTGATACCGGCGGGCGGGAATTGGGTGGCTTTGGACACAAAGCAGGCGGGCGCGATTTCCAGTATCGCTGGGGGCCCCGGGTCTCGGCTCGATGGCTGACCTCGGATCGGGCGCTCGTCCGTTAACCGCAAACTAGGTGATTTGCGGCCTCGGTTCAAGCCGCTTCTTGCTTTTCCTCACCTTTGCCCGATGCGAGGATTGCGCCGATCTGACGGGCGCGTTCGCCAGCCACGGTTATGACCCTAGGGCGATCCTTCGAGGCCTTGGCCTTGAGAGACAGCGGGGAGCGGATAACGCCCCTGCCCTGCACATTGACAAGCGCAGCGGTGCGCGGGACTTCCTGCCCCTTGTGCATTACCATCTGCTTTTCAAGAACGAGCTGCCCGTCCAACTGGTGAGAGCGATAGTCCAGCCATTCCTTGGTCGCAGTCTCAATCCTGCGCGGCCTGTTGTCCGTCGAAAGAACGCCGTTGACCAGATGCAGGGACATGACATGGTACCAGTCTGGGGCGCTCGGGAATCCGACGAAAACGACGCCCGGGAGTGACGGCCGCGCCACCTCGATCTTGCTCTTGGCGTATTTGTTTTTCTTCTGGAATGCCAGGTTCACAGGGATGAAGGTCTGCCACCCGCGCTTTCCAAAGATGTAGCCCGCGACAAGCTCTTTCTGGCGCACCACGTCGAGCGCGTACCAGTGAAGCTCATCGTCGTCAAAATGCCTTGCCATGATTACCTGCCCCTTCGGAATAGATGGTGTTATGCTGGCTCGTAAGTCGCCGCAAAAATGTCCGGTTTGCATGGGTAAAATTCACCTTGCACGCCCTTGATGACCCAGTCACCCGGCCTGGCTAAATGGTCGCCTTCCAATGTTGGGATTACGAGACCGCTTTCTTTGCCGCCGCGCCACTTCCAGCCCTGTGTCGGAGCGCCGATCCGACTTAAACCCTCCTCCGTCGCCAGCATAGATTCCGCGCTGATAACCGGGTTTCCGGAAAAGCAGCCCGGATGAACTTGGACCGCATCGATCACAACTGGCCTTTTCCTGAATTTCGCCATCTCTCTCGCTCCTATTGCTTGAGGGCGCGGGCGGCACGAGCAGCCTTTAGCGCCACGACTTGGTCTGACGGTGATTTGGCGTCCAGAATGGCATCGAGAAGGGCCACTGCTTCGGCCTGACGCTCTATGAGGTCGGCGGCTTCCGAGCAGTCCACGCCTATCGTTCGGATAGTGACGCCAATTCTGTCCCGCGCGTACGACGCATCGGTGCGCAGCCGCTCCACCAGTTCCCTGCTCTCGCTCATGTGTCTGCCTCGTGGTGCGCGGCGTTGTATGCAATCTGGCAGGCCTGAGCGATCCGGAGGGCTGTGATTTCGCTCCAGACCGCACGAGTGTAGCCGTACCAAGCCGAAGCTCCGTTTGGCTCAACGTAGGCGTCTGACCATTTCCACATAACGACCCATTTCCAGCCATGTGGCTTGACGAAATAAATTCTTCGGCGCTCAGCCATTTGGCATCTCTCCGTTCATTCTCGCCACCATGAAGGCTTTGAAATCGTCTGCGTGATTGATGAGGAACGACAGAACATCTATCGTTGCCTCAAGGCTGCGAAGCTCGATCTTGGCGAACTCTGCCTCTCGGCTGTTGCCCTTGGCTCTCACCTGCGTTTGAGCGGCAATGCCTTTGATGGTCCCGATCTGGGTGCCGAGTGATACAGGCTCCGTCATGCGAGGCTCCACAGCTTGATCCCGTTGCGCATGCACAGGTACAAAACCTCGATACGAGCAGCGCCCATCTGCTCAGCGATTTCCGAGGCCGAAGCCCGCTTCATGGCCCTGCGCTCAACTTCCCAGACATCGGCAAGTGTCCAGCGGCGGTTGAGATGCCAGTCGGCAGGCTTTAAGGCGTTGATGGGAATGCCTGGGAGATTCATGCTATGTCTCTATCCCCGTCGAAATCGCCCGCTGCGAGCCGTTTCAAGTCCTTTCCGATCCGCTGGCGCTTTTCGTCGCTCACCGGCGGCGGCAGTTCGAGCTTGCGGGCCTCATTCAATTCCAGCTTGGGAATGAACCAGCCCAAGATTCCGTCGCGGGTTTTGACCGGCGGCGTTCCGCCGCGCTTCATGGCGACTTTCTGCCAGTCGTCCGAATTGACCGCGACAAACTCATGGCTATCGAGATGGTCCTGCCAGCGAAGCCGATCCTGTTGGCGCTGGCACTCGGCAGCCAACTCCGGCGCGGACGGCGCAAACCCGTTGTTACGGCCCTTCACGTCGCCCTTGATGAACGCCTTGCAAGCCGACTGGACGGCGTTGAGGTCAAAGTCCTCGATGCTCATCATGTAGGCCGGCACGGCGTCAGCGCTGATGCTCGATTGTGAGGACGGGAAGGCCTGGAGCATCAAACCAATCGCCCTGCTCGCCTGTGCTATTTCCTGCTTGTCCATCGATTACATCTCCGAATGCTGTGAAGTGCTGCCCGCCCTTGAGTTGCGGGGGTTGAGGGGAGCCGCGAGGCTGGAACGCCCGATTTTCGACCCACTCCGGCTCGATGCTCTGCCAACCCTTTTCGATCATCAGGTCGGCGGCGGCGTTCGGGTCCGGGCATCGTGCCAGCTTGGCCGCCAGTTGCCGCGCCGCCTTGGGCGTCATCGGTTTTTTGATCCGGTTGCGATGGTCGATCACGTCCTGAGCGTGTTCGGCGTCGAGGACTGCCAGAAGTTCGCTTCGAGGGGTCGCCTTCGCGGGCGTGGTACGAACCCCCGAAGGGGGTGAGTTTTTAGGGTTATTTTCTTTAGGGGGTGTGGGGGAGGTTTCTTTATCAGGGGTATTTTGTTCCGCGTCCGTCACGCCTTGTCCATAAATGTCCGCGTGACCTAGCGTGACATTCTCGCGCTGACGGCGCTTGCGGGCCGCGTCCATCTCGCGTTTGCGAGTTATGCGAGCATCTTCGCTTTGCGCGTCCGCCTTCACGGCCGCAACAATTTGCTCTGCCGTGCAGCCAGCCGCAACCATAGCGTCGAGCACTTCCGGCTTGATCATGCGGCTCCCCTCCTGCGAAGGCGTCGCGTGAGCTTTCGCATTTCAGCCCTAGACATGCGGGGAAGGCAAGCAACCTCAACAGGTGCAGACGAAATCCGTGCCTCAACGTCGCCCACGATGGAGATCAACGCGTCCATTTCAGATCGGATGGCCGTCAGATCGACATCAGGGCTGCGCAAGCGCTCAATCTCTTGCGCCATGCAGTTGAAGGCATCGATGTATTTAACCTTCCACTCGGTCGCCCTGGCGCCCGTGAAGCCCATCACGACAAGCGAGAACCCGTCTCGTGTTAGTCGGTATGCTCGGTATTTCCGGCCTTTCGGGTCTTGATAATCAATCGGCGTAAAATTGCGCCGATCAAATTCAGGGCCGCATTCGTCGCGAACCCGATCAATGACGCGAAGCACGTCCTTATGAGCCTTGGCGAAATTCTCGGCTATATCGTATGAAAAGCAGGATGGCTCACCATCCGTCAAATGCACCGGAACAATCTCTCGCTCGGGCTCTAAGGTCTCGATTAGACCATTTGCGGCAATCTCGCGCCTGATCAGGGCTCGCTCATTGAGGGGGGCGCGCCAATCGCTCGGTGTGGCCGCAACGACATGCAGGTGTTCATAGTCGCGACCATAGCGGATATGGACATGCTTGCCGCCGGTTTCGACGTTGTAGGGTATGCCGTGGCTATCCAATTCGGTGCGCACGGCGTCAAGGCAAGGATTGCTCATTGGCCGATAGCCTCCCGCGCCTTCCGTGCGCCCTCCTGAGCGCGCTTCCATGCCATGAACTGGGCAGACTTTGCTTGCACGGCGCCCACCGGCAGGGCATCATTGGAGACACGCTCAATGCGGCGCGTATCGACCTTGGCAAGCGGCTTCTTGTCCTTGGCGGGCTTATAGACCCAGTTGGCCCAATGGATCAGATCTTCGGCCCTACAGCCGATCTCTACGGCGATCTGCTCCCATGACCATCTCTGAGCCACGCGCTTCTGAACCAGGCGCCAAAATTCATGATCGTCGGCGCGCAATTCCACATCGCCAGTCCATCTGTTCCGGCTCTGCTCGTATGATCCTCTTGCTGGGTGGTTCATGCTGCCGGCCTTTCGAGAATGAGAAGTTTCCTCACCTTCGTCACGCCACACCGACGCCAGCCCGCTTTGATGAAGCAATAACCGGGGTTGTGGCTGCGAACAGCGCGAGGGTTGACGTATGTGAAATGACGCTCGCCCGGCCAACGCTTATCGGCCAGCGCATCAGCTGCGCGTATCAGGTCCGAACTATCGGTTCGGGAGAGCGGGCGCTCATTGCGAAAAATGGCGCAGTTGACGCCAGATTGCCCATCTGCGCTAATGAATTTGCGCCACGTGAACATCGCCCGAGCGTCCGGTGTGAGCAGCACCATCTTTTCGCCGGGACCGACAAAAAGCAGCGGCTTGCGTCCGTCTTTGTAAACGTAGCGCGAATAGTGGCGATCAAAAATTGTCCTAGCGGTATCGTTGCCATCGCGCACTTCGACCCACGTATCGCCAAAAAGAAAAGGCTGGACCGCGCCCATCACCCCCTCCCCCGTTTACCCTGAGAGGAGGCGAGGCGTTTTAGGAGCGTCTTGCGGCTTGGCTTGTGCGTCTTGGCGCGCTGGGAGGCTGTGGGGCGGGTCATGCGGCCTCTCCCGGCCCACCATTGGCAGGACGGCCAAGGAACAGGCTGCACCCGATCATCACATAGGCAGCGCGACGGCCTTCCGTGTTGAACACATCAAGATCGATCGATACCCTTGGCTGAGGACGGCGAAACGCTTTGAGAATTGAGCGGATCATCATTTTTTCTCCACTAACAGCCGATCAAGCCCATATTGCTTAGACGCCAGCAGGGCATCGACCTTGAGCAGTTCGGCTTCCTCTGCATCAATGGCGGCGATGGCGTCACGGCGGCGCTCTAGTTCGCGCTCCAGTTCCTTGATTGCATCCTCGTCGTGCAGACGGAGGGCGCGGACATGCTCAAGGCGGGCGGTGACGTGGTCGCGGTCGGCATCAACGTCTGACTTCATACATGCCAGGAGGATGGGCGCCGGGGTCTTGCGACGGGCCGGGCCTTGGTCATCAATCGAGTGAATTTTTGCCGTGGTCATTGGTCGTCTTCCTCCAGTTCTGGGGCCAGCCAAATGGCGAACCCGTTTGCTTTATCGATCGTCCATTTCCCCACTCGCACGCGCAGCAGAACGGGCAAGAAACGACGCCAGCCGCGCGGAACGGTCTTGGGATTTTCGGAGTGCATCGCGGGCCTCTTGGATTGCCATTTGCTCAAGGTCGCGCATCTCATATGCGTCGATCCTTCCCGCCTCCTCGTCCACGATTGAGCGCACGCGGCGCTCCGTCCATTGACGCTTGCGAAGGCGGATTTCGTCTTTCGGGAGGCCGCGCTCGACACGCTTCACGGCTTCAAATGCTGCCCCGATCACGCGCTTGCGCGGCGTGGCGTCGAGGGGCCAGATTTCGTCAATGATGTTCCGAGCAGCCGTTACATCAGACATGGCTTCGCTCCTGGGACGATTGTCCAGATTCGTGGGATGCTTTTTCGCCATCGTGGAATGCCTTCCGTGCTTTTCTTTCAGCACTGGACGAAGCGGAACACGAAAGGCTTTTCAGATGGACACGAACGCGAAACAGATCGGTCGATGCTTGCCGGCAGACGTTCTGGATCGCATTGAGGTGATAAAGGCCCAGGCACGCGCTATTGAAGCGCAGCGCCTGGGAAGTGGCGCGGGACAGAGGGAGACTACCCGCGCTGTTCCGGAACGGCGGGAGGAGGAAAACCGCCCCGGAAAGGTCGTTCAGATGCCCAAGCGCAATGGCAGGGCGAAGCCCCGTAGCGGTGCCCCTTCCGCTATTGTCCTGCCATTGCGCTTGGGCATTGATTGCGCCCATGGCTAGAACCACCCCCACGCTTTAGCCATCAGAAGGGCAATTGCAGGGAGGCAAGACCACATGGTGAGGGTGTAGAGGGTGGGGCTAGTCATAGTGGGCCGTACCCCGCACGAATTTGGGCCGCGATGAAAATGCACGGCGCAGCGTCCATTCCATCCTGGTCGCGCATATCGTCGGCAATGACGGCGCATCGTTCGCGCTCATCTGCCAACGCTTTTGCAATGGCGAGAATGTCGTCGTTGGAGCCGCGCCCAAGCTTGTTGTAAACGCGCTCAGCGGCTTCGGTTATGTCCTTCGGGGGCCTATTCATCTCCACCCCCATCAGCACGAGCGCCAACGATGAGGCAGGCGAAGCAGATGATCGAAGCCGGGATCGCCAGACAAATCCAGATCAGACCTATGGTGTGGAGAAGGGGCATTATGCTTCTCCTGCGGCAAAGGCGATCAGGCCAAGCAGAACCATGCCGACAACAAAGACAATCGCTGCCGTGAGCCAGTGGCCGTTCGATAGAGAATTGCCAGCCAGAACAGCGACAACCATGGTGCCGGGAGAAATGGAGGGCTTAACAATGAAACTGGATAGGGCTTTCATGCGGACTCCCCGGTCATGCTTGTGACAGCCTTGCGGCAACCAAAACAATGGTTCTTACCGACACCGGCACAGGCACTTGGATTGAGGCAATGAGGCCGAAGGCGCAGGCAGCGTTCTTCGGTTGTTTCGTCGCGGTTGAATTGAACGACTGTGGAAGGTGTTATTTCCGACTGATCCTGAAGGGGGTGCACAGTGTGCACCCCCCTGCCCTCAACGCGTGTGTCCGTCGAGGGAGTCTCGTTCGCCGTTTCCGGCGAATTGTTGACGGGGCTTTCGTCGCCACCCTGCCCCGTCGAGGGTGTAACAACCGGATCATCTTGAACCGGGAGCGACTGCGCAGGCTGGGGGGCAACCTGCGGTTCGGAAGAAAAATTTTGTTCGTTCATATTCGACCAGCCGAGCATGTCGGCGTATCCAGACGAAAATTCTGCCTTGTCCAAAATCTTCTGGACGTGACTGCCTTTGCCGGTCTCGTCGCGCTCATCTTTGATTTGAGCTTTGATGAGAGCCTTGAGCGCGGACCAGTCCCCACCCTCGGCGGCGACAACATCGCGGAAGCCGGAAATCATATCGGCATCGTCCATCTGCCGCTCAATATACGGGCGAGCTTCGGAAACGATTTCTTTGAGGCGTGCGGACGAAAACAATTAAACGCCCCCTCTTGGCTTGCCTGTCACCACGTCGAGATACTGTTTGACGGTATCGGACAGGTCGGACATTCCATCCGCTTTGCTCTGCGGCAGATAACGACAAATGCGGACGACCGATTTCAGAGCCCCGATATCGACACCGGCAATACGAGCCTCGGCGAAGACCAAAGCCTTCATCTTGTTCTCGGCATCGATCCGGTCCTCGACGGCGATGAGACGGCGAACGAGGCTGGCAACATCACCGTCCGCGTTCGGCTTGTGGTTCGTCTCGAACGGAACGACAGAAATCTTTGTTTCGCTCATGCTGCCGATTCCTCTTTGGGAGCGGGCAGGAAGTCGTCGGCAGAAAGGGGGATGCCCCGTTCACGGGCCGCGTCGAGCAGCTTTGGCACGTGGTTGAAGGGAATTGTACCTCCCGTCCCACCCACGGCCTTCGACCGTTTCCAGTTGGACACACGAGTGCGATGAACGCCGGTAATTTCAGCTACCGCGTTCGGCCCACCCAGTTTTGTGATGATCGTGCTTGCAGGTTCCATAGGTCGATTGTTGTAGCGGTTATCGCTTCATCAATCAAGCCTGTTGTAGCGACTTTCTGCACAGACGTTGTAGCGACATTGGGCTACTGATCCGGCATGCCAAGAAAACTCACAGCGCTGCCCGGTATTCCTGCCATCAACCGATGGGTTGTCGATGCCATGGACAACGCAGACATGTCGGGATCGGATCTTGCCCGCCGACTACACGAGCGCCGGGTAATCAGCACCCCAGACCGATCTATCCCAAGCAAGATTGCTCGCGGTGAACGCGAAGTCAGCGCCAGTGAGGTTTTCGCAATTGCGGAGATCACGGGGTACCCGGCCCCGAATGAATCGACGGGCGGCGCGATAGAGGTGCCCCTGCTCGCCATGATAAGCGCCGGCGCATTGCTAGCCGATGATGTTCGTGACGAGGCGCGGGATATATTGCACGTTGCCGACCTGCCGCCGGGGGATTGGGTGGCACTAGAAGTCGATGGCACGTCTATGGACCGAGTTTCACCACCAGGAAGCCGGATATTGGTGAATCGTAAGGACAAGCGTCTGGTGCCCAACGCCTGTTATGTGATCGATGATGGCGAAGGAAAAGCGACCTATAAGAGATATCGCCCCGGCCCCGATCGGTTTGAGCCGGTATCGACGTTTGAACACGAAACGATATTTCCAGAGAACGAGCCGCGCATCATCGGACGCGTCCGGTTCTCGATCTTACCGATGTAGCCGTAAGGCAAGGAGGGGGAATGGAAGTGAAAACCGCGCCGCCATTGGTGGCCGTCAATGGCAGCAAGATCGACAGGGAAGCCAAGACCGTCGATCTGTTATTTCTGGCTGAGAACGGCGAACCTTACGCGCTCAAGTTCCATGTTCATGCTATTCCTGCTGCCATAATTGCATTGACAGGGCATCGAGCGGAACTACAGTCCAGCCTTCCTGATGGCGAGGTTCTGTCAAATCAGGCGTTGAAGCCTGTTGGGTTCCACATTGCGATGAACCCGGAGGGGCAGATTGCGTGGAAGATGATGCTTCAGAGCGGCCTTGAACTCGTAATTCAAATAGAGCCAGATCGGTTCGACCGACTCGACGCCATGTTTGATGAAGTAAGGTCGCTTTTGAAGCGGTCTG
Organism: Pelagibacterium flavum; assembly: GCF_025854335.1. NCBI lineage: Bacteria > Pseudomonadati > Pseudomonadota > Alphaproteobacteria > Hyphomicrobiales > Devosiaceae > Pelagibacterium > Pelagibacterium flavum. The sequence continues at coordinate 2,599,769 of NZ_CP107716.1, forward strand.
TTCAGTAGCTATCGTTTGCATCGCGAATCGTCCTTGATCTGCCGCGATAAACACACCTCTGCCCGAATTTCTATTTTCCCATGATCCGATACACGAAGCTCATGAATACGAAGTTCGGGAGGAGCCTCCCATAACACTTCCGCACCCGAGCGCAACGAACCAACCTCAATCATCACCTTAACCTCCTAGCCCGCCCGGACCATCCGAGGCGGGTTTTCTGTGCGTGCGATTCTAGCGCGTTTTTCTCCGCTTGCAATCTTTGTGCATTTTTCCGCTACAACACTATTGCATGTAGTAGCGTTCTGCGCTACAACGACATTTATCAACACACCACCCCCAACGCTAGATGGAGCGAGGACGGAAATGGAAAAGCTGAAAGCGAACGCAACGCCGAAAGAGGTTGGCGCCTTCCTTATCGAACTGGGCAGCGATGCTGGACCTAAATCCGACACCTACGCCAGCATTCGGGCCAACGGCGATTGTTCCCTATCGCTTTATCCTACCGGCATTACCCGCGAGGGGCATGTTTCCGGCAGCGGGAAGGATTGGGCCGTAGCGTCCGGCCAGATCATCAAGAACTGGCACGCCCAGCGCTCCAATCACCGCACCGTGACGATCCGCAAGATGGCTCTGGAAATCATCCAGATCACTGCCGATCAGGGCGAGTGCGCCGACCGCGCTTTGCGCCTGACCTTTGCCCAGACCGAAATCGATGAACTTGGCGCGGAAGCCGCCGAGATGGCGAACGAGATGGCCAGCAACGGCCCCTTCTCGATCAAGGCCACTGCACAGGCAAATGCCGCTTAAACCCCAACCCCCGAGAAGACCCCTACCGGGCCGATCTTCTCAGAACAGATGGAGACGATGATGGAACTGGTAGCGAAATACGGAAGCATCGAAATCTGGCGCGTCACGGAAAGCCATGGCGACGACTTCTACGTCTATGCGTCCAACAAGCTGGTTCGCGTCTGCCCGTCCATCGGCATGGCCCGTGAGATTGCGGCAGGTGCGGCATGACACGGGCTTACTACAACGAATTTGACCCGTACGCCGCCCAATGGCTGCGGAACCTCATCGAACAAGACCTGATCGCCGCTGGCGATGTTGACGAACGGAGCATCATCGATGTCCAGCCGAGCGACCTTGAAGGCTACACCCAATGCCATTTCTTCGCAGGCATCGGCGGATGGAGCCTTGCAGCTCGACTTGCTGGATGGCCTGACGACCGCGCCATCTGGACAGGCTCTTGCCCTTGCCAGCCGTTCTCCAACGCCGGAAGCCGCAAAGGTTTCGATGATGAACGTCATCTCTGGCCGGAGTTCAAGCGCCTCATTTCGGAGTGCAGACCTACAGTCGTCTTTGGCGAACAGGTTGCGAGCGCGGCTGCTTGGCTCGCCAACGTGCGAAGTGATCTGGAAGCCTTGGAATACGCCGTGGGGGCAATCCCTGTGGAGGCCGCGAGCGCGGGCGCTGACCATCTCCGCGACCGCTTTTGGTTTGTGGCCGACCATGACTTCGAACGCTCCGGCGAAGCCTGGGTACAACGAGGCGGGGAATTCGGCGGGCCAGGTAGCGATACGAAAGTTGATGTTCGGGCTCTATCCGACATGCCGAGCCAACGAGGGCACGGGGGCGAAGGTGCCGCCGAACAGACAGGGCGGTTTGGCGCTGAAATCCTTCATATCGGTGGCCGCGAATACCTTCAATTTCCCGACCGAAAATGGCGGCACATCCCTTCACCCGGAGTTCGCTGGCTGGGAACTGGGGTTCCCGCCCGTGTGGCTAAGCTGCGCGCCTTCGGCAACGCCATCGACCCGAGACCAGCGGCGCAAGTGATCGGGGCCTACCTCGATATTGCCGCCTAAGCCACCCCCTCAACCTCACCGGAGGCAAAGACCATGATCCCCTACACGACAGACATCACCGACGAAATCACCGGCGTCCTGATCTCCGAGGACCTGCCCTGCATGATCGAGGTCGAGGTTATAGGCGAGGACGTTCGCGTCGAGGACGTTCGTGTGGATGGCATCAGCCTCTACAAGGGCACTCCGCTTTCCATCGCTATTGCCTCGCAGGTCGCAGAGAAGGCGCTGGCCGATGATGATTTCATCGCCAAGGCCAAGCTGACCGTATTCGACCCCGACGCTGTTTGTGCCCGGAGGGTCGCGTGATGGGCGTGTGGCGCTACAGCATCAACTACGGTCCCGAAGGTGAGGCAAACTACGCCAACGTCTATGACGATCAGGGCGCGCTCGTAAGCAACCTCAAGACCCAACACGCGGTCGCCGTGGTTGCCGCCATGAACGCCGCTCTGGCCCAGCGCACCGCCCTTGAGCAGTGCCAGAAAGCCCTTGCCATGATGATCGCGCCAGACGCGATCCGTCAGACCACCACCATCAACGCATTCGAGCAGTGCACCGCAGCCGAACTGGCAGCGCGCAAGGCTCTTGGAAAGGACGCAGCATGAGCGAGAGCAACTTTTACTACGTTTACGAACTCCCGACACGTGACCGCATGGCGAACGGATTCTGTCACAGTGGCGGCAATCCGATCCCATTCCTCAACGTCGATTGGTTCGAGGATGCCGGTCCAGTTTGGGGCAAAGAGCACCAAAGCGCCGAGCAGATCGAAGCGTTCGTGAAGTCCAAGAAGTACGTGCGCGATGGGCTTCGGTATTTGGTCATCGGTTCGCCCGGCCATTCATTCGTGTTCGAAACAGCGGGGGCGAAGCAATGAGCGGGGCAGTGAAGCATGCGCGCTGGTTCGCGCTACACTCGACCACTGGCGTCAATATCGGCCTGTGGCAAGAGGGGGCGATAGCCGTGAAGGTTCAGGCTGAATACCCCGGCAGCACCATCACCGAAATGGTCGAAGTGACACCGGCAGTCGATGCCGTCGACGAAATGCTGGAAGCGCTGAAAGCAGCGATAGCCAATTCTGACGCAAACATAGGTCCGTATGGGCGAACACCAGAAGCGCAGGCTGTCTACGATCAAGTCTCGGACGCCATAGCCAAAGCCACGGGGTCAAAGCCATGACCCTCCGCAACACCCTCATATCCGCCTTTGCATGTGGTGGTGGGCTGGCTCTGGTGATGTGGTTCGCCTTCCAATGGCGTCACGGGGAGACTGTGTTCCAGTCTCTTGGGTGGGCGTGATGTTCGCTTGGTACACCCGCAACGATCACGGCTTCTGGTGCAATTTCTGCGGGAATTGCCTCAAGCCTGAATTCCACTTCGACAGCGATGAAGAATGGGACGAGTTCGAGGAAGGACTTGAGGATAGCGGCTGCGACCAGTGCGGCGCCCCCGATGACTTCGACCCGGAGGCAGTATGACCGACCCCTTTCTCTGCTTTTTCGATCAGAAGGCCCGCGCCCTATCCGATGCCGGTGATCTGGAAGCGCTAACCGCCCTCATTCAAGAGGCACTGGACGGCAGGGTCAACGGATACGGCCCGCCTACCTCAGACATAAACACAGCAATCGAGCTTGAACAGAAACTGATACGCGAAAGGAAAGTCGCATGACCGAGGCAACCGAATATCAGCTAAGGCGCCAGACAGAAGCGGCCAAGACGCTGGTTGTCTCTCTTGCTGACCATGACGACGCTGAGCTTATCGCTGATGCCATCGAGGGCGAAACCGGGCTTCTGGAAGCCATCGAAGCGGCGCTGTCCGAAATGGACGAATGCGACGTACTGAGCGAAGGGCTCAAGGCCAAGATTGAAACGTTCACGGCCAGAAAGCGCAGTGTGGACGAACGCAAGAAGCGGGTCAAGGCGCTGATCGAGCAAGCCATGCTCACGACTGAGCAGACTTCCCTTCGGCTCCCCTCGGCCACGCTGACGATCCGCAAGAACGCGCCGGGACTGGTCATCAAGGATGAAAGCCAGATTCCGAGCAAGTTCTTCATCGAGCAGGAGCGCCCCGCGCCGAAGCTCGACAAAGCCGCCTTGGCCGAAGCGCTAAAGGCTGACGAAAAAATCCCAGGCGTCACGCTCGACAACGGCAGCGTGAGCCTATCGGTAAGGAGCAAATAGCATGTCGCAGATCACGACCTATGACCTGACCAGTTCGCAGTTGGCCGTCATCAAAAACACGGTGGCCAAGGACTGCAATCGCGATGAATTCGACCTGTTCATGGAAACGTCCCGGTCATTCGGGCTGGACCCGTTCCGCAAGCAGATCATCCCGCTAATTTTCAGCAAGGACAAGCCCGACAAGCGGCGCATGTCCATTGTCGTTTCGCGCGACGGCCTGAGGGTCATCGCCCAGCGATGCCAGAACTATCGCCCGGCGTCCGAAAAGGCCGAATGGGAGTTTGACGAAAGCCTGATCGGCCCACTCAATCCCAAGGGCATCGTCAGTTGCACGGTTTATCTCTGGCAGCAGGACAACCGTGGCGAGTGGTTTCGGGTCAAGGGCGAGGCTGAATGGGACGAATTCGCCCCGATTGCTGACGAATGGGGTGAAAACGAGAATGGCAAGTGGCGCCCCACCGGCAGAAAGACCCTCGATGCATCCGGCAACTGGGTGAAAATGCCCAAGGTAATGCTGGAGAAGTGCGCCGAGGCGCAGGCATTGCGCGCAGGCTGGCCCGACCAATTCAGCGGCGTCTATGTCCAAGAGGAAATGGACCGAACCGCTGCGATCGACGCTTCCGCCACCGAAATCGTGGAGCGCGAACACGAAGAACGCCGGATGCGTGCCATCGGTGCCGCCAGTGCGATTACCGTCACATGGGGCGATGGCTGGGCTCTGGACAACGTGCCAGTTGGCGAGTTTGCCGACCGCGCCATTGAGTTCATCCGTGAGAACGACGCCGCGACCGTCGATAAGTGGCAGCAAGCGAACCGCGTTGGCCTCCAGCAGTTCTGGGCAAAATCTCCGGGCGATGCGCTGGAGGTCAAGAAGGAAATCGAGGCGAAGCTGGCCAAGGCCGCCGCATAGATCAACCGCCAAGGGCGGGCGGCGTGGCCAATAACCCGCCGCCCGGATTGGCAAGCAGGGGTAGAGAGAATGATTGTGAAATACCGAATTGTCCCGAAAGGCACTGCAAACGCCGTGACCCCTGCGCCAGATCATTATGTGGTGCAGCGCAGGATCGCGCGCCCCAAGCTGTTTGGCATCTTCCCGCGCCGTACTTGGGTGGCCGCAGATATTTTCAGCACATACCAGGAAGCGCTCGATTACCTTCGTTCGAGGATCGCATCATGACCCGCGCCCAGCTCGACGCTCAAAGCGAATACCTCACGACCACGTTGCAGCGCGTCCGCTCCATCGGCCTCGATAGCGGCAAGTATTCCACCATCATGCACGAGGTTCTGGACGGGGCCGGATTCAAGGCAGCGCCCCAGCATGTGAAGGACGAAATTCTTGCTGCCCTTGAAGCGCGGCGGTTCAGCATTGCGAAGCTGGGGAGCATCTGATGCCGACCCGCACCGTAAAGAACGCTGACGAACTGGAATTGCTCAAGGTCTATCTCGACGGGCGCAAACTGCCCTTCACTGTCCAGATAGAGGACGGGCGGAACCGTTCCAATGAGCAGAACCGCCTTTCGCATAAATGGTACGCCGAGATCGCAGACCAGACCGGCGAACACGTCGAGGACGTTCGTGCGCGGTGCAAGCTGGAAATTGGCGTGCCGATCCTGCGCCAGTCCAATGAGAAGTTCCGCGCAACCTACGACAAGAGCATACGCCCGTTGCCCTACGAGGCCAAGCTAGAGGCTATCCGTGACATGGATATACCCGTGACGCGGCTCATGAAGGTGCCGGAGATGACCAAATACATGGAACTGGTTTTCCAGCGCCATGCTGAATTTGGCATCGAACTGACCATTCCGCCTGATCGCTACGCCTTTGACCCCGAAAGGAAAGCCGCATGAGCACTCACACCAGAATTGGCAAGGTTCGTCCCTTCCGCCTCAAAGGCGAGCGCGCACGGGATTACATCGTTCGCACCAAATACCTCCAGGTTCACGCCGACCTGACCGCGTGGAAGGCGAGCCAAGTTCTCGATGGCGGGCATACCGAGGCGAAACTTCGTGGAGAAACACGGTGAGACGCCTGACTGACGACGAACACCGCACCCTCACCGTCCTCGTATCTCGCGGCTCTATCTGCCTTGGGGATGCAGCAGCAAGTGAACTGGGCATTGAGGTGGAGAAGGACCTGCGGAGCCTGGTGCGCAAGAAGTATGCGTTTGCGGACGTTCTGGACGATGGTCCGGTGTTTCGTGCAACCCAACAGGGGCGCAATCATGTCTCGTGAAGTGCCCGAATGGATCGGCAAGCACGATGACCAGAAGGTGCCAGACCGGGTGCGCCTTCGGATTTTCGACCGAGAGGGCGGCATGTGCCACCTGTCCGGGCGCAAAATCATGCCGGGTGATCTATGGGACTTGGATCATAAGGTGGCGTTGATAAACGGCGGGGAGCATCGGGAAAGCAACCTGTTCCCTGCCTTGCGAGACAAGCACCGGGGAAAGACCGCTCTGGACGTGCGAGAGAAGGCCGTGAGCGCCCGGAAGCGCAAAAAGCATCTCGGTATCCGCAAGCCGTCCAAACTCCAGTCCAGGGGCTTCGAGCACGCTCCTAAACAGCGCAGCGCGACAAAGCCGCTCACGAAGCGCGTCAACTCATTTCAGGAGCAATAGCATGACCACCAACATGGACGATAAGGAATTGATTGCGGACCTTGACGACGCCGCCAAGTGGCTCGCCGCGTCCAGGCTGCCGGGCAATGAAGTGAAGGCTATCGAAGTGTGCAGCGTGATTTGCGCTGCGAAGGAACGCCTCGAAGCCCTCCAATCCCCCGCTGATGCAGGGGTGGTGGTGAAGCCGTTGGAGTGGGTCGGGAATGAAGGTCGTAGGGCCGGCCTCAAATACATAATCGCAGAGCCAGACCGAACGCGGGGCTGGCGAGCTTGGGCCAACTTAACTGATATAAACTCAAATGGCATGGCTACGTCTATCGGCGGTCACATCGTAACGATGAAGGCTGAAAGTCGAGATGCTGCAATCGCCGCCGCTCAAGCGGATTATGAGAGCCGCATCATTTCCGCCCTCACCACCCCCAAGCCAGAAGCTGTTGGCGACCAGTGCGACAAATGCCATCGTCGCTACACCGCCGTCTACAACGTGCCGAACGACTTATGGACCAAGATCGCTCCTAAGCCTGAGACACTGGGCGATTATCCAGAACATCAATATGGTGGGCTGCTATGCCCGGATTGCGCGACTGATGCGGCAAAGGCGCTGGGCGTGGAGCTGGTTCTGGTCACCCAACCCCCAACCCCTGCCAGCGGGGAGCCAAGACATATCGAAACGCGCAACGACGAAGCGGGATTTACCGAGTTCGTCAATCAGGACGGCCCAACCGTAGTGCGAGAGATTGATGGGCGGGTGGCGATCCTGCTCGATATGGATACACGCGACGTTGTTGGGTATCGCGTCTATGATGCACCGGTTGCCGGCGGGGAGCAGATGGAGGTGGTGGCGTACAAGGGCCAGTCCGGAGCGCTATACCTTCCGCATCACGGAGACCCCAAGGAAGATGCTGCCCTCGTCACCCTCGACGCTGCCCAGAGGGAGATTGCCGAGGCCGATGCAAATGCCGAAGCATGGGGCAAGGCTCTGAAAGCCGCCGAAGCCCTCAACACAACACTATCGGAGGCGCTGGAACGCATCGCACAGCGTAAAGGGAAGATATCCTCACACCAGTGCCAGATCGTTGCCCGAGCCGCCCTCGCCGCTCTACCAGCCAAACAGGGAGGGCAGTCATGACCGACTGGCGAAACCCCGCGACCAACGAAGCATTCCTCGAATGGCGCAACACTTTCCCCGAACAGCACTGGTCGAAGAATGACCTTTCTGCTTGTCGCCTCGGCTTCGACGCCGGATATGCCGCTGGTGACAATCAAGGATCGGCGTGGCCAGCCGAAGCCGAATATTCATATGGCCAGCCCGTTGAGAAGTTCACCGGCGAGGCTCAATGGGATGGCGTGATCGTCTCTGCCTACCACACGACAGCGGGCAAGCTCCGCTATGTGGTTGAGGTCAAGCCGCAGGGCTTTCAAATGATCGCCGTGCCTTCGCAGCTTCGGACCGCCCTCCGCAAGTCACAAGGGGAGCGGTGATGAGCCTCTTGACACCAGCACAGGTTCGCGCCGGCAAGAAACGTGACTATCGCATCGACCGCGCCAAGCTGATGACGCTGTATTTCGTCGGCTGCGCTGATGACCCGTTTCACATGAAGATCGGCGTCACCACCGACTTAGACGTTCGCATGAATCGATTGCAAAGCGCAAACCCGCTTCTGCTCAAAGCCCATTGGGCATTTACAGCGCACATCGATGTAGAGCGGGCAATCCATGAGAAGTTAGCCAAGTACCATGTTCGCGGCGAGTGGTTTCTCAATGAGGACGGCGCGATCTGGTCGTTTGGGGAGAAATTGTTCAACCGCGTGACAGCTCGGCTATACCGGGCGGCAGGGCTTCCACCTGAGACGCTGCCAAGCGACGACCTCGATTTCTTCTGGTCTAAGTACTATTCGCATCGACTGACATTGAAAGACGTTGCGGCATGTGAGCCGGAGGCATTGGAATGACAGCCCCTCGCATCTTGTCCGAAGGCAAAAGCCCGACCGAATGGGTTGCCGAACTATCCACAGCCGGGATCACCATTTCCGAGCGCAAGCTACGGGAGCGCGCAAGGGCTCTTGGCGCATGCCGAGTTTTGGGCAAAGCTATGGTGCTTCTGCCCGAACACATCGATCGCATCTTTGAGGAACCGGAATGCCACTCGAACTATACCCAAGAGATGGGATATGGTGGGTCCGTGGACGACCTGCTGACAGCGGCGATTACATCAGAAGAAGCCTCAGAACATCTGATGAGGCAATCGCGCAAGCCAAGGTCCGTGCCATCGAAGCGCAGGCACGGAAACGTGCTATCCTTGGACCGGACGCGCCAAAGCCAGAGGACGAGATAACCTTCGCTGCATGTGTCGTCCTCTACGACGCCCAGCCCGACGAAGTATCGTATCTCATTCCCATCAATCGCAAGATTGGGAAAATGCGGGTCAAGGATATTACCCCGCAATTTATCCGCAAGCTGGCCAAAGACTTCTATCCTATGGCCTCAACTGACACATGGCAGAGGCAAGTGGTTACGCCCGTACGCGCCGTTATCAACAACGCTCACGATCTGGGGAAATGCCCGCCGATCAGAGTGCGCGCCTTTACCAAAGAGGACCGGCAGCGCCAGGATCTGTTCAGGGGCAAGGAAAGCCGTAAACCACGAACGCCCGGCAGCTGGGAATGGCTCAATGCCTTCAAGGAACACGCCGGCCCTCGTGAGTCCGCATTGGCACATTTCATGTTTCGGCACGGTGCCCGCATATCGCAGTCACTGGCGATGACGAGATCCAAGGACATGGATTTGAGCGCGGGGCTTGTGCGCCTGCCAATGACGAAAGGGCACCCAGCGCAATGGGTTGAATTGGACCCTGACGAAGTGGCGATGATTGCCAACCTGCCGCCACCATATCGAGGCGCCGCGCGGGACCGGGTGTTTTATATATCTGGGGGGAGAAGCGGGGCGCTCTATCGTCGCTGGAAAGAAGCGTGCGACAAGGCGGGGATTGAGTATCTGCCGCCGCATTCGGCAGGTCGGCATGGCTATGGCACGGAAATGATCGTGCGGCAGGGCGTTGACCCTATATCAGCCGCCAAAGAAGGGCGATGGGCAGACCCCTCGGTGATGCTCAAAACCTATGCCCACTCAGAGGATGCGAGAACAAAGGTTCGCGAAGCGTTCCAGGTCGGGCGGGAGGCCGTTCGTACGCCGGCCGTACAGCCTGAAATCGAAAACGATGCCACCGAATTGAAAAGAAAGAGGAAATAATCTCTTCTCACTCTGCCTTAGCAGGGGCGCGCCTTCGACCACTCGGCCACCTCTCCGAGGCGGGTGGTAGCCCGGAATGTCGCGGAAGTGCAAGGGGTTTTTGTCGCCGGAGGTGAAAATGGGTGGACGAGGCACAATTTGCGCCGGTGGAACCGGCGAGGCGGGCAAACCGTTTTCAACGACAGCGAACAAAAAAGGAGAATGCCAAGATGAACCGCGATCAGATGGAAGGCAACTGGAAGCAGTTTACCGGCAAGGCCAAGGAACAATGGGGCAAGCTGACCGATGACGACCTCGATACCGTAGCCGGCAAGCGCGAGCAGCTCGAAGGAAAGATTCAGGAGCGCTATGGCAAGACAAAAGACGAGGCCAAACAAGAGGTTGATAACTGGTTCGATCGCAACGGCTGGTGAGCGCCTAGAGCATTTCAGCGCTTCTATGAACCGCTTCAATTGCTCCAAGTCTTTAATTTGTCGCGTGTCCGAACCCATAAAGTGGCATCCACTTTAACCGGACACGCTCTAACGGCGCCAAATAAAAAGGCGGCACCCGCGGGTGCCGCCTTTTTTCTGCTAGTTGGCGCGTTGATTAAACAGGACTTTTTGCGCCTCTTTGTCGTCAGCGAGGTTCATCTGCTGGTCCTCGGGCAGCTTGACGGCGAGGCCGCGTTCTACGGCCGGGCGGGCCTTGAGGCGCTCTTGCCAGGCGGCAACGTTGGGGAATTCGCTGAGGTCCATGCCCTGCTTTTCCCAACCGAGCGACCAGCTCAATGACGCCATGTCGGCGATGGAATAGTCACCGGCAATGTAGTCCTGGCCCTCGAGCTGCTTGTTGAGCACGCCATAGAGCCGGTGGGTTTCGTTGACGTAGCGATCGATCGCATACCGAATCTTTTCAGGCGCATATTGCTTGAAATGATGGTTCTGGCCGAGCATCGGGCCGAAACCGCCCATCTGCCAGAACAGCCATTCGTCCACTTCCACCCTGCTGCGCGGATCACTGGGATAGAACCGACCGAATTTTTCGGCGAGGTATTTGAGGATCGCCCCGGATTCAAAGACCGAAATGGGCGCGCCGCCAGGGCCCTGTGGATCGACGATGGCGGGGATCTTGTTGTTGGGCGAAATGGCCAGAAACTCGGGCTTAAACTGATCGCCCTTGCCGATGTGGATGGCGTGGACCGTGTAGGGGACGCCCAATTCCTCGAGCATTATCGAGACCTTATGCCCATTGGGCGTGGGGAAATAGTAGAGCTCGATGGGTTGTGTCTGCTCGGGCATGGGGACTCCAATCTTGTGGCTTTGCAAAGTGGACGGCAGTTCATCGTAGTTTACCGATGAATGCAAGACCTGCCCGAGAAAAACCGGGGCGCTGGGAGCGCCCCGGTCTGGTTCAGGCCCGGGCCAGGACCATGTGCGGCTGGCCGTCGCTGGTGCGGGAGGGCGAGATACCGTCGCGATTGACGGTGGCGTCGACCCGCTGGCGGAAGGCGGAAAAGCTATCGAACGCAACGACATCGACAGGTTCGTCGAACTGGATGGTCAGGCGGAACATCTCCCCTGCCCCCAGCGCCTTGACGCCGATGATGGTGCCGGTGAAGGGCTGCTTGAGATAGGTTCCCGAGACCTGCTGGCTGACGGCATAGGCCGGGCCGCGGGTAACGGGAAGCACGCCGGAGGCAGTGTTCCAGTCCCTAAATCCGTGAAATCTCGCAACCATTTCAAGGGCTTGCGATTGGCTTATGGTTCGGCCGGCGTCGAGCTGGGCGGCACGATACTGGCGCGCCTCGGTCTTGAGGTCGGTCGTGGTCAGATGGGATGCAGGTTTGCGCATCGTCAAAGTCTCCACGGCGGAATTTTCGTCTTGGGAGCCCGCATTGCCAAGCACCGCCAATGATTTGGGACGATGTTTGCTGGTTCGCGCGGCCCGGAAAAACCGGGTTGGCGTGGAAGACTTCACCGTAGAACATGTGCCCTTGCGGACGGCAGGCGCTTCAGCCGAGTGCTCAGATAGGTACGCTGCGACGCTTTGTCAATATCGGCAACACTGGCGCCAAAAACTATGGACTTGAGCGTCCGGTGACCGCAAGTTGGCAAACATTGTGGGTCTGTGGGAATCCCGAAATTGACGTATGTGTTGCTGTTCGCCGCCGGATTGCTCGGCGGGATGATAAATTCGCTCGCCGGTGGCGGCTCTTTCGTGATTTTTCCGGCGCTGTTGTTCGCCGGGGTGCCGCCGGTACTCGCCAATGCGTCCAACACCTATGCGTGCCTACCCGGATATGTGACCGGGGCAATCGGCTACTGGAAGCATATCGCGCCGCACAAGGGGCGGCTGGCGCTCTACAGCACGCTGGGGCTGGTGGGAGGGTTTCTGGGCGCCGAGGCGCTGATGCGGATTTCGGACGCGCAGTTCTCGGTCATCATTCCCTGGCTGATGGCGTTTGCCGTGACGATCTATATTTTCGGGCAGCGGATCAACCGGTTCTTTGCGTCGCGCTCGAACGGCTCCCGGCATGTTGTGCGGGCCGGCGCCATCGGGCTTTCGGCGCTGCTGCTGGCCATCAGCTTTTATGGCGGGTTTTTCAACGCGGGGCTGGGCATCGTGCTTCTGGCCTGGCTGGCGCTGGCCGGGTTCGAGGACGTTCATGCGATGAACGGGCTCAAGCTCTTGATCTCGGCCGTGGTGTCGGTGGTGGCCGTGCTGCGGTTCGCAGCGACTGGGTCGATTGCGTGGGTTGAGGGCAGCGTAGCGCTGGCCGGAGCGATGGTCGGCGGGTTCGCGGCGGCGTATTTCTCGCATCTCGTGCCGGCGAAGGTGATCCGGGGGTTTGTGATTGTTTATGGGGTGGGGCTGACTGTGTATTTTTTCTGGGGGGTTTATGGGTAGGGGGTGGTGAGGATAGCCGACACCGCGATTCCCCAAGAGAGTTGTTTGACATTACCGGAAGCAGCCGCGAACTTGGGATGGAGGGATCAAATGTCTGAACTATTTGAACAATGAGTATTCCCCCACTCGCAACTTGTGCTGCCTGCAAGAAGCGCAGCAGAGCATTGGTCCAGCTGAAAGCTGGGTTGGCAAGCTACAAGTGTGTGTCATGCGGCGACATCACCATGGACGAAATGCCAGCGCTGGACAAAATGATCATCTATCTTGACCAGCTTGCCATCAGCCAAATTTTCAAAATAAAGACCGGCACATACCCCTCAGAGGCCCCGCACCATGCCTTTTGGACAGAAGTTACAAACCTTTTGCAGCAAGGCGTTTTACTACAGCAAGTACTGTGTCCAGCATCCGATATCCACCGAGATGAGTCGATGGTGTTCACAAGAGGTGACGAGCTGACACTAACCCACGAGATGCTCGGTGGTGACACGAGCTTTCGATCCTCTTCGGAAATAGAAGGAGACCAAGTCTGGGCCTATTTGCGCGGGTTTGTTTCCGGAAAAGAACCGATACTAGATCTCTCGGTGGACAGTATTTTGGATGGACACCGAAATGAATGGCTTTCACGCCTCCACATATCGGCTGCGATGGACTGGACCGGCATCGCCAAAGATGTGCGTGACCGGCGAGAAATGTCGGCAGACAACATGGTGCCCCTTTACGAAAGATGGCGCGCTGATCCTAAGACATCATTCAAGAGTGTTCTGAAGACGGAACTGGAATCCTTTGGGAGTTCGCGGGTCACCGCATATTTGCATTTTGCAGAGATGGCTCGACGCGGCCTAGGGTCCATACCCAATCAGTTTGTTGAATAGACGCTGCAAATCAGATTCTCTGGCTTTAGATGAGTTCGGAGGTATCGATGAGCAGACTATTTTGGTTGAGTGATGCAGCTTGGGCGGCCATTGAGCCACATCTCCCCAAGAACCAGCCTGGAGCACGTCGAGTGGATGACCGGCGGGTAATTTCGGGGATCGTTCATATGCTCAAGTGCGGCGGACGCTGGGCTGATTGCCCTGCCGAGTATGGCCCCTCGACAACAGTCTACAATCGCTGGAACCGCTGGAGTCGCCGCGGCGTATGGGCACGCATTCTCGCGGCTCTGACCGAACAAGGCTGGATTGCGGAAACCGCCCAGATCGACAGCAGCTATATCAAAGCCCATCGCTGTGCAGGCGGGGGAAAAGGGGGGCGCGAACCAATGCCATTGGCATCTCGCGTGGTGGCCGGACCACCAAGATCCATGCGCTCGTCGACGTTATCGGCAGACCGATCCGCCTCATCCTGACGCCCGGCAATGCCTCGGACATGAAGGGGGCCGATCTGCTCATCGCCCACACGATGGGCATGAAGAGAGTTATTGCTGACCGCGGCTATGATGCCAACCGCCTTCGTTCCACTCTGCGCAACCAGAAGACAATCCCGGTCATCCCTGGCCGCAAGAACCGGAAGCGCAAAATCAAATACGACGAGAAACGCTACAAAGACCGCTGGCGTGTCGAGGCCATGTTCTGCCGGCTCAAGGATTTCCGCCGCGTTGCCACCCGATACGACAAGCTTGCCCGAAACTATCTATCTGCCGTCATGCTCGCAGCGGCAGTCGCATACTGGCTATGAACGAGTCTCGACCCTAGAAAATGGCGATACAAACGCCTTTATGAATGGCGCTCTCTCGGGGGCGATACAGGAATTCCGCGGACTTCGGGAATACTTCACGCGTTCTGGAATGTCCGTCGATGATGCCGAGCGCCAAGTTGTGGCCTTCTGGCAATGGAACGGCAATTGGACCGTGCCACACCACCGAATTCAGGCGTACCTTTTCGCAGCAATGGCGCGTAAAATTGCCGCTGGCCAGAAGAAAAACCCTTCACGAGGGGCCACCAACGACATTAGGGCAATAGCGACCTATGCCCCGTATGTGGACGCAATGTTTGTGGACAGCGAGTTCGCAACTTTGCTTCAGGAGACACCGCTACAGAATGATCTAAGCTACCGAGCAGAGATATTCTCTATCCGTTCACGGGATGCTTTCCTGAATTACTTGCACAACCTAATCAGAAACGCGACCGCAGAATGTGAAATGATCGCGGTGGCACTCTATGGTGACAGCGCCCGCCGAAAACCAGGAATTCGACCTACCTAGAAGTGAGTTCCTCTATTTAGAAGTGCTCCCCGACCGATGGCCATCGCGGTTTCACGTTAGGACTGCGAACACTTGGAATGGGGCCGGAAACGAAGCGATAGTCACTCCATTCCGGCTCTCGATCGCAATGCCGGGCTCGGTTTCGCAGCTGATGGGTCCCGGCTCAAGGCCGGGACAGCGATGGGGTGGATTGAGGTTGTGCCCGGTTTTGGGCGCGGGTTGAGACATTTGGATCGGCTGCGGCAAAAGCCGCAACGCTGGGGGTACTGGGTCCCGGGTCAAGCCCGGGATGACAGATGAGGGTGGGGGAGCGTTGTGCTTCCCCTTTTTTGTGTGAATGGGGTCTGGACCCGTCGGGGAGGTGTCGCCCCCCTACTCCGCCTCAGGCGCCAGCAGCATTTCGTCCAACACTTCGGCGGCGCATTGGTTGGTGAGGTCGCTCAGGGCGATGTCCTGTTCGGGGGTGCGCTGGGGGGCTTCGAGCATGGGCCAGAGGGTGTCGGCTTCGATGCGGTCGAGGGTGCAGGCGCAGTAGGCGGTGCAGTAGGCGGCGTCGGGGGCGGATTGGAGGCAGCTGGACTGGCAGCTTGAGAGGAAGTTTTCGGCGCGGCGGGTTTCGCTGATGCCGGTGAGGGAGGCAAGGCCCATGAGGATGCCGATGAGGATGGGCTGGTGCAGGACGTAGATGACGAGGCTCCAGCGGCCGAGTTTGGCCAGGGCGCGAGAGGGCGCTGAGGTACCCTTGAATTGGGCGAGGCGGTCCGTGACGCCGCTGCTGATAGCCCAGCGGGTGGCGGCGATGCCGAGGAGGGCGACGCCGAACCAAGGGAAGATGGGGACCAGATCTTCGCTGGGGGGCGGCGCATCCCAGAGGCCGATCCAGGACCAGAGCTTTTCGCCGAACAGCGGGCTCTGGATGAACAGTTGCAGGCCGATGAGGATGACGGCCAGCTCGATGACGAGCGCGAGCGGGGTCGTGAGGAAGGCGAGGCCCATGAGGGAAAACAGCGCTATGGCGTGCAGGACGCCGAAATAAACGAAGGTGCCGGGATTGAAGGCGTACGTGCCCGCAGAGATGAGGAGCGCGGCGCCGAGGATGATGGCGAAGCGGCGCCAGAAGGGGCGCCAGCGGATGGTTTCGCCGTGGCCGAGGACGAGGGACACGCCGGTCAAAAAAATGAAGGTGCCGACGATCAGTTTCTGGAAGATCACCCAAGGGAGCGACTGGGTGGGGTCGAAATTGACGAAGCCCAGAAACGCCAGATCCCATGAGAAATGGTAGATGATCATCGCGACGATGGCGACGCCGCGCGCGACGTCGATGGCGGCGATGCGCGGGCGGGAGGCGGGGGAAATCGATGTCATGCGGCGGACGCCCGGACCCAGACGGCGGCATCGTGGAAGGCGGCACCGCCGAAGGGCTTAACGGGATCGGAGCCGATCAGGGTGTTGATGCCCCTGCCCTTGCGGTGTGCCTTGTGAGGGTGGAGGCCCTCGGCGACGACAACGCCGGTGCGCAACCCGTCGAACAGGCGCAGGGTCAGCTCCACTGAACCGCGATGGTTGCCGATGGTGACGGGTGCGCCGTCTTCAAGCGCCAACCGGGCGGCATCGTCGGCGTGCATGAGCAAGGAGGGGGTTCCTTCGCGCTTCTGGCTGCCGGGTGTTTCGCCAAAGGTGGAATTGAGGAACGTGCGGGCCGGAGAGGTGGTCAGGCGGAACGGGACCGCTTCGGTGGTCGGCTCGTTCCAATCGAGAAAATCGACCATGGCGGGCATTTCTGCGGGATCGCAGACCCAGTTGACGCCACGCTTGATGCGGGTGGCTTCCCAATCGGGCTTGAAGCGGAATTTGCCGTCGGGCCAGGCAAAGCCATCGGCGTAGCGCGATTTTTCATCGGGCAGCGCGCGGTCGACAAAGCCTGACGCGGCTTCGATTGCGTCGAGATCGCCATAGCCGGAGCGCGAGAAGGTTTCGGCAACCATCTCGCGGTCGGTCTTCTCAGTGACGGCGGCGGGTGCCCCTACCCGCTTGGCGATTTCGTTGATGACGAAATGGTTGGGCATAGCCTCGCCGGGGGCGTTGACGATCTTGGGGCCGTAGAGGACGCGGGTGTGGCCGCCGCGGGTGTAATAATCGTTGTGTTCGACAAACATGGTGGCGGGCAGAACGATATCGGCCATCTGAGCGGTTTCGGTCATGAACTGCTCATGGACGACGGTGAAGAGGTCCTCGCGCTCGAAGCCCTGCCGGGTGAGGGCGTGATCGGGGGTGACAACCATGGGATTGGTGTTCTGGATCAAGAGCGCCTTGACCGGGCCGCCGCCCTCGAGCGCTTCAGGGTCGCCGGTGAGGATGGGGCCGATGCGGCACATGTCGAGTTCGCGCACACGGGACTTTTTGAGGGCGGCGCCGGTGATCTGGGATTTGTCGAGCCCCCAAGCGCCCGAATTGGAATGGAAGGCGCCGCCGCCGCGATATTTCCAGGCGCCAATCATTGCAGGGATCGAGAGCGCGGCGTGCATGTTGAGCGCGCCATTGCGCTGGCGGGAAAAGCCATAGCCGAGCCGGAAATAGGCGCGCGGGTTTTCACCCACCAGCTGTGCGAAGGCTTCGATTTCTTCGACCGAAAGGCCGGTGATTTCGGCGGCCCATTGCGGGGACTTGGCCGCAAGATGTGATTCAAGAGACGAATCGAAGTCCGTATGGCTGCTTAGGAATTCGCGATCGGCGAGGTTGTCGCGCAGCAGGATGTGCATGACAGCCAGCGCCAAAGCGCCATCGGTGCCGGGGCGGATGAGCAGCGCCATATCGGCCTGTTCCATGGTGGCGGTGCGGTAGATATCGACAACGACGAGCCTGGCGCCGCGCTCGCGCCGGGCGCGGATGGCGTGGGTCATGACGTTGATCTGGGTGTTGACCGGATTGGTGCCCCAGATGATTACGCAATCGCTCTCGGCCATCTGCTCGGGATTGGGGCCGGTCAAAAGCCCGGTTCCGGCGATGTAGCCGGTCCACGAGATCATGGTGCAGATGGTGTCGTATTGCTCGGAGTAGCCCTTGGCGTTGCGCAGGCGGTTTATGCCGTCGCGGTGCACGTGGCCCATGGTGCCGGCGTAGTAGTAGGGCCAGATCGACTCGGCGCCGTGTTCGGCTTCGATTTGCAGGAAGCGGGAGCCGATTTCGTCGAGGGCATCGTCCCAGGAGATTCGCTGGAACTGGCCCGAGCCTTTGGGGCCGGTGCGGCGGAGCGGATGGAGCACGCGGTCGGGGTGATTGGCGCGCTCGGCGTAGCGGGCGACCTTCTCGCAGATCACGCCTGCCGTATAGGGATCGTCCTTGGCGCCGCGCACCCGGCCGATTGTGCCCGTCTCGAGCACTTCGACATCGAGCGCGCAGGTCGAAGGACAATCGTGGGGACAAACGGTGCGGGCGGTGCGGAGGACGAGTGGCTTGGTCATTCAGGTCAGGTTCATGGTGGAGATGGCTATAGTAGGGCGGGTCGGGGCCCGTGTCAGCCGCCTGCGGCGATGTTGCAACATCTTGTTTTGCAACGGCGCTTGTCCCGGAACGATCACATTCGGGCTGCATTGTCGAGCCGAGAGCGGGGGCTCATTCGACTATAGACCCAATAAGGAGGGTAACCCCCGTGACTACCAAGCTCTTCGCTCTTTCCGCCGTCGCAGCGGCGCTACTCGTTTCCGGCTGCACAAGCTCCAGCTCGCTCCCGCCCTCACCGCTCAGCTATTCGGCCGTTGGGCTGAACGCCGGCGGCACGGGGACCGGTAATGGTTCGTTTGCCGCCAATCCCAGTACGATCTCTGTGGCCGTGGATGGCCGGAACTATACCGTTGGCAATGGCGCCGCCACACCGGGCCTGCCGGGTGGGCTGACGGGCTATACTTACACTGACGCAAATGGCGAAGCCGCCTATATCGGGGGCAGCCATGCGGCGACGGCACTGACCAGCCCGGCGGGAACCAATACGGTCTATGCCATCGTCGACGGGCGCGAGACCACGAGCAGCCAGATGCAGAGCCTGCCCATGCAGGCAGCCAATTATGATGGCGTGTGGGGCATTTCGAGCTCTTCGGGTCAGCAGGCGGGCGGCACCTTCCAGGCGGGAGCCAATTTCGATTCCCGTTCGGTGGGGTTCGAGCTGTACGACCAGTCCGGACTTGTGGGCGGCGGCAATGGGCGGATCATCGGGACCGGGTTCACCAGCACGCTCGATACGCGCAACGCGGTCGACCAGGGCCCGAACAATGTCCGGCTCAATTCCAACAACACGATCGATGGGCAGTTCTACGGCCCGAACGCCGATGAAATGGCCGGGCTGGTGCAGGGCAAAACCACCGACGGCAACGGTGCGACCGCCGGCTACCTGATCGGCACGCAGTAGATGCTTCGGGGCGGTGCTTTTGTGCCGCCTTCATGCCTTTGTAATGCGTACGCCCCAAGGGCGAAAAGCGGGGGGCCTTCATGAAATTTTCCAAAATCCTTGCCGCCACTCTTCTGGTTGGGGCCGCGCTGGTCGGGCCGGTGACAGGCGCTTATGCCCAGACCGCCTCGTTGGCCTCGCTCGACGAGGCGATCGGGGCGCGCGACTGGGCGCGCGCCGATGCGATTGCTGCGCAGCTCGACGCCGAGGCGGGGCAAGGCGATGTGATGGCGGCTTATGCGGCATCGGTGCGGCATGCGCTCAATGGCGAATGCGCGGAGGCCGTGGCGCTGGCCGATCTGGTGATCGGGGCGGTGCCGTTTTTCGTGCCGCCCTACCTCGTGGCGCATCGGTGCTATTCCGATCTGGGCCAGAGGGATATGGCGGCGGCGCGGCTGGGTTCGTTGCAGGCGATTTTGCCCGAGGGGCCGGAGCGCGATGTCGTTTCGCAGATGCTCCAGAATGCGCAATCGCAGGGGAGACCGGTGTTCAGCGGCTATTTCACGATGGCGCCATCGACCAATGTGAACCGGCAGACGGGGGAGGACATCATAGATGGCGGGGTGTGGGGACCGGGGCAGATTCCTGACGAGGCACGCGGCAAGCGGGGTGTATTGTTCAGCCTTGGAGGATCGATGGCGGTGGAACTGGCGCGCAACGAGGTGATGAGCGTTTCGGGTGTGTTGCGGACCGACATCCGGTTTTCGACAGCCGATGAGGTGTTCGAGCCCAGCTTTACGGCAGAACTGCCGGTGACGTTCGGGATCGGGGAGACGGCGCGGGCCGTGGTTGCGCCCTATGTGACGGCAGGGTTCGAGGACGACGTGCTGGAGCGGACCGAAGCAGGTGTACGCTCGAGCCTGTCTTTGCCGCTCGATGCGTCGCAGCGGCTGGCGTTCGATCTGAAGATGGCGGCGGTGGACAGGCCGCTCGATCCGGGGCGGTCAGGGCTGTTGGCCGATGGGGCGGTATCGTATTCGACATCGCTTTCGCCCAGCATGAACCTCACCGCCACGGCCCGGGCTGTTTACAACCATACCGACGATGAGACGTTGCGCACGCTGGTCGGGACCTTGCGGGCGCGGGTGGATACGCTGTTCGACAACGGGCTGCTGCTGGGGGTCGAGGGGACCGTCGGGCAGCGCTGGCACTGGCGCCCTGCCCCGTTCCAGCTCGAGGATCAGGTGGACCGGTTTGCGACAGGACGGATCGAGGCGAGCCATCGCGACATCACCATCGGGCCGCTGATGCCCTCGATCTATTATGAGTACACCAACAGCTGGTCGGACAATGTGTTTTACACCTATGACAGCCACGATATCGGGCTGACGCTGCGGGCACGTTTTTGAGGCGTTTTGCTGCGGGGCCGGACTGGGATTCGACGTTTGGCGCCGGGGGTACTGGATCCCGGATCAGGTCCGGGATGACGGTGGTGGTTAAGGCAGGGCTGGTGCGGAAGCTCAGGCCCCGATTCAATGCGTTATGAGATTGAATCGGGGATCTGTCGTAAGTGGCTGATGCAGAGTCTTATTCGGCCGCCTGGGGTTCGGCTTCGGTCTCGATCTTAGGGCCCGGCTTGCGGTCCGAGAGCGGGATTTCGACGAGGAACCAGCCGATCAGGCTCGCGACTGCGGCTGCTGCTGCGGCAACCCAGTAGATGGGGTGCAGGGCGGAAGTGTAGGCCTGTAGCATGTCCAGTTGCTCGGGCGCGGGCATGGCGGCAAGGGTCGCTGCGTTGAACCCTGCGGTGCCTTCGGCGTGTCCAATGGCGGCGGTTTCAAAGGCCAGCCGGTTGGCAAAGATGGCGCCGAGCGCCGCGACACCGAGCGAGCCGCCGATCTGGCGGAACATCTGGGCGCTTGCCGTTGCGACACCGAGGACTGTGTGGGGCACGGCGTTCTGGATGGCGGTGACGCCGACGCTCATGACCGGGCCGATGCCGAGGCCGACAAGCAGCATGTAGAACATGACGAGCTGGAACGGCGTATCGACGCCGAGCGTGCCGAGCAGCAGGGCACCAACGGCAAGAATGGCCGTCGAGATGATGGGCAGAATCTTGTAGCGCCCGGTGCGCGAAATGATGACCCCCGACAGGGTCGAGGAGCCGATCAGGCCTATCATCATGGGCAGAAGCGCCAACCCGGCCTGGGTGGGAGCGAACCCCTGAACGAGCAGCAGGTAGGAGGGCATGTAGGTGATGGTACCGAACATGGCCGTTCCGACGATGAAACCCACCGCATTGGAAACCAGGAACGCATTGTTGCGGAACAGATAGAGCGGCAGGATCGGTTCGGCAGCGCGCCGTTCGACCATGATAAAGGCGATGAGCGCGATCACGCCGATGGCGGGAAGAACCAGCGCTTCAGGGGCAAACCATGGCAGGATGGTACCGCCGATGCTGGTGTAGATAACCAGGGCCGAGAGCGCTGTGGTGAGCAATGCGGCGCCGGCATAGTCGATCTTGCGCTTTTCGCCCTTGGTGCGGCTTTCAAAAGCGAAGGCAATGACAGCGAAGGCTACAATACCGACCGGGATGTTGACGAAGAACAGCCAGCGCCAGGACAAGGTCTCGACGATCACACCGCCGAGCAGCGGACCAACGACGGTGGACAGGCCGAAGGCGGCACCAAGGAAGCCCTGCGCCTTGCCACGCTCACGCGGCGGAAGCACATCGCCGATGGCGGCCATGGCGGTGACGATGAGCCCGCCCCCGCCGATGCCCTGCACGAAGCGGCAGAAGACCAGCATGTTGAGATCAACAGAGAGTGCAGCCAGGACCGAGCCGGCGAGGAAGATACCGATGCCCGATTGCAGCATGAGCTTGCGCCCATACATATCGCCCAGCTTGCCGAACACCGGCGCGGCAACGGTTGCCGCAAGCAGATAGCCGGTGATGGCCCAGGAAATGTGTTCGATGCCGCCGAGATCGGCAACGATGATGGGAAGTGCCGTGGTGATGATGGTCTGGCCCAGCGAGGCCAGCAACAGGGTCGCGACCACCGCGCCGATCACCAATCTGACATTGGGGTCCGATACCTGCGGCTCGGCTTTTGCGGGTTGCGACATTTCTAGCTCCGGATAAATTGTCGACTTGATATATCTGCTCGACGCAATTACATGTCAATAGCATGCAATTGCTTTTGGCATGCTTTTAAGGATCGTGATTTATGCCGACACGACAGGACACATTGCGGGATCTGCTGACCAAGAGCGGCAAGGATGCCGGATTGGCCGATGCCCTGATCCGCATAGACAATGTGGTTCAGAACTGGCGTCGTCAGATGCACAAGCGCGAATTGGGCCACCGGGCCACGCGCGCGCTGGGGCTCGACATGGACATGGCCCAGATCGATGTGTTGTTTGCCATCGCCCACCCTATGTTCGCACCTGACACCAACGCCGATGACGAGACGATGGTTTCAACAGTTGCCGAGCGTCTGCATATCGATCCATCGCGGGCCAGCCGGCTGGTGGCCGAAATGGTCAACTCCGGCTATGCGCGGCGCGCCGTATCCCAGCGGGATGCCCGACGGACGATCCTGGAGCTGACCCCTGCCGGCGAAGCGGTGATCGATGCGGTCCGGGGGTACAAATGGCTGTTGCTGGGTGAATTTTTCAGCGGCTGGTCTCCTGAGGACGTCGCCACTTTCGTGCCACTGCTCGAGCGCTATTCAAGCTGGATGAACAGCAGCGAGGTGGCCGAGGAGAAATTTGCCGACGAGATCGACGAGTTGGCAAAATCGATCGACCGGGCCCGGCAAGAGGTCTCCTCAGGCAGCAAGAGCGGGTGAATTCAACTCCGACTTCACATGGGCAAGAAAAGCGTCGAGCACCGGACTTGCCGCAGCCGATCCGCGCTTGATGCCGATTTCGGCGACGCCCAGCGGATAGCGGGCATCCATTTCCTCGAGCACACGCAACCCCGGGCTGACAAACCAGGACGGAGCAACGGCCACACCCAGACCCTCCCTTACCGTCAGAGAGATCAAGGCCGCATTTGAGGTGGTGACCGCCAGACGCCATTTGCGCCCATCGCGCACCAGTGCAGCCGATGCCATTTCACGCCACGCACAGCCCTGCGACCATGCGCAGAACGGAAGCGGATCGTCAAAATGGGGTGAGACATTCTCGCCGCCGATCCAATGGAGCCTGTCGGACCGCAACGTTTCGGTATCGGCATCGCCGGTCCGGCAGGAGATGATCGCCGCGTCCAACTCGCCCTCAGCAAGAAGACCGCGCAATTGAAGGCTCGTGCCGGTCACCACTTCGACCTGGACGCCGGGATGGGCCGCACCGAACGTGCGAAGAGTGCCAGGAAGAAAGGCCTGCGCATATTCGTCGATGGCGCCGAGCCGCAGGCGCCCGCTTATGGCCAGCGGCTGGAATGCGCGCAGCGCTTCGTCATTGAGGCGGACCATCGAAGCGGCGTATTCGAGAAGCTTCAGGCCATCAGGCGTCAGCACGTTGCGCCGCCCTTCCCTTTCGAACAGCGGCACGCCGATAATTTCTTCAAGGCGTTTCATCTGGGCCGAGACTGTCGACTGTGTCTTGTTCACCCTCTCGCCAGCGGCACCGAAACTGCCGGTTTCGGAGATGGCCAGAAAGGTGCGCAGGAAATCGGGATCGAGTGAAAACATGGCGGCCTCGTTTCATCGGCAATTTCGATGCTTTTAACAAAAAACATTCGTTAGATCAATTTATCTCCTCGATCCATATTGGCGTCATCGAACAAGGAGACGAGAGATGACGCAACTTGAACGGAACGATTTGTTTGAACGGGACGAGTTTGTTGAACGGCTGCGGTATCGCGCCACGATCTGGCGCTATCTCGGAGCAGTGATCTCGGGCTGGTGGGCGGATCGGCAGGCATATGCCATGCGGCGGCGGGCAATGGTCCGGCTATCGGAGATGGAGGATTGGCAACTGCGCGATATCGGGATCGAGCGCAGCGAGGTCGAAAAAATGCTCCACCGCTATGGGGTGGCACGCCCTCAGGGGCAGGCCGCGCAGTCAATCAAGGTCGGTCATACTCAATAGACATAGACGTTGAGCACGGAGCCGTCGGCAGCCACCGCAAACACATCTTCCGGGCCACGCGCCGCCCGCTGAAGGGCAAGAGAGACCAGTTGATCGCCGGCCGCCGCGCTCCGCAGCGCGCGGAGCCGGCCATCGGCCTGCATCTGCCCCTCAAGAACCTGCCGCGTGTCGGCGCAAAACCCCATCGGGACGACACGCACATTGGGGACCCTGCCCCAGCCTCCAAGCGTAGTCGAATCGAACAGAAACATCGCCCAGTTCGGACTTGCCGTATCGCAATTTTCATCAGGCGCGCTGGCGATTTCGGGTTCAGGCGGCGACAGCGCAGCGGTCGTTGACGCCGGCTGATCGGGAACTTCATCAGGCGCATCGGCCAGGGCGACCTCAAGGGCCTCGGTCTGCAGCCCTTCAAGCGTTGGAGTCATATCGGGCAGATCGAGCCAGATCGGCAGCCCGGACGCGGCAACCGATGACTCAGGCTCGGCTTCGGTCTCTGGTTCCGGTTCCGGTTCCGGCTCGATGGCAACGCTGACGAAGGATTGTTGGAACAATTCTTCCGTCATGGACGATTGGGTGGTCTGGGCGGCCGGCTCGGCAGGTTGGGGCGCAGCTGCAATATCGGCGACGATTGGTTCGGGCTCTGGCTCTGGCGCAGGCTCTGGCTTGGGTTCGGATCCGGTTTCGGGTTCCGGCTCTGGTTCGGATATAGCGGGTTCCTCGGCAATCAGATTGACCGACTGCTCGGCAGCGGCAATCTCGGTCACAAGCGGCTCTGCCCCACTCTGGCCGAGGTACTGCAACCGAACGATCGCCAAGGCTGCAATGGCGCCAAAGGCGAGAGCGGCCACAAGAACGAGGGCGGCTAGCCGAAATGCATAGCTGTGCATGGTCCCCATTTACCGTGTCTTCCCCGCAAAAAGACCGGGCGCGCCCACCCCTCGGATGAACACGCAGCCGCCGTTTTTGGTCCGTGCTTCCCGTCAGGCTGTTCAGCCATGGCTTGGGCGGCAGATATTTGGCCTCTTTGCCACCCAGCCTGGGACGCCCGGACTCGTGTACAGCTTATTGGTTACAAGCACATTGATGCAATCTTCAAAAAAAACGCCACGTTCAAAAGAACGTGGCGTCTTGATTCCGGTGCTGACACCCACCTTGTGGGGTCTTTGCCGCAGGATCGTTACCCGACGATTTCATCGTCGTTGAAGAAGAACTTGATTTCTTCGGCAGCGGTTTCGGGTGCATCCGAGCCGTGGACCGAGTTTTCGCCGACCGAGAGGGCAAATTCCTTGCGGATGGTGCCGGGTTCGGCGTTTTCGGGGTTGGTGGCGCCCATGACTTCACGGTTCTTTGCGATGGCGTCTTCGCCTTCGAGGACCTGAACGACGACGGGGCCCGAGATCATGAAATCGACCAGTTCGCCAAAGAACGGGCGTTCCTTGTGGACCGCATAGAAGCCTTCGGCCTGTTCGCGGGTCATCTGGATGCGCTTGGAAGCGACGATGCGCAGGCCGGCATCCTCGAATTTAGAGATGATCTTGCCGGTCAGATTGCGCTTTGTGGCGTCCGGCTTGATGATCGAAAAGGTGCGCTGAATGGCCATTGTGTCTGGTCCTTATTGGAAGGGATGAGAGAAAGTGGGGCCTTTTAGCGTTAGTCCATGGCAGAGGCAAGACGGCTTGGTGGCACGCATGGCGCGGACCTGCCCTGCATCCGCACCACTTGCGCGGGCGGGCAGTCAAGGTTACTCACCGCGCCATCATGCTTACGATCACAAACCTTCATTACAAGATTGCCGGGCGTCCCCTGTTCGAGGGGGCGTCGGTTACGTTGCCGACTGGAGCCAAGACCGGGTTCGTGGGCAAGAACGGATCGGGCAAGACCACGCTATTTCAATTGATCCAGGGGTTCTTGTCGCCCGAGCAGGGATCGATCGAATTGAGCAAGCGGGCGCGGATCGGGGCGGTGGCGCAGGAAGCGCCGGTCAGCGAGATGAGCGTGCTCGACATGGTGCTGTCCGCCGACAAAGAGCGTACGGCGCTGCTCGAGGAGGCGGAAACCGCGCACGATCCGCACCGGATCGCCGACATTCATACGCGGCTGGCCGATATCGACGCGCACACAGCCGAGGCGCGGGCCAGCGCAATCCTCAAAGGACTGGGGTTTTCGCTTGAGCGCCAGCATGGGCCGTGCCGGGAGCTTTCGGGTGGCTGGCGGATGCGCGTGGCACTGGCCGGGGTGCTTTTTTCCCAGCCTGATCTTTTGCTCCTCGACGAGCCGACCAACTATCTCGATCTCGAAGGGACGCTGTGGCTGGAGAAATATCTGGCGACCTATCCTTATACGGTCTTCATGATTTCTCACGATCGCGACCTGCTCAACAAGGCGGTCAATTCGATCATCCATCTCGAGCGCGGCAAGCTGACCTTTTACAAGGGCGCTTACGACACATTCGAGGAAACGCGCCGCATGCAAATGGAGCTGCAGAACAAGGCGCGGGAAAAAACGCTCGCCCAGATCGAGCACATGCAGAAGTTCGTCGATCGGTTCAAGGCCAAGGCGACCAAGGCCAAGCAGGCGCAGAGCCGGGTCAAGGCAATCGCCAAACTGCGGCCGCCCGAGGCATTGTTCGATGAATTTGCGGCACCTTTCAGCTTTCAGCAGCCCAAGAAATCGCCGGCCACGCCGATGATAACCTTCGACAATGTGTCGGTGGGGTATGGCGAGACGGTTATTCTAAACAAGATCACCAACCGGATCGATCCGGACGACCGGATTGCGCTGATCGGGCCGAACGGGAACGGCAAATCGACTTTTGCCAAGCTGCTCTCAGGCGAACTGAAGCCGATGGGCGGGCAGATGCTGCGGGCGAAAACGCTCGATGTCGCCTATTTCGCACAGCACCAGCTCGATCATCTCAAGCCCGAGCAGACTCCATATGAGCATGTGATCGATCTGATGCCGCTCGAAAGCGAAGCGAAGCGCCGGGCGCGGGTGGCGCAAATGGGGCTTTCGACGACGCGGATGGACACGAAAGCGAAAAACCTTTCGGGTGGCGAGCGGGCGCGGCTTTTGATGGGGATCATCACGTTTGGCGGGCCGGGCATGCTGGTTTTGGACGAACCAACCAACCATCTCGACATCGACAGTCGCGATGCGCTGGTCCATGCGCTCAATGACTATAAGGGCGCGGTGCTGATAATCTCGCACGACCGGCATCTGATCGAAGCGACCTGCGATACACTGTGGATCGCCGAGAACGGCACGGTGGCCGAGTTCGAGGACGATCTGGACGGGTATCAGCGCAGCCTGACCTCGAACGGAGCGAGCGGCAATGGCGGGGGCGGTTCGGCATCGGACCGCAAGCGCGAGCGGCAGGAAGCGGCGGCGAAGCGGGCCGAGTTGGCGCCGTTGCGCAAGGAAATCAAATCCATCGAGCAAAAGCTGGAGTGGAAGCGCAAGGATCTGGCCAAAATCGACAAGCAACTCGATGATCCGGCGCTTTATACAGGCGATGCGGACAAGGCGATTGCGCTGGGGATCGAGAAGGCGAAATTCGAGGGCGAGATTGCCGCGCTCGAGGATCAATGGCTGGAAAAAAGCGCCGAACTCGAGGACGCTCAGGCCGAGGCCTGAGAGGTTTCTTTACCGAAGCGCGCCAAGCCGTCTGGAACAGGTCTATGCCCCGCGCTAAGGTGGCTCAAGACGATGCGGGACGAGGATCGAGCATGGCGAAACGGGTAATTGCAGCGCTTTTGGCGATGCTGGCGGGGGTTGCGCCGGCGGCGGGCCAGCAATTGACCAACGCGCAGCGCGATGCGGCCATTCAGTTTGCGCTCAACAACACACGTCACACCATGCTCCATGAAATCGGGCATCTGCTGGTCGACCAACTGGAACTGCCGGTGCTGGGGCGAGAAGAAGACGCCGTGGACATGATGGCCACGCTGCTCATGCTCGACACGGGAACCGAAGAGGATGTGATCGGGCTGCAGGATACCATCGAGGGTTGGCTCTATTCGGAGAGCTTCCGGCC